>NZ_CP036295.1:1490000-1790000 GCF_004801255.1 Desulfovibrio desulfuricans | reverse complement strand
CGAAATTCTATTTTCCAGCCGGCATCGCCCACAATAAGCGGGCGCAGGGGCAAAAGACGACGCACGCAACCATTGCGGTACAGACGGGTCGCCTGCCAGGTGACGGCTGTTTCAAAGGCCAGTTTTGCCTCGTTGTCGGGCAACGCGAGGTAGTGCGCGTAGGTATCGGGCTGGCATTTTTTGAGAAAATCAGCCACGGAGCGCTGGTCGCTTTCCATAAACTGTTGGGCAACAGTGTGGAATGAAAGCAGCAGCGGGCGGGGGAAGCGTCCGTTTTTCAGCCTGCCGCCAACCTTGTACAGCATGGAATTGCCCACAAAGGAGAGATCGGCCTTCCACGACGCGGGTGCGGATGCGCCCTTGGAGGGGTGAAAACGGTCAGGGTCAGTGCCCAGAGGCAAGTAAAACACATGCTCAAAGCCAGCCGCGCGCAGCGAGGAAATATTGTCCGAATCCCAGGTAAACAGCGTTGTCCATGGGCTCACGCAGCGTGAATACAGGTGGATGATGAGGTGCGGGTTGTCCACAAACCACGAGGCCAGCGGCAGCTGCAGGCGCGCCAGCAGATCCATGAGCACGCCTTCCACATCTACGCCCATGTGGTTGAGCGTTATGCAGCAATCCGGCCTGAACGACACCACGGCTTCAAGCAGCTGCTGTACAAAATCCGTACGGGCGACGGCATCGTCCCGAATGACCACAAGCTTGTGCTCAATGCCAAGCTTGCGGCAGGCGCCTTCAATTTCGCCCATAAGAAAGTACTTGCTGGTCAGCAGCAGCACGCGGGGGCTGTCGTTTACAAATCGCGGCCCGGAGGCCTTGCTCCAGAAGTCGAATCTGGCGCTGGCGGCCAGCTCTTTTTGCAGGCTGCCGTAATAGTCGCGGTCAAGGCGCAGGTAAAAGGGCAGGGCAAGGGGCAACAGGCGCATGCCGCCATGGCGCATCTGCCAGTGCGTGAGCTCTGCCAGCGCCTCAGCGGTCTGCGCCGCAGTGACGAGGGTAACGCGCCCGCGCTCCTGCGCTGGCAGGTTTTGCAGAACATGGGTTATGGCTTGCAGGCCGGTTTCTTTTTCCACCACGGCAACAGGGCCAGCGGTGCACTGCAGCAGGCGCGCCAGCGCATGACCAAGACCGCAACCCAGCAGTACGGGCAGGCAGCCGCGCTGCAGCTCCGGCATCTGTCCGGCCACAACGGCTGTCTCCCGCTCCGCGCCGCCAGGGCGCAGCATAGAGAATACGCGCTCGCCAATCTGGGCTTCAACGTCGTCTGGAACGGTGTCGGAGGCAGTGTTGGGCACGGCTTTTGCCGTTGCGACCGAAGGTTGGCGGCCGCTGGTCTGGTGGGAAAAAACCGCCGTAAAGCACGGCGCGTGAGGCAAGGTCATCGCTTTTTGCTCATGTGCGAGGGCTGCATGGGTTCCGCAATGATTTCATTGTCCACAAGGCGGAACAGCGTGCACTGGTAAATATGATCCACAACCGTAAACGCCCGCCCAATGGAAATTTCCACGCCGGGGTAGACGATTCCCTGGCAGAGCAGGCGGCAGTTTTGCATGTAGTTTTCGTCCTGAGCCAGCCTGCCCCACAGTTCATCCCGCCGGTTGATCAGCTGCCGACGTTGCAGCCGCAACGCCTGCAACTTGCGCGAGGCGTCGTTGGTTTCGGGCGGCAGATGCCCGGCGATGGCGTTGAGGTGGGTGATTGTCTGCGAAAGCTGGGCGATAATCTTGTCCATTTTTTCCAGCTGGCGGATGCTCATGGGGTCGTAGCCCAGATACACCTTTGTGGAGAGCGCGGCCTTGTTGCCCAGCTGCCCGCCCACATACACGCTGCCGTAGGCGTTGACGATGCCGCCGTAGAGCTTGTCGCGCACCACAAGGTTGCTGCCGGCGTACACGGTGCTGTACAGGCAGGTTTTTTCAATAACCATGTTGCCGCGCGCACGGGCGTCCACGTTTTCCAAAAAAGGAGTCATGAGTTTGTCGCCAGCGTCAACCTTGCTGTGCTTGCCTGCGCCGCCGCGAACGCCGCCGTCGACGAGCAGATCGCGCCGGGCGCGCACAACGCCGCCCTCAACCATGCCCATGATGCGCACGTTGTTGCCCTGTACGGAAAACCCCGCGCGCACGGATCCGTGCACGGCCATGTCGCCCACAAAAAAGATGTTGCCGGTCTGAAAGCTCACGTCCTGGCGCACGTTGAGCAGGGCTTTGACGGTAATTTTGCCGTTGAGGTAAAAAACATACCCCTTGGCGGCGGCAAGCAGATAGTTGGAATGGCTGGGATCAACGCGGGTGTTGCCGCCCATGGGAAAGACTGGTTTGTCGAGGACAAAGCGGCGGTCATAGCCTGTCTCGGCATTGTCGAGCGGTACAAGTTCCGCAAGCACCTGGCCTGCTATAACATTCTGGACATAGCCCAGACTGTACACGTCAGAAGCGCCGTTATCTCCACCTGGCTTCAGGTTGAGATAATCGAAGTCGGGATTGAAGTAATGCCTCAGATAGTATTGCACCATGCACCATCCGTCGGGCTGAAGGGCATAACCCCGTAATATCGTTACTCGGCAGTAGCGGGAATATAGCCTTTCAATTCTTCTTCGCTCTCGAATGTGGGGAAAAATCCCTCAATCTCAGCCTTGCGCAACAGCTCGGCCACATGGGGAGCAGGCATCAGCAGCACCAGCCTGCGTCCGCGTCCGCGTCCCTTGGTGCTGGCGCTTACAAGCACCCCAAGCCCGGAGGTGTCCACTTTTTCAACACGACTCAGGTCAAGCACCACCTGGCGAATACCCGACGCCAGCAAATGATCTTCAAGCAGTTTGCTGAACTGGGCCACATCGCCCAGCAGCAGATTGCCCGAATAGCGCAGTACCGTGACACCGGTGTGCGATTCCGCCTTCAGCTCAAACATGGCTGTATTTCCTCCGTATGGCAGCAGTTGCGTTAACGGGAAAACAGGTTGGCAGAGTCCAGAAAAATGGTCACAGGCCCCCAGTTGCACAGGCGCACATCCATGTCCGCTCCGAAGATGCCTGACGATACGCTGACGGCGCAAGTTTCGTCAACCATTTGAACGAAATCCATAAACATGTCCTTGGCCCACGCGGGGTCGCCCGCATCGGTAAATGAAGGCCTGCGGCCCTTGCGGCAGTCGGCGTACAGGGTAAACTGCGGCACCAGCAGCAGCTGGCCGCCAAATTCGTCCAGTGATGCATGGAACTTATGAGCGTTTTCACCCGTACCGGGAAAGATGCGCAGGCCCACAAGCTTGCGGGCCATGGCCGTATATGAAGGGGAGTTGCGATAGTCTGGCCCGTCCTCGCGCCCAAAGGCGACAAGGGCCATGATTCCCTCGTCGATGGCCGCCACCAGACGGCCATCGACGGTTACGGAAGCTTCTTTAACCCGTTGCGCGATAATGCGCATCAGGCGTGCCCCACAGGTTCGTCGCCGTTTTCGGCTGTCATCGGGGCGTCCGGAGCGGATGCGCCGGGGGTAGGATCAGCCGAGCGCCGTTTTTTGCGGTTGGCCATCTTTTGCTCTTCTTCTTCGCGCAGGGCGCGGCGCAGCACCTTGCCCACAATGGTTTTGGGCAGCTCGTCGCGAAACTCCACCAGACGCGGAACCTTGTAGCCAGCCAGCTTCTGGCGGCACCAGGATATCACGTCGGCCTTGGTGAGCTCTTCGCCCGGGCGGCGCACCACAAAGGCCTTGAGTATCTCGCCGCGTATCTCGTCGGAGATGCCCACGCTGACGGCCTCAAGCACCTTGGGGTGCTCCAGCAGCACTTCATCCACCTCGCGGGGGTAAACATTGTAGCCGCCCACGATGACCATGTCTTTTTTGCGGTCAACAATATAAAAATAGCCGTCGTCGTCCATGGTCGCCAGGTCGCCGGTGTACAGCCAGCCGTTGCGCAGGGCGCTGGCGCTTTCGTCGGGTTTGCGCCAGTAGCCGTGCATGACCTGCGGGCCCTGCACGATCAGCTCGCCCATCTTGCCGGGCGGCAGGGTAAGCGAGCCGCCTTCCATGTCCACAATGCGGGCGTCGGTGCCCGGTACGGGCATGCCGATGGAGTTGGGGCGCTGGCCCTGCAAGCCCAGCGGGTTGCAATGCGTGATGGGCGAGGCCTCTGTAAGGCCGTAGCCTTCAAGAATGGCCGCGCCGGTCGTCTCCTGAAATTTGCGAAAAATTTCGCGCGGCAACGGGGCCGAGCCGGAAACGCAGATCTTGATGCTGCGCAGGTCAAAGTCCGCCAGATTTTTTTGTTGCAGCAACGAAATATAGACCGAGGGCGCACCGGGAAAAACCGTGGGCTTGTACCTGGCGATTAGGCGCAGCACGTCCTGCGGCACGTAGCGCGGCAGCGGCAGTGTGGTGGCCGCAAGGGCAATGGGGATGATCAGGCCCGTGGTGAGCCCGTAGACATGAAAAAACGGCAGCAGCGAAATAAAGGTATGCTTGTCCTCCGCCCTGACGTGGATGATGTCCAGCACCTGACGGCAGTTTGTGCCCACGTTGCTGTGCGTGAGGGTAACGCCCTTGGGCAGCCCTGTTGTGCCGCCGGTGTACTGCAGCATGATGGGGTCGTGCAGGGGGTCGGCAATGGGTGCGGAATACCGCTCGGCGCCCTTGAAAAAGTGCTTCCACTCATGCACGTTTTTGCCGTCGTAGGGTATGGGCTCCTTTATGCTGCGGCGTTTCTTCAGCTTGTAGAGCCAGTTGAGCGGAAAGGAAAGCGCGTCGGCGGCGCCCGTCACAATAAAGTTTTTGAGCGGCAGGCGGTCGCGCAGGGCGGAAACCCGCGGCCAGAGCAGGTCGAGCAGCACCATGTGCTCCGCGCCAGAGTCCTGCATGTTGGCCATGATTTCCTTTTCCATATACAGGGGGTTGGTCATGACCACCACGCCGCCAGCCTTGATGATGCCCCAAAAGGCCACCACGGTCTGGGGCATGTTGGGCATCATCAGGGCCACCCTGTGCCCCGTCTTTACGCCGATGCGGCGCAGGGCACCGGCAAAGCGTTCGGCCTGTTCGCGCAGCTGCTTGTAGGTGATGCGCGTATTTTGAAAAATAACGGCCATGCGGTTGGGATATTTGTCCGCAGCCTCGTCAAGCAAGGCGTACAGCGGCTTGTTCCACACGTCTGAAGTGCGTGGGACAAAGGAGTCGTAGTGCGCAAACCATGGCCTGCTGAGTTCGGTGTTCATGTCCTTCCTTGTAATGTCGAATCGTAATGGCAGGGGAGGCGGAACGGATCAGCGCCCCAGCGCGGTCACAACTGCATATGCCTTGATGCCTTCGGAACGGCCTGTGAAGCCCAGATATTCCTCAGTGGTAGCCTTGAGGTTTACGCTTGATGCGGGCAACCCCATGAGCCGAGCGACATTTTTTTTAATTTCTTCGCGGTAGGGCGCGAGCTTGGGAACCTGCGCCACAATGGTCATGTCGACGTGGCTTGGGGTACAGCCCGCCTCGCGCACCATGTCCAGAACCTGATGCAGCAGAATGGCGGACGATATGCCCTCATATTGCGGATCCCTGTCGGAAAAATGCTGGCCGATGTCGCCAAGGCACGCGCAGCCAAGCAGGGCGTCGGCAAGGGCGTGCAGCAGCACGTCGCCGTCGGAGTGGGCGAGCACCTCAGGCGCGCCGGGGATGCTCACGCCGCCAAGGCGCATGGGACGCCCCTGGCCGTAACGGTGCACGTCGTAGCCCATACCGGTGCGGACGACAGGGGCAGGCGCCGCGTCGCGCAGCAAATCGAGATCTTCAGGACGGGTAATTTTCACGTTTGCGGCCTCGCCTGGCACGACACGCACCTCATGGCCCAGCGCCTCAAGCAGCGAGGCGTCGTCGGTTACGGCAAGCCCGGCTGCAAGGGCGTGCGCGTGGGCGTCAAGCAGGGGCTGTAGCTGAAACCCCTGCGGGGTCTGCACAGCTGCAAGCCCCTCGCGCGGCAACGTGGCGACAACGCGGCCACTGTCCACTGTCTTGATGGTGTCGGTAACGGAAATTGCGGGTATGACGCCTGCAGCGCCCAGCGCCAGCTCATGGCAGACCCTGCGCACAAGCGCGGGGGACAAAAAGGGGCGTGCCGCGTCGTGCACCAGCACGCTTGCGGGGCGCACCGGCAGCGCGGCAAGGCCAAGACGTACGGAATCCTGACGCAGCGCGCCGCCGCAGGCCGTAACCCACGGCAGGCCTAGGTCGTCGTTTTTGTGCAGATCGGTCAGAAGTTCAGTGGCTTCGGCAAGCTGGCTGGCAGGAAAAACAAAGACAATACCGGCAACGCAGGCGCTGCGGCTCATGGCGCGGGCGGCATGCCAAAAAAGGGGCGCGCCCCGCCAGGGCAGAAACTGCTTGGCCTTACCGCCGGTGACCTGGGCCATGCGGCTGCCCTGACCGGCGGCCAGTACAAGCGCCCAGGGTTTTGCCGCGTCAGGCGAAATGCCGGAACTTTCTGCCATGTACACACCTTGTCAACAAGTGGGAGTCGGACGATAAGCCGGGTTCTGTCATGCGGTTGCCCGCACCAGACCGTCATTCCTCTAGGGGTACGGTTACCCGCACCCTCAAGCAACCTACCCGGAAGGCAATGGTCGGGCCGACCACCTTCCCTATTTGGTCTTGCTCCAAACGGGGTATGCCGAGCATGCCGCGTCGCCGCGGCATCTGGTGGGCTCTTACCCCACCGTTTCACCCTTACCCCGCCGCGAGGCGGGGCGGTTTGCTTTCTGTGGCGCTGTCCGAGGGTCGCCCCTCCTGGGTGTTACCCAGCGTTCTGCCCTGTGGAGCCCGGACTTTCCTCCCCAGGCCTTGCGGCCTGCAGCGACGGTCTGTCCAACTCCCACCTGTTGTATTTTTCACCGGCGTGGGCGCGTGTGGTCCACGCCGGGGAAAGGTCGTATTAATCGGTAATGGTCACCGGCTTGGGGGCGCACTGGGGAGCGTCTTCAACCGAAAAATGCTCGCACCAGAAGATAAGACGCTGGCAGTTGGGGCAGCTCAAGATTTGCTGGCCGCGCTGCAGTTCGATGAACGACTGCGGCGGCACGGCAATGTGGCAGCCGGAGCAGATGCCCTCTTTGACCGCGACGATCACAGGGTGCTCAAGACGCCTGCGGATAAATTCGTAGCGCATAAAAACGGGCTGGGGAATGTTTTTGCTGGCGGAGGCGCGTTTGCCGTTCAGCACTTCCAGAGCGGCGTTGCCCTTTTGCAGCTTTTCTTCCAGACCGTCGCGCTTGACGTCAAGCTCGGCCTTGATGGCGGTGTAGGTGAGGTCGATCTCGGCCAGAGCGTCGTTCTGGTACTGCAGTTCCTCAAGAAGGGTCATTTTTTCTTCTTCACGGGAACGGTTGACCTTTTCCATGCTGTCCATTTCGCGCATCATTGCGTGATATTCGCGCTGGTTGCCCACCTGCATGAGCTTGTTTTTGCTTTTTTTGATGCGCGCGGAGTCGTCGTCGATTTCGAGCGAAAGGCGCTTTTGCTGATCCTGCAGGTGCGAGAGCTTGTCGAGAATGTAGTTGCGCTGGGTTTCTATGGCGGCATGGCGCTGTTCGAGGGCGTCGAGCTCGCTGGGGGCGCGGCTCAGGTCCTGCTTGACGGAGTGGATGGCGTCGTCGACCTTTTGCAGTTCAACCAGCTGTTTGATCTGGTCAAAATATACGGCATTGCTCATAAGAGTCCTCCTATAAAATCATGACAGGGCAACAGGGCGGAACGGAGAGGCGGAAGGCACAAAAAACACTTCCGCTTCAGGCAGCCGCTCTTGCAGCAACCGGCTCATGCGCAGCATCATTTCTTCTTCAAGGCTGTGGTGCCCCACATCCAGAAGGCAGATCTCCGCGGCAAGAGCCGTGTGGTATTTGACATCACCTGTTATAAAAAGCTGCGCGCCGGCAGCCTGCGCCGCTCCAAGCAGCGATGAACCCGAACCGGTGCAGTAGGCCACGCGCGCAACGCTGCTCGGCGTCGGGCCGCTCACGGTTGCGGCGGCAAGCGGGGCGCTGCGGGCAATGATGCCTGCAATCCGCTCCACGGTCATGGGTTGCGGCAGGTCGCCCGCAAGGCCAAAGCCCAACGGCAGCGTATCGTCCGTTGCCGGAGCCACAGGCTCCAGAACAGCAAGGTTGCTCAGGTCAAGCTCGCGAGCCAGCCAGCCAGCGGGGCCGTGAGCGTTGACGTCCAGCGAGGTATGCGCCGCGTACAGGGGCACGTCGGCCTGAAAAAGCATGCGCAGCACCGCGTGATAATCGTCAAGCCTGTTGGGCAGCACGGCCTTGAGCAACAGCGGATGGTGGCTCAGGATAAACTGCGCGCCTTTTTTCAGCGCCGCTTCCACCGAGGCGGGCGTGGGGTCGAGGCAGACGGCAAGCTTGACCGCATCCTGCCTGCGCGCGGCCACCTGCAGGCCCGACACATCCCACGAAGCGGCAGCGGCCAGAGGTGCTATTTTTTCTATCGCCTTAATAATTTCAGTATGTTGCATAGATATCACCCACCATAAAAAAAGGCACTTTCTTGCTGGTGCAGAGAAAGCGCCTCGTGAAATACGGCGTAAAAAAATGTGCAACGTGTTGTGGCAATGTTGTTTCGCACCTTGTCTGACGCGTGCGCGCAGGAAAATCCAAAGGGATTCGCCCCTCTTTGGAGTCAGATTACTTACCGGACTGCCGGGTCTTTGTCAACATAAACGGCGAAACACAGCGGTAAAACACGCTGGCTCTGGAGTTTGGACAGACAAAAAGGGGAGGCCCCGCAGGGCGCTCCCTTCATAACATCCAGCCGGGCCTGCGCCATGGCGGCGGCAGGCCCGGCACAAGGTTTTTATGCCTACGACTGGCCGCGCAGGTAGCGCACCGCGTTGACAAAAATAAGGGTTCCGGGCGCGTCCAGCTCGCCGCGCGTCCAGCCGGGGTGGTTGGTCACGTGGTGGAAGGCTTCGGGGTGGGGCATAAGGCCCAGCACCCGGCCCGTGGGATCGGTAAGGCCCGCAATGGCAAGGGAGGAGCCGTTGGGGTTCAGCGGGTATTCCTGCGTGGGCTTGCCCGTTGCGGGGTCGGCGTACTGCAGGGCGATGAGGTTTTCGGCCTCAAGACGGCGCAGGCAGTCGGCATCGCGGGCAACCAGCTTGCCTTCGCCATGGCGCACGGGCATGGAGAGCAGGGGAAGGTTTTTGGTAAACACGCAGGGGCTTGCCGCGTTGGGCAGCAGATGCACCCAGCGGTCTTCAAACCGGGCGGAATCGTTGTTGCCAAGCGAGACCTGGCGTTCAAAGCGCTGGCCGCCAAGCGCGGGCAGCACGCCCAGCTTGACCAGCAGCTGAAACCCGTTGCAGATGCCCAGAATCAGCTTGCCCTCATCCAAAAACTCGCGCAAGCTCTGGAGCAGGGCCGCGCCCGCGTCGTCCTTGAGGTAGCGCCAGCGCATGGCCGCAGCCTGGGCGGCGCCGAGATCGTCGCCATCAAGAAACCCGCCGGGAAAAACCAAAAAATGATAGTCTGCAAGGCGAACCTTGGCCGCCACCAGATCGGAAAAATGCACCACGTCAGCCTTGTCGGCCCCGGCCAGACGGGCGGTGTGGGCGGTTTCCATATGAGAGTTTGTGCCGTAGCCGGTGATGACCAGTGTATTGACCGTACCCATGCGGGGGAAGCCTCCTTGGCTTGCAACGCGGATATTTCCGGCCAGGCATGCGCTTAGCCGTACGTGCTGTTGCCTGTAATAACCCGGCTGTCCGTCATCTGGCATGCAAATGCCGAGAATGTCCGGGCCGCCTGTTGGGCACGCACGCTGAAAAGGGAATAACACATTACTTAGCTTGTTTTACTTAGTCAATGCTAGCCAAAAAATTCAATTCAGGTTAAAACTGTTTGGTTGAACCACTCAACATACCCAAGTACAGGTGGAAGGCCATGAAAACTAAATACATTTTTGTGACGGGCGGCGTGTTGTCGTCGTTGGGCAAGGGCCTTGCGGCCGCGTCTCTGGGCGCGCTGCTGCAAACGCGCGGGCTTACGGTAACCATCCAGAAGCTTGATCCTTACATCAATGTTGACCCCGGCACCATGAACCCGTTCCAGCACGGCGAGGTATTTGTTACCGACGACGGCGCGGAGACGGATCTGGATCTTGGGCATTACGAGCGCTATCTCAATGTGCCCATGTCGCGGAAGAACAACACCACCTCCGGCGCCATTTACAACCATGTGATCGCCAAGGAACGGCACGGCGATTACCTGGGCGCGACCGTGCAGGTTATTCCGCACATCACCGACGAGATCAAAACCGTGGTGCTCTCCCTCTCTGAAGGCGAAGACGCGCCGGATGTCGCCATCATTGAAATCGGCGGCACTGTGGGCGATATTGAAGGCCTGCCCTTTCTTGAGGCCATCCGTCAGCTCAGGTCCGACCTTGGGCGCGACAACTGCCTGAACATTCACCTCACCCTGGTGCCTTACCTGCGCAGCGCCGGCGAGCACAAGACCAAGCCCACCCAGCACAGCGTCAAGGAACTGCTCTCCATCGGCATTCAGCCCGACATCATTTTGTGCCGCTGCGAGCAGAGCATCCCCGAAGAACTGCGCCGCAAGATCGCCCTGTTCTGCAACGTGGACCAGGACGCCGTGTTCTCTTCGGTTGATGTAAACAACATCTATGAAGTGCCGCTCAAGTTTTACGAAGAAGGCTTTGACCAGAAGGTGGCCATCATGCTGCGCCTGCCCGCGCGCAACGCCCACCTTGAAGCCTGGGAAAAGCTCATCAGCGACTGCGCCAACCCCAAGGGCAAGGTTACCATTGCCATTGTGGGCAAGTACGTTGACCTCAAGGAGGCTTACAAAAGCCTGCACGAGGCCCTCATTCACGGCGGCGTGGCCAACCGTGTCGAGGTGGAACTGCGCTACGTCAACTCTGAAAACGTGGACGAGAGCAACGCGGCGGACTCCTTCAAGGGTTGTCACGGCATTCTCGTGCCCGGCGGCTTTGGCTACCGGGGCGTGGAAGGCAAGATTGCCGCCATCCGCTACGCCCGTGAAAACAAGGTTCCTTTCTTTGGCATCTGCCTTGGCATGCAGTGCGCGGTTATCGAATTTACGCGCCACGTGGCCGGGCTTGACGATGCCAACTCTGAAGAATTCAACCCCCTGTCAGACCACAAGGTCATTTACCTTATGACCGAGTGGTTCGACTTCCGCACCAAGAATGTGGAAAAGCGCGACGCGGGCAGCGACAAGGGCGGCACCATGCGCCTTGGCTCGTACCCCTGCAAGGTTGCGCCCGACACCAAGGCCTTTACCGCTTACAAAAAAGGCATGGTGGACGAGCGCCATCGGCATCGCTACGAATTCAATAATGCCTTCAAGGATCTGCTGGCCGAAAAGGGCATGGTTTTCAGCGGTACGGCCCCTGACGATTCGCTGGTGGAAATTATCGAGCTCAAGGACCATCCTTGGTTTCTTGGCTGCCAGTTCCACCCCGAGTTCAAGTCGCGTCCCATGAACGCGCATCCTTTGTTCCGCGAATTTATCACAGCGGCGAAAAAGTTCGCCAAAGTATAACCAACGCAGCACCTGTTGCGGCGCAGGCGTCGGTTTTTTACCAGACTTGGGTATCGCAAAATCGCGCAAAAAAGGGGAGGGCTTTTGCCTTCCCCTTTTTGTATGCGGCAGTTTTTTTCAATGTCGCAAAAGCCGCGTCAGCGCTTGTTTTTGCGGGGTACCAGAGCCGCGCAAAACTCTTTGCGACGTGAAGTTGAGCTTGCAACTGTTAGCTATTGCATAATTTTTGCACATATGGCACACTACTTGTAAACAGATAATTCTATAGCCCGATGGCACGTTAAGGCAAAAGAGCACTCATGGCACTGGAACTACGGCAGCAACTGAAGCTGACACAGCAACTGGTAATGACCCCGCAATTGCAGCAGGCAATCAAACTGCTGCAGCTCTCACGCGTGGAGCTTCTGGAAACTGTACAGCAAGAGCTGCTTGAAAATCCCTTTCTCGAAGAATCCACGATCAATGACGACGCCTCTGCAGAGCAGCCGGACGATCGCGAGGGCCCCAAGGAAGAAGTCTACGACAAGGAACTGGCCAAGGACGCTGACTGGGAGGATTATCTCGGTGAGTTTGCCAGTACCCCCCGCCTTTCGCAGTCGCGCGAGTTTGAGCTTGCCGAAGAAATTTCGCCTCTCGAGGCCCGCTATGCGGCCAAGCCGACCCTTGACGGGCATCTGCTGTGGCAGCTGCGCCTCTCTGACATGACGGAAGAGCAAAAGGGCATCGGTGAGATCATTATCGGCAACCTGTCGTCCGCCGGGTATCTGCAGGCCACCCTTGACGAAGTGGCCGACATGGCCAAGACAACCCCCGACGCCGTTTTGCCTGTGCTGGAAAAGTTGCAGCGGTTCGACCCTGTCGGCGTTGCCGCACGCGACGCCCGCGAATGCCTGATGGTGCAGATAAAGAGCCTCAACTACGCGCGCGACCCCATCCTTGTGGAACTGGTGGAGGCGCACCTGGAGGACCTGGAGGCCAAGCGCTACAAGCCCCTGCTGCGCAAGTTCAAGCTCGATATGGACGAGCTCAAGGAATACCTGGACATCATCCAGAGTCTTGACCCGTTGCCGGGCGCCAGCTTTGGCGGCGGCGAGCCCACCTATGTGAGTCCCGACGTATTTGTGTACAAGATGGGCGATGAATTTGTCATTTTGCTCAACGACGACGGTCTGCCGCAGCTGCAGCTCTCGGCCATGAGCCAGATGAACATAGGCGGCAACGAGCAGGAAAAAGACTACTGCTCGGAAAAAATCCGCTCCGCCTCGTGGCTCATCAAGAGCCTGTACCAGCGCCAGCGCACGCTGTACAAGGTTATGGAAAGTATTGTGCGCCACCAGCAGCCTTTTTTTGAAGACGGCGTCACCAAGCTTGCGCCGCTTATTCTCAAAGACATCGCCGACGACATCAGCATGCACGAATCAACGGTAAGCCGCATAACCACCAACAAGTATGTGGCCACGCCGCACGGCATCTTTGAGTTGAAGTTTTTCTTTAACAGCGGGCTTGAGCTGGACGACGGAAGCCAGGTTGGCTCGGAAAGCGTCAAGGCGCTGATCAAGAAATTCATCTCTGAGGAGGACACGAGGTCTCCCCTCAGCGATGAGCGTATCGGTGAAATGCTCAAGGAGCGTCTCAAGGTCAATATTGCGCGGCGTACGGTGGCCAAATACCGCACGGCGCTTGATATTCCCTCTTCGTCAAGGCGCAAGGATCATTTCTGATTCCCCGCCGAGTGGCACCCTACTTAGGAGGAACATATGAACATCTCATTTGCTTTCAAGAACTTTGAAGCCTCCGAACACCTCAAGAAGTATGCCCGTCGTCGCATGGAAAAGCTGGGACGGTTTTTTGGCAAGGCCTCTGGCCTGGAAGTGGTAGTTGTGCTTACCGTTGACAAGTTTCGCCATCGCTGCGAAGTGACCGTTACCGGCGAAGGGTTGCACATCAACGCCACGGAGCAGACCTCTGACATGTATGCCGCCATCGACCTTGTGACCGACAAGGTTGAATCGCAGATCAAGCGTCAGGTGGCCCGCGTCAAGGCCCAGAGACGGCACGCCCGCGATACGGATGTGGACGTGTTTACCTATAATCTTGATGCTGATGCGGACACGCAGCAGCCCGTTGACGGCACCGACCGTCTTGCCACCAAGCCTCTGCATCTGGATGAGGCGCTCATGCAGCTTGATTCCATCGGCAGCGAGTTTCTGGTGTTCTTTAATGCAGAAAACAACCGCATCAATGTGGTGTACCGCACCAAGGTCAGCGGCTACGCCCTTATTGACCCAGTGTTGTAACAATCCATAAGGTACAGTGGGGCGGGCCTGTTGTGGTTCGCCCCACTTCGAATGCTCCCCTGCGGTCGCCCTGCAAATATTTCAAACGATAATGCGGGCGGACCGGATTTGGCAACGTCCATCAAAGCCTGTGGCGCTCAACCCCTGCTGCAAACGGTGATCTGACCCACAAGAGGCGAATGTCATGAAGGACTCCGAGCAGATGCTCCCCCTTGCTCCCACCCGTGCTGTTACGCCAGACGCCGACGCGCCCGTTCCCGGCGCGGACGTGCAGGTGTGCATTGTCACGGGCCTGTCTGGCGCGGGCAAGAGTACTGCGCTCAAGGTTTTTGAAGACATGGGCCACTTTGTGGTTGATGGTCTGCCCGTAAGCCTGGCTATGGAGATGGTGGACATGATGTCGCGCCCCTCCATGAGCCACTTTAAGGGAATCGCTCTGGGCATGGATTTGCGCCAGAGCAATTTTGTGGAAGACATCAACGAGTGTCTCAGCGTGCTTGCGGGCAAAAATATTCGCCCCATGCTGCTTTTTCTTGAGGCCAACAATCAGGAACTCATACGCCGCTACGCCGCAACCCGCCGTCCGCATCCGCTGGAGCGGGGGGGCATGGGCCTCGAGGCCGCCCTGCTGGCCGAGCGCAGCAGCCTGCGCCCCCTGCGCGAAATGGCCGACCTTGTCATCGACACCTCGCGGTTTTCCATCCATGATCTGCGCCGGGCCATACAGAAGCGCTGGAGCGGCAACAAGGGCAAGCTGCGGGCCATACGGGTCAACGTTATTTCGTTTGGCTTCAAGTATGGCGTGCCGCGCGAGGCCGATCTGGTCTTTGACCTGCGGTTTTTGGCCAACCCCTATTTTGTGGACGAGCTGCGCCCCCTCAGCGGCAAGGACAAGGCCGTAGCCGACTATGTTTTTAACTCGCCGCATGCGCGCGAATACCGCGACAAGCTTGTGGACCTGCTGTTTTTTATGCTGCCGCTCATGGAGGCCGAAGGCCGATACCGCATTACGGTTGCTGTGGGCTGTACCGGCGGCCGCCACCGCTCGGTGGCCATGGCCGAAGAAATCTTGCAGGCGCTGAGGCAGGCGGATTATCCGGCGTTTCTGGAGCATCGACACCTTGAACTCGGCTAAAAAAGCTGGCACGTTCTGTTGCGTGAGGTAGCCATGACGGACGAAAACAAGAAGACGCAGGTTGGAATTATTCTGGTTTCGCATGCCGATTACGGCACGGCCATGCTGCGTACCGCAGAGTTCATTCTTGGGCAGCAGAGCGACTGCAGCTCCATCAGCGTTGACGTGGCCCACGAGGTCTCCGAAACCGTTCGCCGTCTTACCGACGCAACCCAGCGGCTCGACAAGGGCGCCGGGGTCATCATTCTCACCGATATGTTTGGCGGCACGCCCACCAATCTTGCGCTTTCGCTGCTGGCAACCCACAAGGTCGAGGTTGTCACGGGCGTTAACCTGCCAATGTTGCTCAAGGTCTTTACCTCGCGCGACAAGGAGCTTGGCGAACTGGCCCGCATTGCCGGCGAGGCAGGCGCAAAGGGTATAGTGGTTGCGGGCAGCATGCTGCGCAACAAAGCTCGTGACAAAGCAGACAGCTGATATGTGGTTTCGCGTGGACAATCGCCTGGTTCACGGCCAGGTAATCGAAGCCTGGCTGCCCTACACGGGGGCAAGACACCTGGTGGTAGCCAACGACGAACTTGCGGGCGACGTCATACGGCAGCAGATTATTGAGCTGGCCGTACCGCACCGCGTCATGACGCATTTTATCAGCCTCAAGGAGCTGGCCCTCACGTTGAATTCGTGCGGCGATGACTGCTTTGTGCTGTTTGCCAACTGTCAGGATGCACGCCGCGCCTGTGATGCGGGTGTGCTCATGCAGGTGCTGAACATGGGCAACCTGCACTACGCACCGGACAAACTACAGGTGCTGCCCCATGTGGCGCTTTCCGCACAGGACAGGGAAGACCTGCATTTTATACAGAACCACCTTGTGCAGCTTGATTTTCGTTGTGTCCCTACCGAGACCGTTCGAGGCCCCAATGATCAACTTTTCTGACATATTCGCTGCCGGGGCTCCCTACGCTTTTTTTTTGTCCTGGCTGGCGCTGCCCGTTCCAGCTGCATCGTCGGCCTCATAGACCGCCCCATCTGCCTGGCCCTGTTTGCCGGTTTTTTTACCGGCGACTGGTCGCTGGCGCTTCCCCTCGGCATTATCATAGAGCTGCTGTGGCTTGACGCCCTTGAACTGGGCAGCGTTGTGCCGCCCTACGGCAGCCTGAGCTTTTTGCTGGTGTTTCCCCTCTGCAGGCACTTTGGGCTGGATCAGCCCGGCCCGGCGCTGTTGCCGCTCATATTGTCCATGATGGCGGCCTACACGGCCAGCTGGTGCGAGCTGCGCCAGCGCATCGGGCTTAACCCCATGGTGGATGAAGTGGTTGCCTGGTGCAACGGCAGCGGCGGGATGTCGCCGGGGCGGGTGATCCTGCTGGCAGGGCTATGCCGGGCAGTGTGGCAGGCGGTGCTGTACGCGGTGTGCTTTGGGTTGATATTTGCGCTGCTGACGCGGCTTTCTGAGCACCACGCCGTACCGGCGCTCTCTGCGGTGACGTGGTCTGCCCTGTATGTGGCGGCGCTGCTTGGGGCGGTGCTTTCGCTACGCACACGGCAGGCCTATGCCGTGCTGGTGGGTACGCTGGGCGCGCTGGCCCTGCTCATCTGGGGCGGCAACTAAAAGGTGGCGCAACTAGCAGGCGGCAACAGAGTAGTGGGCTGGTGGTAGAGCGGCTGTGGCTCGGCCTTGCCGCGCATTACTCCCAATTTAGACGGAACTCGCTTGTAGCCCTGTGGCCAGAGCGACAGCCTCCTAAGTTGTTGACCGCGCGTTTAGGACGCTGGCTTTTCTTCCCACTTTGCTGGTTATGAATTCCATTCCACGCGCGCGCAGGGAGTGCGCCTGTAGCACATCCTGCACCATTGCCCGCGTACCTATTCGGCTTGCGCGCAGGGAGTGCGCAGCACATGGCTATTTACCATCTACGGCATGCATTTCATTCCGCTCGCGCGCTGGAAGTGCCCATTCAGGAGCGCGGATACTTGTTGCCTGTGAGGCCGTAGACGCCCAGCTTGACATGACCCTGAAGAATTACTACAAAATGCGGATTGCGCTCGTAGCTCAGTTGGATAGAGCGACAACCTCCTAAGTTGTAGGCCACAGGTTCGATTCCTGTCGGGCGCACCAGCGATTTTAAAAGGGTCACACGGAATTCCCGTGTGACCCTTTTAAAATGATGAAGGCAAAAATTATTTAGCCCTCATTTATTTGCTATTGAAGCGAAGGAAGAAATTTCTTCAAACTTTCATAACTTTCTTTGATGGCTGCTTCTGGGTATTTTTTCCCTTTCCAAGCTTTAAATTCTTCAACAACCGCATCCTCGGTTGGTTCCTTCCCATGTTTGGCTAATACCTCTGCACAGTAAAGGGCAGTGCCAACTCGTTCAAGATTGTCGAATGTCAACTTGCTGGCGGGGATAATTGTCAAGAATTTATCCAAGTTTTCTGAAATGTTGTGAAGTTCCTCTGGGTTGGTCGCCTGATATCTGTCGAGATTCACTGCTTCGACCGAAGTCCCTTTTTCAACTATTTCATCCCAAAATGCCATGCTCCCAAGCGTGCTTGAGAGGTCGAATGAATATGGGCCGTAAGTGTATGGTTCGAAACGAAATCCGACATTAACACCCTGTGTGCTCAAAAAATAAATAAATTTATGCAAAAATATTTTTGTGGGCTTAATTTTTTTGTAAGCAATCGCATTCAAAATGTTAGCCACAATTTGCTTGCATTTATCATTCATAGCAATCCTCCCTGTGCCTTACGGCATAATTGCTTGATAATTTGCTTGCAGTGATCTTTTTTTTCTTCTACAACATAAACCCTCAAAATTTTGTGGGGCTCTTTGTTGAGCCTGTTAAATATCCAAGAACGGTTCCGTATGTCAACTTGTTTCTTAGCGCCTCCATATGAGTCCACAAGAAGGCGAATACTCCCCTCGGGTAAAGACTTTGAGCCTTTTTTGCTAGGTTTATCACATTCTCCAGAACGTTGTGCGCGCTTGAGCATTTCAACGGGCTGTTCTTGAATAAAATAATCCTCATCTTCAACAAGAAGATCGGGGGAGGCGCGAAGTGCTGTCACGCTTTTTTTAAAGTAGTCTACAGAATCTTTATCTAAGGCATTAGTATCAATTATTGGACAGAGGTGCATTTGGCGCATTAGATAATTAGCCCACTTATTGTTCTGCTGAAATTTATCTTTAATTTTTTCAAAAACACTTCCATCGTCCAAAAGTTCAAGTTTTTTAAAATTTATTTCATCAATTTTAGAGCCATTTATTTCAAATATATTATCAAAATGAACATTTTCTTTTGCAAATTTTTTTAATACAAAATCATATCCACTCCTAGTTCTGTGATATGGTATTTGCAGATTATAGTGATATCTAGCGATGAGAAGTGATTCTGCAACATGTAGATCTTTTTCATCAACACATAGAGAAAGACTCCCATGTGTTGCATCTTCTTTTGCAGAAAATATTTGTAAAAAACGGGGAAAATCATATTCACCGTATCGAACACCGCATGCATGCGAATCCCGAAGAAGATAGTCCGCTCTATCTGCATCAAGTTGTCCGGATATGACTTCATGAAAAAGTTGGTCCTTTTCGGCAGGCTTTTTCCCTATAAGTGATGCAACCTCATTGCAGTCAATTCCATCTGATTCCAATATATCTCGTATCTGTCTGTAATTTTTAATTATATATATGCTTACATCCTCATGTTTTAATCCACAAAGCCATTGCTTTTCAACAGCATGTGAAAAAGGTAAATGTCCAATGTCATGTAATAGAGCTGCATATCGAAGCGTTTTTATGCTTTTTTGTGAAGGCTCAAAGTTTAAATTAGTCTCTTTATGAGAAAAAACGCCATCTAATATTAATGTTGAACAATGCATTACTCCAATGGAGTGTACAAATCTTGAATGCTCTGCAGAAGGGTATACATATTTTGTTAGTGCAAGTTGATTTATTCGTCTAAGACGCTGGAAAAGAGGTGTGTCAATGATTGTCTTTTCTTTTGGTGTGATGGGTATAAAGCCATAAATCGGGTCTCGAATTTTTTCATTTTTAACCCCAATTTTTTTAAGATACTCTTCCAAGTCATTTCCCCTTAAAAATTTGTTAGTAATTATTTATTAACAATAAATACATCTAATTGCAACCCTGATCTAAAACAAACCTACGATGATGCGCATAAAGGTATCGTGTTAGCTTTCATGATAGAGACGCGTTTTTTGTTCCTAAATTCAATGCCCCTGTATTTTTCGTAACACTATATGCTATTTAATTCCCCCCCCCTCACCTCTTCTGCAACCAGGCGCACAGCTTCTGGTAGAGCAGCGACACCGAAACGGGCTTGGCGATAAAGTCATTCATGCCAGCCTCGATGCACAGCTCGCGGTCTTCGGCAAAGGCGTTGGCTGTCATGGCGATAATGGGGATGGTGGCCCCTTCCGGCAGCAAACGTATCTGCCGCGTGGCCTCAAGTCCGTTGATGTGCGGCATCTGCATATCCATGAGAATAAGGTCGTAGGTTACGGCCTGCACCCGCTCAATGGCCTTGCCGCCGTCCTCGGCCAGGTCAACGATAAAGCCCACATCTTCCAGCAGGGCCTGCGCTATCTCGCGGTTGATTGGCTCGTCCTCAACCAGCAGGATGCGCTTGCCGCCCAGCTTTTGCTTGATTGTGCGCTCCGCTTCCTCCGCATTGATCCGCTCCGTTACGCCAAGCTGGGGCGCGTCCTTTCGCAGCACGGCGGTAAACCAGAACGTGCTGCCATTGCCCTCGGCGCTGACCATTCCGGCTTTGCCGCCCATCAGTTCCGCAATCTTTTTGGTAATGGCCAGGCCCAGCCCTGTGCCGCCATATTTGCGGCTCATGGAGTTGTCGGCCTGCTCAAAGGCGGAGAAAAGGCGCGGCTGCTGCTCGGCGCTGATGCCAATGCCGGTGTCCTCGACCTCAAAGCGGTATGTCATGGTACTGTTGGTTTGCGACTCTGCACGCACGCGCACGGTCACGCGCCCCTTGTCGGTAAACTTGAGCGCATTGGTCGTCAGGTTGAGCAGGGCCTGTTGCAGGCGGCTGTCGTCGCCGTAGACGGGGCAGATATCCGGATCGACCTCGGTGATGAGTTCAATGCCTTTTTCCTGCGCTTTTTGGCCCAGGATGGAAGTAATGTTTTCGAGCAGGGTAGGGATGTGCACGGGTACATGCTGCAGCACAAATTTGCCTGCTTCAATTTTTGACAATTCAAGAACATTGTTGATGATTTCCAGCAAATGGCTGCTGGCGATCTCGATTTTTGTCAGCTTTTCTACTTGGTTGAGCGTCAGGCCTGATTTGCGCAAAATATGTATCATACCGGTTATGGCATTGAGCGGCGTGCGTATTTCGTGGCTCATGTTGGCCAAAAATGCGCTTTTGGCAACGCTGCCAGCTTCCGCCGCATTTTTGGCAATTATCAGGTCTTGCGTGCGCGTTTCCACCAGCCCCTCAAGGCGCTCGCGGTAGGCCTGCAGTTCGGCTTCTACCTGCTTGCGCTCCGATATGTCCCTGACCAGCCCAATGCCGACCCACTTGCCCTGCGTGTTCATGGATGACAGCGAAAGCTCGATGGCAAATTCGTGCCCATTCTTGCGGATAGCGCTGATCTCAATGCCAGTGCCGCAAAATATCCCCTGCCCAGAACGGACAAAGTCATTCAGCCCCTTGGCCACGCTTGCGCGATGACGATCAGGAATCAGAAGATCGTGCAGCACACGGCCCATCGCTTCTTCGGCCGTGTAGCCAAAAATCTGCTCGGCGGCCCTGTTCCAGAAAATGATTTTGCCCTCGCCGCTGAGCAGTATCAGCGCATCCTTGATGCTGTTTGCGGTGAGCCTGAAGCTTTCTTCGCTTTCGCGCAGGGTTGTGTCGCGGTTTTGAACCTCTCGGCTCATGGCGTTGATGGCTGTGGCCAGGTCGCCAATCTCGTCGCGGCCTATCCTTTTTACGCGGGCAGAGTAGTCTCCCGCAGCGAGCTTTCTGGTGTTTTCTTCCAGCCGGGCCAGTCGGTTGATGACGTACTTGTTCAGCAGGCAGCCCAGAGCAAACAGGAGCGCCAGATAGCCAACCAGCCGCAAGGCAAGCTGATACCCCCATGCGGTATACGCATTGTACCGCAGCTGCCCGGTTGGCAGGTATATGCTCAGTATGCCGCGCATGTCGCCAATCTTGTAATCATACGCGTCGGCATATGTGGCGGCAATGGAAGGCGGCGCGTCAGCGCGGCTGCCGTGGCAGGTCAGGCAGTATTCTTCAATACGGATGGGGCTAGTGATAAAAACTGCTGCCATCCCTGGCTAGTTCGACCAGACGGCTTTTTGCCTGCGGGTTGGCCTTAAACCAGGCAAGGGCCTCCTGCTCAAAGCTGTTTGCCTTGTTGGCGGGGTTGCGCGGCCTGTCTGTTACATTGTTGAATTTAATGCCAGTGGTGCTCCAGTGGGGGAATTCAACAGAAATTTTTGCCAATGCATGTGCTGGTAAAAACCCAACTGTGGCTTCGTTTACGGGCAATCCACTTTCTATAAACTGCTTTTGATAAACCCTGCGGGTGGCCATGATCAGTGATCTAATGTCTTCAGCATCCCTGTTAAGCTCTGATTGAATGGAAGATTCGATGCCTGTGTAGCCAAAGTAGATGTCAGCACAAACAATAGTACTGATTATAATTGTTACCAGACTCCAGACCTTGTATTTGATGCGCATAGTAATCTCGCAGGTGGTCTATGGCATGTGGGCAGTTTGGACAGGACAAAGTGCAGCGGAATATATATCTGCACAGTAGTAGGTAAAAATGAAACTCTGGATAATTGATTGTTCAAAGTGATAACGGCAGGAATACAATTGAGATAAACCATGTTTATATTTTTATGCTTTTTTAATATAGCAATAAATAAAGCATGTCAAAACCATAGCAATGAATTATGAATAGTAAGTGTTTTTAAAATATTTAATAAAATAGGGCTGCTAGGCGCTAATAGATTTTGTGTGGCAAAAAATGTATAATTTTATTAGATAATTAGATTTTTTTATAAATTTATTGCTCCCCGCCTGCGGCACGCCGCAAATCCTGTACTGGGGTATCGGCAGCGCCGCCCCCAACGTACTGCCTGTTGCGCGTTTGGGCTGCAGATGTAAACGGGCCTGCTGCCCCCTCGCCGTGCATTGGCGAGCCGGGTGTGCAGGAGTGCTGGCAACAGGGAGAGGACGAAACGACAGCTAGGCCGTGACGTTGGCAAAGGATGCGTCGGCGGGCGAAGCAGCGCTGGCTTCCTGTGTCGTGTAAAGGTTTTTGACGTCGCGCAGGGGCGGCGTGCCGAACTGGCGGCGGTATTCGCGGCTGAATTGCGACGGGCTTTCGTAGCCCACCTGAAAGGCGGCGCTGGTTGCGTCCAGGCGTTCCATAAACATGAGCCTGCGCGCCTCGTGCAGCCGCATCCATTTTTGGTACTGCAGGGGGCTCATGGCTGTCATGGCGCGAAAATGGTAGTGAAAGGTCGATGTGCTCATGCCGATCTGCTTTGCCAGGCTGTCGACCTTGAGCGGCTGAACATAGTTTTTTTTGAGCCAGTCTATGGCCCGCGCTATCTGAAAACCGTGGCTGCCCGCAGAGACGAGCTGACGCAGATAATGCCCCTGTTCGCCCACGAGCAGGCGGTACAGAATTTCTTTGTGAACCAGAGGCGACAGCACCGCGATGTCCTGCGGGTCTTGCTGCAGGTCGAGCAACCGCTGAAAGGCGCTGAGCAGCTGCGCGCTTACCTCGCTTACGCGCATGCCTCGTTCAGACCGCCCCGAACGTGGCGCGGGCAGGTTGCTGTCTACCATCATCTGGGCAAGCATACGCATATCGAGCTTGAGCGCCAGCCCCAGCAGCGGTTTTTCCGGGCTGGCCTCGACCACATTGGCCACCACCGGCAAGCCAACCGATGAGATCAGATAATGGTTGGCGTCGTATACATACTCCTCGCCTCCCAGCATAACCCGCTTGGCCCCCTGAGCGACAAGGCAGATGCACGGCTCGTACACGCCGCTGGTCGGCTGCGTGGGAGCCTCGTACCGTACCAGCAGCAGACCAGGCACGTCCGCTTCAAACCTGGGGTTGTTTTCGGTCCAGCGGGCGATGCTCCGTGCCAGTATCTGGCGCTGAACATGCAAAAGGTCGCATTGTTTTTCGGGCTGCGGTTTCATGCTGCTCTCCGTTTTTCCTTTTGTTAGCAGATGCCGACGGCAAAAAACAACACATTAATTATAATCCTCGTACAATCAGGCAATAATTTTAGAGAATCAGACTATGCGCTTTGGCGCAAGGCTCTTACAAATAAACCATCCGAAGCGCACTCAGGCGCGAGGGTCGCAAACAGCGACCGGCCCCCGCTGCGGGGTCAGGCCCCGGCAAGGGGCAAACATTCATATGCAGGGATATTATCATGGACAAGTTGCCGATAACCTCGGTTTTTGCTGCGGGAAGCAAGCTTGAGAGCAGCAATTTCAGCGGCGATGCGTGGCTTAACATGCTTGTGCCGGCAGGGGAGGCCCTGCCTGTGGCCAACGTGACCTTCGCACCCGGCTGCCGCAACAACTGGCACGCGCATCAGGGCGGACAGGTGCTGCTTGTAACCGCCGGGCGAGGCTACTATCAGGAATGGGGCAAGCCCGCGCGGCAGCTGTTGCCCGGCGACGCAGTCAACATTCCCGCCCACGTCAAGCATTGGCACGGCGCGGCAAAAGACAGCGGCCTTGCGCATATCGCCATAGAGATCGACCCGCAAAAAGGCCCGGCCGCCTGGATGGAGCCTGTCGCCGCCGATGTCTACAACTCACTTAAATAGCACGGTTTACACGCTGCCCATGCGGCAGTAGGACCAAAAACACACGAGGTTCATGCTCATGATGAAGAAACTCGGCTTTGGCTGTATGCGGCTACCTCTGCTGGATGCCAACGACCAGACATCTGTGGATATGGAACAGATGAACCGCATGGTCGATACCTTTCTGGAACGGGGTTTTACCTATTTTGACACGGCCTTGCCGTACCACGCCTACCACAGCGAGCTGTTTGTGCGCGAGGCTCTGGTAAAGCGTCACCCGCGCGAATCATTCAAGCTGGCCACCAAGCTGCCGCCGCGCATGCTCAAGACAGAGCAGGACCAGCAGAGTATTTTTGACGAGCAGCTAGAAAAGTGCGGCGTGGATTTTTTTGACTATTATCTGCTGCACAATCTCGGCGTAAGCTCCTATGCGCAGGCAAAAAAGTTCAGTTGCTTCGACTTTGTGCTGCGTAAAAAGCAGGATGGCCTCATCAGACAGCTTGGCATGTCGTTTCACGATACGCCTGAGCTGCTGGAAGAAATACTCGCCCGGCACCATCAGGAGCTCGATTTTGTGCAGCTGCAGATCAACTACATCGACTGGGAAAATCCGGGCATCCAGTCGCGCCGCTGTTACGAAATTGCCCGCAAGTACGGCTTGCCCGTTATCGTCATGGAACCGTGCAAGGGCGGCAGCCTGGCAATTGTGCCGGACAAGGCCGCCGCTCTCATGCGCAGCCATAACCCTACGGCATCCATCCCTTCGTGGGCCATACGCTATGCGGCGAGCCTCGAAGGCGTGCTTATGGTGCTGAGCGGTATGAGCACGCTTGAGCAGGTGCTTGATAACACGGCGTACATGGCTGATTTTACGCCTCTGAACGCAGAGGAGCACGCGATTATCCGTCAGGCTGTGGATATCATCAACGCCGATACCGCCGTGGCCTGCACCAACTGTCGTTACTGCGTGGAGCACTGCCCGAGTGATATTCCCATCCCCGACTATTTTGCCCTGTACAACAGCTCGCGGCGGGCTACCTCAAGCAACAACTCTAGCCAGTATGTCTATTACCTCAACATGGCTGCCAAGCACGGCAAAGCGTCAGACTGCATCGCCTGCCGCGCCTGTGAGGACGTATGCCCGCAGCACCTTGAAGTGTCTGAATACATGAAGGATGTTTCAAAAGTTTTTGACAACGGGCCCGGCTTGCCGAGCGACAGACCGGGCAAGGCCTGAGCTGGGGGGGCGACCCTTTGCGTCTGCAACCCAATTACAGTCTTACGCCCTGCGTACAAGGAGCATTGTAGTGAAAAACATACTCATTTTTAGTGGCAGCCCGCGCAAGGGCGGCAACTCCGACCTGCTCTGCGACCAGTTTATGGCCGGCGCCAGCGAGGCCGGGCATGCGGTGGAAAAAATATGGGTTCATGGGCAAAAGATTGCCCCATGTCTTGGCTGCATGCACTGCCAGAGCCATGCGGGAGCCTGTGTGCAAAACGACGGCATGGCCGACATACTGCAAAAGATGATTGCGGCAGATGTGCTCGTGCTGGCTTCGCCCGTGTATTTTTATTCTGTCAGCGCCCAGATAAAGGCGCTGATCGACAGAACTGTGGCACGATATACCGAAATCAAAAACAAGAGCATGTATTACATTATTACCGCCGCCGATACCGACCTGTCGCATATGCAGCGCACCATTGAATGCTTCAGGGGCTTTGCCTACTGCCTCGAAGGGGCGGAAGAAAAAGGCGTCGTGTACGGCGTGGGCGCGTGGGGCAAGGGCGACATCAAGGCGCTGCCCAGCATGGGGCAGGCTTTTGACATGGGCAAAAACGTCTGACGAGAGTTACACCCGCAGATCCGGCCTGCCGGGCTGTCGGCGGGCCGGTTTGCGGCACAGGCCCCGCATCTTCAGCACATGTTCGGCGTGTGCCCGGCGCTGGTGCAGCGCTGGCAAGCGGGCTGCTGAGGGGCCTTTTTTTGCCAGTGTGCAGGATTAGGCAAAAATTTGGTCGTATTGTCTATTTCTTGTGCCGGACAAAACTTCTATATTGCCTCACAGAAACAACGTGGAGCATCAGCGCTTGCCCCTGGCAAACGTGTGCAGCAGATGTGCTCCCATGACCGGGGTTTTATGAAAATTCTCTACTACGACTGCTTTGCCGGAATCAGCGGCGACATGAATCTGGCGGCCATGATTGATCTTGGAGTCAGCCCCGACTACCTCAGGGATGAGCTGGCCAAGCTCGGCCTTGAGGATGAGTTTGCCCTTGAATGCCTGCCCCAGAAACGGAGCGGCATCCAGGGCATGCAGGTGCATGTGCTGCTGAAAAACGGGGAAGATGACCACGAGCATGACCATGATCACGGCCATGACCACGGGCATGACCACGAGCACGGTCATGGGCATGATCACGCAGACCACGACCATGGGCATGATGACGCAGACCATGCCCGCAAGCACGCGCACTGCCACGGTCACGGCGGGCATTTGCCGCACAGAAACCTGGCAGACATCGAGGCGATCATCATGCAAAGCTCGCTGTATGCCGCCGTCAAGCAGACGAGCCTGAGCATTTTTACCCGCATAGCCGAGGCAGAGGCAAAGGTGCACGGCAAGGCGCTTGCTGACGTGCATTTTCACGAGGTAGGCGCAACAGATTCCATTGTAGACATCGTGGGCGCGGCCATCTGCTTTCACGCGCTCGGGGTTGAGGCCGTCTGGTCGTCGCCGCTTGAGCTTGGCAGCGGCTTTGTGCGTTGCGCTCACGGGATGATGCCTGTCCCTGCCCCGGCCACGGCGGAGATACTGCACGGACTGCCCACGACCCGGGGCGGGGTAGAGCACGAGGCCACAACCCCCACGGGCGCGGCCATTGTGGCCACGCTGGCGACGGCCATTACCGCCGCGCCGCTTATGACCACGCTCAAAACCGGCTACGGTATCGGGCACCGCCAGTCGCAGCGCCCCGATGCGCACCGGCCCAACATGCTGCGCGTGGAGCTGGCCGAGGTTCATGTGTCGGCACCTGCCAGCCATGGTGCGGGCAGCGACGCAGGCGCTACCGGCCTTGGCGCGTCCGCTGGCGGCGATGTCTCCAGCAGGGCCTGCCTGCTGCAGTGCAATATCGACGACATGAGCGGCGAGCTGCTTGCCGACACCATGGATCTGCTCATAGAGCAGGGTGCCGGGGATGTGTATTTTACCCCTGTGATCATGAAAAAAAGCCGTCCCGGCGTCATCATTTCGGTTGTCTGCGGCGCGGCGGAACGCGCCAGATTTACCGAGCTGTTGTTCCGGCACACCACCACCCTCGGGGTCAAGGCCGTTGAGCTCGACAAGGCCATGCTCGAGCAGAGTTTTGCCACCGTCGCAACGCCCCTGGGCAACGTGCGGGTCAAGCAGGCGCATCTGCACGGCGAGGTGTTGCGCGCAAAGCCGGAGTTTGAAGACTGCAAGGCTCTGGCGCGTCGTCACGGCATCCCTCTGGCAGAGGTGTATGCCGCCATAAGCAAGGTTGCGGGCAACTGAGCCCGCAGAGTTGGAGTTGAACAATGTCTTGTGGTTCGTTGGAAAAATTGCTCACTGATATCAAAAGCGGCAGCGTTTCGGTTGCCGACGGCATGAACATGCTGCGCGACAGCGCTGTGCTTGACCTTGGTCATACAAAATTTGACCTGCAGCGCCCCGCGCGCAACGGGTTTCCTGAGGTTGTTTACGGCGAGGGCAAAACACCCGAGCAGGTGGGCGAAATTTTTGTCCGGGTGGGGGAGCGCGGCAATGTGCTTGCCACCAGGGTTTCGGCGCAGATGGCGGCCCACGTGCAGTCTGTATGCCCCCATGCGGAGTACAACGCCCTGGGCCGCGCCATGACCCTGGTTACCAGGCCCATTGTCTGGAAGCAGGGCGAGGTGGCCATTGTTACCGCTGGCACCTCCGACCTGCCTGTGGCGGAGGAGGCCCTGGTGACCTGCCGCATGATGGGCGTGCGGGCCAAAATTATTGCCGATGTCGGTGTGGCGGGTATTCACCGCCTCATGTGCAACCTGCCAGAAGTGCGCGCAGCCCGCGCCATTATTGTGGTTGCAGGTATGGAAGGCGCGCTGGCAAGCGTAGTGGGCGGTCTGGTTGCGCAGCCGGTGGTGGCGGTGCCCACCTCGGTGGGTTACGGCGCGTCGTTTGCGGGGCTATCAGCCTTGCTGGGCATGCTTACCTCGTGCGCCAGCGGCGTCACTGTAACCAATATCGACAACGGTTTTGGCGCGGCCTGCGCCGCATGCCGCATAATCAACGCCTGCGAGAGCAGCGCCAACGCATAACCGTCTGAACAGGACGACAAACCTAACCATCCCCCCCCAATAGCAGGCTCAACGTCGGCGCGCTGACTGGTTGCGCATCTGTCTGCGGTTGCAATGTCTTGCAGCCGACGCCAGAGGTGCAGCCAATTATCAGGGCAGGCGGCTGTGCAGTTCCGGCCTGGCTGCCAGCTCCGGCAGGTTTTCAGCGCATTGCGCCCGGTTCGAACCCGGTATTACTAACGCAATCCAGTGTGGAGTTTTCATGGACAAAAATAATACATCATCCAGGGTTTCGCGTCGCCGCCTTCTGCAGGTTGCGGGGGCGGGCGTCGCGGGTGGCGCGGTGTTGTACGGTCTGGACAGACTGCGGCTTTTGCCCAGCTTTGAAAAGCCCCTGCCGGTCCCTGCCGCCGAAAAGATGGCTTGCAGGGTCAACCCCAGAAACGGCGACAGGGTTTCACTGCTGGGGTTTGGCTGCATGCGGTTTCCCATGCAGCCGGGGGCGGACAGCCCGACCGGTTCCGAAGTAAACGAGGAGGGGGCTTTTGCGCTGGTAGATTATGCCATCGCCCATGGGGTGAACTATTTTGACACGGCCTGGCCCTACCATCGCGGCGTTTCGGAAATCGTTATCGGCAAAGCTTTGCAGCGGTATCCGCGCAAGAGTTACTTTCTGGCGGATAAAATGCCTACCTTTCTAATGCCGACTCTTGCACAGGCAAAAGAGATATTTGAAAAACAGCTTGAAAAGTGCAATGTTGAATACTTTGACTATTATCTGCTGCACGCCATACAGTCTGTAGAAGCGTACCAGACCGTGTACGAAAAAAACGGCGTGCTCGAGTATCTGTTTGAAGAAAAGAAAAAGGGCCGGATACGCAATCTTGGCTGGTCGTTTCACGGTAATGCGCCCACGCTTGAGTACCTGCTGTCGCGCAATGTGGAATGGGACTTTGCCATGGTGCAGCTCAATTACCACGACATGCTGCACGAATATAAAGTTGCGCCCAATCAGGCTAAGTTCATACCCAAGGATCCCGCGCCCACGCAGTGGATGTTTGAAAAAATGCAGCAGAGCGGCCTGCCTCTCATTGTCATGGAGCCGCTGCTCGGCGGTCGGCTGGCCCGTCTCAACAAAAAAGCGCTGACCATCCTGCAGGCCGAACGGCCCGAGGCCTCCGGCGCTTCGTGGGCTTTTCGCTATGTGGCGGGGCTGCCCAACGTCATCACCATGCTCAGCGGCATGACCTATATGGAGCATCTGCAGGACAACCTGCGGGCGCTAGCCCCGTACGAGCCTTTGTCCGACCGCGAGATGCTGGTGCTCAAGGAGGCGCTGAGCGTTTTTTTGACCCAGTCAAACATCCGTTGCACCACCTGCGGTTACTGCATGCCCTGCCCCTATGGCGTGGATATCCCCGCGGTATTTGCCCATTACAACCGGTGTCTTGATGACGAGCAGATACCCAGGGGTACGCGCGACGCCGATTATGAAAAAGCCCGCCGCGCCTACCTTGTGGAATACGAGCGGGCCATACCCGAGCTGCGCCAGGCGGCGCGATGTACCGGGTGCGGCAAATGTCTTGTGCACTGCCCGCAGATGATCGTCATCCCCGACGAAATGGCGCGGCTGGGCAAGTTTGTTGAGAACCTGAGAGCAAGGCAGGGATAGCCCATGTTGCGATTTGTTCGTATGGTCCTGGCCGCACTGTGTTTTGCCGCGCTGTGCCTGCTGTTTGTCGATGTCAGCGGGCTGGTTGTTCCCTCGTTTGCCGTTATGGCGCGGGTGCAGTTTGTGCCCGCCATACTGGCAGGCAGCGTCGGGGCTGTGGTCGGCGTGTTGCTGCTCACACTGGTGCTGGGCAGGGTTTACTGTTCTGTGTTGTGTCCGCTTGGCGTGCTGCAGGATATTATTGGCGCAAAGGCGGGCAGGTATCGTTTTTATCACTCCTCGCCGCATACGGTTTTGCGGCTGCTGGTGCTGGGCGTGTTTGTGTTTTCGCTGCTGGCTGGCGTTCCTCTGGTGTTTTCGCTGCTTGAGCCGTACAGCGCCTTTGGCCGTATGGCGGCGGATCTGCTGGCCCCCGCGTGGGGGACGGGCAACAACGCTCTTGCCTGGGCCTCCGAACGGGCGGGCAACTACGACGTGGCCCCGGCCATGGTCTGGCAAAAGGGTCTGGCGGCCCTTGCGTCCGCAGTGGGTACGCTCGCCGTCATTGGCGTATTGTCATGGCGCAACGGGCGCTTGTGGTGCAATGCCGTATGCCCGGTGGGAACTTTTTTGGGGTTTTTGAGCCGCTTTTCGCTGTTTCAGCCACGCATTAGCGCGAGCGCGTGCAAAAAGTGCGGCCTTTGCGAAAAAGCCTGCAAGTCCGGCTGCATTGACGCCGAAAGCGGAACCGTGGACGGCAGCCGCTGCGTGGCCTGTTTTAACTGCCTGGACGCCTGCAGGCACAAGGCCATCAGCTATGCGCCAAAGCTGGCTGCAGGCGCGACAGGGACAGGCGGCAGGACAGGCGACAGGACAGGCGGCAAGCCCGACAGCCTGCGGCGCAACCTGCTGGCGGCCCTGGTGGGGGTGGCCGTGCCCGGCGTGGCCTTTGGGCGCAGCGCGTCGTCCATCCCCGCGCTTAGCCGCAAACTTGGCCCAGAGCGGCAGGTCGCCATAGTGCCGCCGGGGGCGCAGTCTGTGCAGCTGCTGAGTGCACGCTGCACCGGTTGTCAGCTCTGTGTCTCGGCCTGCCCCAATCAGGTGCTTAAGTCGACGGACAGCGGCAGCGGCATGCTGCAGCCCACACTTGCCTTTGAGCGCGGGTACTGCAGGGTCAACTGCACAACCTGCTCAGATGTGTGCCCCGCCGGGGCCATACGGCCTGTTACCCCGGCAGAAAAAAGCTCCATGCAGATCGGGCGGGCTGTGGTTGCCCTTGACCGTTGCATCACGGCGACAGACAAGGTGACTTGCACGGCCTGCGCCAAAATTTGTCCGCCGAGGGTCATTAATCTTGTGGGCCCGGACGACGCCCCCAAAAAACCGGTTGTGGATGCGGAGCGCTGCACGGGCTGCGGCGCGTGCGAATACGTTTGCCCGGCCCGGCCCTTTGCGGCCATACATGTGGAGGGCGTAGCGGAGCAGCGGCGCATCTAGCCCGCAGCCGCGCCCTGGCGCAATGGCTGTTTACCGTCAGCATGTGGTTGTCTGCGGGTTTGGCCCCCAGGCAACCATTTGCATTTTTGCCTGTTTTCACACAAAACCATTGTCGCGCAGGCATGTGGCCTTGTGCGGCATTATTGACTTGCGGGGCGTTGAGGGCGACCATACGCTTTTACGCGTTGCACGCCGTATGTTGCCGCCGCATGGCAACTCTGGATTTTGAGTTGTGCAGCGGTTTACTGGCATTATTGGCATTTGGGGGGCGGCCCCTCCGCGCGTGGCGGGGCGCTCTGTGCCTGACAGGTAAAAATGATGATGCAATACCTCAAGTGGCTTGATGAAAAAAAGCAAAACGGCAGCCTGCGCTCCCTGCGCAACATAGACGCGGAGCAGCGCAACAGGCAAAAAGCCGGTGCGCCCTTTATCAACCTGAGTTCCAACGACTATCTTTCTTTTGGCGACGACGCGGCCCTGCGGCAGCAATTCTGGGCGGAGCAGGACGTGGCCTCGCTGCGCATGGGCGCGTGTTCGTCGCGGCTGCTCACGGGAACCTGCGACCAGCAGGAGGCCTTTGAAAGCGAACTGGCCGCCGCTTACGGCGCGGAGGCGGCCCTGGTTTTCGGCAGCGGCTACCACGCCAATCAGGGCATCTTGCCCGCCGTGTGCACGGCGCAAACGCTTATTCTGGCCGATAAGCTCGTGCACGCCAGCCTTATCGACGGCATCCGCATGAGTGAAGCCAGGTGCATTCGCTTCCGGCACAACGATTACCAGCAGCTGGAAGCGCTGGTCGAAAAATACGCCGGACAATACGAAAACATCATCGTGGCGACGGAGTCCATCTTCAGCATGGACGGCGACGCCTGCGACCTGCCCCGGCTGGTTGCGCTCAAAAAGGCCTATCCGACCGTGCAGCTCTATGTGGACGAGGCTCACGCCGTCGGCGTGCGCGGGGCGCACGGGCTTGGCTGCTGCGAGGAGCAGGGCTGCGCGGCCGACATTGACTTTTTGGTGGGCACCATGGGCAAGGCCTGGGCCTCGCTGGGCGCGTACGTCATCTGCACGTCGGCCCTGCGCGAGTATCTGGTCAACACGGTGCGCCCCTTTATTTTTACCACCGCGCTGCCCCCGGTAAACATCGCCTGGAGCCGGTTTGTTCTGGGCAGGTTTTGCTCCGCCGATGCAGCGGCGCGCAGGGCGCACCTTGCCGGGATCGCCGGCATGATGCACGCTTTTGTGGACAGCCTTGGGCAATCCGTGCGCAGCACGTCGCAGATTGTACCCGTCGTCACCGGCGAAAATCAGCGCACGCTGGACATTGCCGGGCATTTGCAGCGCGAGGGCTTTTACATTATGGGCATACGCCCTCCCACGGTACCCGCTGGCGCTTCACGCCTGCGTATTTCGCTCACGGCGGCAACCAGCAGGGATGATGTCGAGGCCCTGATTGCACTGCTTGGCAGGCTGCTGCATGAATATTGATTTTTTGCGGCGCAAGGACAGCCCCACGCTGGAGCTTTTTTTTGCCGGGTGGGGCATGGACAGCCGTCCCTTTGCCTGGGCGGCGGAATCGCCGCAGGTGGCAGACTGCGACTTTGCCGTCTGCTACGACTACACCAGCCTGGCGTTGGACGGCGTGGACTGGCGGCGCTACCGCGAGGTGCGGGTGCGGGCGTGGTCGCTGGGCGTCTACGCCGCATCGCTGGTTTTGCCCGGTTTGAGCTGCGCCGTCAGCACGGCTGTGGCCATCAACGGCACGCTGCGGCCCGTTGACGACGAGTTTGGCATACCGGTTGCCGTATACGACGCCACCATTGAACAATTCAGCGCCGAGAGCCTCGATCGCTTTAACCGGCGCATGTGCGGTGCGCACAAGGCCGTATTTGAGGCGCGTAGACCTTTGCGCGGCGTCGGTTCACTGCTGGATGAGCTGCGCAGCATCAGGGCTTGCGCGGCAGAGGGCGCAAGGCCCCAGTTTACGGGCTGGACAAGGGCCGTGCTGGGTAAAAAAGACAAGATATTTCCTGTCGCAAACCAGCGCCGGGCCTGGGCCGAAACGCCCCTGGCGCAGGCTGTGCTTGAGCTGGACGAGCCGCACTACATGCCGGATATTCCTTTTGTGACAGCGTAATGAGTATGGATACCGCACTGATCAGGCAGCGCTTTAGCGCAGCAGCCGCAAGCTACGAAGCCGAGGCGCTGGCGCAGCGGCGCATCGCCGACCGCCTCTGGACGTTGGCTGCGCCGCGCGTTGCGCCCAAGGCCGCCGTGCTTGAAATCGGCGCGGGCACAGGCCTGCTTACGCGGCGGATTCTTGAGGCGCGCCCCAGCAGCCTGATGCTGAACGATCTGTACATCAGCCCGCAGCTGCAGCAAATCATGGATGCCAACCCCGGTGTTGTCTCCTGCCGCGAGGGCAATGCCGAGAAGCTCTGTTTTGACGGGGCGTTTGATGCCGTGCTCAGTGCCTCTACCGTGCAGTGGTTTGACGACCTCCCGTTTTTTTTTGCCCGATGCGCGCATTTGTTGCCTGCTGGCGGGCTGCTGGCCTTCAGCAGCTTTTTGCCCGGCAACCTGCAGGAGGTCGCGGAGCTGACCGGCGTGGGGCTGGCCTATAGCGAGGCCAAAGCCCTGCGGGGCTACCTCGCGCCGCACTTTGACCTGCAGGTGCTGGAGCAGGGCGAGGTGACGCTGCATTTTGACAGCCCGCGCGACGTGTTGCTGCACCTGCGTCATACGGGCGTAACGGGCATACGGTCTGTTGTATGGGGCAAAAGCAGATACGAGGCATTTGTAAAATCCTACCATGCCCGCTTTGCGGACGGGCAGGGCGTCAGGCTGACCTACCGGCCTGTGTATGTGCTTGCCGCAAGCAGGGGGCTGCTTTGCCCCAGGCCGTAGGCCTGACCGGCTGGCTCCTGCATTCACGGTTTCAGTCTTTTTTCTGTTTATTCCACCACACAAAACCTGCCCGCAAGGGAAGGAGTGTTGCATGAAGCGCTCGCTACTACTTCTGCAACTGTTGGCATTGCTGGTCGCCGTGTGCCACTGGCAGGCGGCCGAGGCCGCGTCCGGCGAAACGCGCGGCGCGGGATACGGTTTTGATTCAGCCAAGGCGTACCTTGAGGCCCGCAGCCGCGATATGACGGATTTTCAAAGCAGGTTTGACAATGACGTTTTTCAGAACCTTGATGCGGCAAATGTCATCAATCTCAAATACAAAACCACGCCGCCAGAGTACGTTCTGTACCGTCTTGATCTGGCAAAAGCCATAGAAGGCAACGCCAAAAAGCCGGAAAAGCTGGACGCCCTGTGCAGGCAGTTTGTCGCGATTGATGCTGCGGAAAAAGACTATGCCGCAAAAATTGCCGCATATAATGAAAATTTGGCGGAAAAGTTTATTCCGCGCGACCAGTATCAGCTGATGGACGAAGATGCTCTGCGTGAGGTGCTCGTGGCCTACCTTGCAGGCAACAGCATGATATACGGATTCAACAATCCGGAATCGTTGCGGATGAGGATAGATAAAGCCGTGCCGTATAAAACGGAAGACGGCGATTTTGGCGTTATGTACTTTGTCCGTATTGGCGACAGGGACAGCGCCGACGATGCAGACCGCGACAGGCTGTATCAGGTCGCCTACGTCAACGGCGATATTGCGAGCTTTGACCCGGTCGCGGACGATGCCGCTGATCTGGCGGTTCTGAAGGTCTGCGGCAAAACGCAGTAGCCGCGCGTTGTTTTTGGCCGGGCTGGTCGTATTCCTCAGTGCGCAAGGCGACAGTCGCCGACAGCTGCCAGCCAGATCGTCTACTGCCCTCAAAGGCTGACAGGCAGGCGCGAATGCCCGGTCAGGGCGCTGAACTTGCCGCCATGCGGCTTCCATTTTTCAACCAGCAGCAAAGGGTATTTTTATAAAAATGTTGCGACGGCTACACCACAAAAATAGGCATTAAGTATCATTGTTAATATTTTTAGCATTTAACAGCTCAGGGAGCGATCAGTATGTCTAATATCAGCGCGACGTATCTTGGCAACCTGCAGATGGAACTTGTCCATAACCTCAGCGGCACCAAAATTTACACCACGCCTACCCCGGATCATGGCGGGTCGGGCCAGTCATTTTCGCCCACAGATCTCTGCGCAGCGGCCTTGTGCTCATGCGCCATGAGCATGCTGGCAACATATGCCGAGAACCACGGTCTAGATGTGACCGGAACAACAATGGAAATATCCAAAAGCATGACGACCGAGGGACCCAGCCGCATCGGGAAGATTGAAATCGTTTTTAACATGCCCGACCGGCAATTCAGCAGCAAGGACAAGACCGTGATGGAACGGGCTGCCAATACGTGCGGCGTTCATCATAGCCTGCACCCTGATGTCGAGCAGGTTTTTACCTTCAAATGGAGCAGCTAGCGCGGGTCGCCCCGTATTCCGGCACGGCATGATACTGAAATATGGGGCAGCTTGAACGGCCGCCGCTTTCGACTGCTGCAACATTGCCTGTCATGTTGCAGCAGTATTTTTTTGCAAAAAAACTTATGATGCATTTAACATGTATTGCAATTTGCAACGTATATATGGTACCATAAAATATGAAAATTTATTTTTATCATGGAATTTTTTATGTTTTGGTTGAGTTGTGCTGCACAGTTGAGGATTGCCATGACTTGCAATTTATGCCTCATGGCAACACTGCACCAGATGCATAAGCCATAAGAGATTACAACGTTGCAGCGGTTTGCTGTGCTGGTTTTTGTCATTTTATCCCTGTTATTCTTTTAGCGCTGGAGGATGCCGCGTTAACTTTTTAGATATGACGTAGCCGTTACACCCATGACGACATGCAGTCGGTGACGCCAGCCGCTGGCAAGCACGGTTTTTAAAAAAAATTAGTGCCGCCCATGAGGTCATGCGCACATTTTGAAGCGCACAGCGCCAAAATTACGGCTTGCAGAGCGCAATTGGGCGCTTGCTCCCTTGACCATGCATGTACTTTGGGTGAGAATAAAATCACATTATGCAACATATTTCGAAACAGGTTGTTGTTCTGGTCTGCGTGAATAGTCTGACCTTATTATTTCTTCTATATCTTTGAACAACAGCTTTGGTTTCATGAGGGAGGGTTTTTATGCTTCCTGAGTTCAGCGGCGATTTTATTCAATGGTTGCGTGGTTTTTATTACACCGCAACGTGCGGCAGCATGACGGCTGCAATGAAGGAGATGAACCGTAACCAGTCTGCGCTCACATATCAGATTCGCAGTCTGGAGCAGGAATTTGGCGTTAAACTTTTTAGCGGTTCAAAGACAAACCGAGTTCTGACTGAAGAAGGAAAATTTTTGCTCAGCAAGGCAATGCTGCTTTTTTCCCAGATTGACGCTCTGCGTGGACAATTGGCGCATCTGCCAGCAACAGTTAAAGGCCCGCTGAGCATCAGTTGCATGTTTTCTTTTTACAACCACATTCTGCCGGATCTGGTGCACAGTTTTTCGCAGCAGTACCCCGAGGTGAGCTTCAGGCTTATTCCCGAGATGCTGGAGAGCAAGCTTTTTGAAGACATTTCTTCCAACAAGGTCGACGTTGGCATTCTGGCCTCAGAGAGGATTCCGGACGATTTTTTGGTCATCCCCCTGTTCAGGACGGACATCACGCTTTTTGCCTCGCCGCAGGCTACAATTCCACCAGAAAACATGCTTGATCTGACCGACATTGCCCAGATGACCATTGTTGCGCCGTCGGTTCATTCGAGCCTATGGCAAAATATTCTTCGTCAGGCGCAGCGCTATGGCGTAAAGCTGAACCCACGGCATATAATCCTGCACCAGGATTGCCTTGTGCGTTGCGTGGCGCAAGGCCTCGGCGTGAGCATGCTCGACCGTTTTGTGCTGGAAGACGCCATTTTTGCGAAAAAAATTCAGGCCGTATCCCTGTCGCGGTTTTTCCGCCCCCGGCAATACTACATGGTGCTGTCGCAGTCGGGCGCGTACCAGTATCCGCAGGTTAAGGCCTTTTTGAATTTCATGAAGCAGCAGTTTGAAATTGCTGACGACAAGCAGGATGATAGCCGCAACGAAACCATCGAAGATGCCGAGGTTGCCCTGCTCTGACCGTTTACTGATCATTTTGCCATGCGGCGAGGGCATTGGGCGTATCTGGTTGCGCGCAATGCCCTCGTTGCCTTTGGTGCGCAGTCTCGCGGCGATAGTAACCGGCACGCTGTAGCAATGTAGAAAAAGCGAGCCAGGGCACATGGTTAGCAAGCATGTGCCCTGGCTCTGCGTGTTGTGACTGCCGGGACGTCAAGGAGGGTACGACCCTGGCAGGCTAGAAGGAATAGATGAAGTTTACGTTAATGTTCCATGCGTCGTACATGGCGTCGCTTTTGTTGTTCATCTTGCTCTGGCCCCACACGGTGCGGCTCTGGTCCATCATCAGCTTGATATAGGCGATGTCAAAGCAGACGGTGAGGTTGTCGTACATCTTGTATTCGTTGTTCAGGTTAAATTCGATGGCGCCGTCGTTGCGCGTCATGTACAGCCCCTCCTTGCCCAGGACCGTGGCATTGGGGGCCAACCATTCGCCGGTTCTGGCGGCAAGCTTTTTCAGCAGGGCCGGATCGTTGGTGCCGCCGATGTAGTTAACGCGCACGGTGTGGGTGAGCTTGTCCACAAAACTGATATTTCTGGTGTACAGACCGACGCCCCACGTGCCGCCCATGTTGTGGGCAATGGTGCTGTCGCGGAAGGTGTTGGGCCTGCCGCCGTTGAAGGCGAAGGTGCCGAAGGAGCCAGCGCCGCCTTCGTCCAGATTGGTGTAGGGCAGGCGCTCTGACCCGTTGCCCGGATTGTCGTCGTCGCCGGATGAATACCAGGCATGGATGCCGGGAATACCCCAATCGAGGGCATATTCCGCAAGGGCGTCGGCCAGCCAGCCGGAGCGGTTGGACGACGGATCGTCACGCGTGATGGAGCCGTAGTTGAAATCCCACGCCAGACGCAGGGGCGCAAACGCGCTCACATCACCGGTAAGGCCGCCCCACACGGCATTGCCGTAACCGGTCAGCTTCTGGTTATGGGTGCTGCCGTAGAGCGGATAAAGGCCGGCAAGATAATAGTTGCTGGTCTGGGCCGGTATGTAGCTTGTGGCGCTGGTGCGGAAGGCGTTGGGGCCAAACATGCCGTACATCGCCCAGGGGGTAACCTTTACGCCGTCAAAGCTCAGCGGCAGCGACAGGGCGAACAGGTCGACATTATCCATGTAGTTGGCCCGGTAGCCGTCGGGATAGCCGCTGTAGTTATCGTTGTAAGGGCGGGCCCACACGGTGGTAAGGCCAACATTGTCATTGAACTGGTAGCTGCCTGTAATGGCTGCCACGTCTGCCGAAATGATCTGCGAAGTGGTGGTGAAGCTGGGCAGGGTAAAGTTCTGTATGCCCATGCGAAACTTTGCCTCTGTTTGCGGAACAATCCAGTCGAGGTAGGCATTCTTGAGCTCAACTACTGTGCCGTCCGCCCCAAGGGCTGCGCCCTGCGACGACTTGCCCCAGGTCTGGTCGCCTATTTCAAAATATACTGTGCCGGAAAGGCTTTCAGAAGCCACGGCATCCATTTGCAGGCGAACACGCTGCGATGGGCTGAACTCGTCCGTGCGCGAGTTGTAGCCGGTGTTTTTTGACCCGCCAGAGGTGAAGTTGCCGTGCTGGCCGTAATCAAATCCAAAAACCCACTGCCCCTTGGCTTTTAGATCAACAGCCTGAGCCCCGGCGCTGACCCCCAAAAGCATGCCTGCGGCACACAGTAAAACCAGAATCTTCCTCATTGAACGGTCTCCTTTGTCGTTTGGGTTGCGTACCGCGCATTTCCCCTGTCGCGGCATTCCATTTCTGGCAAATTCAAATCCGCAAGACTGGTTGTACTGCTGTCACAGTTTTGCAAGCATTGCAGTGTCTGTGATTGATCCAGTCTTTCTATTTATTATGAACTGTAATACAGTCTATATTTTGTAATGTAATTAGACGCATACTTACAATAAATAGTGTTTATACCATGCTATTTTGGCAATTTTTGCAAAAAATATTGAGAAATTTTATCCATATTTAGAACATATATGCTGCTTCCACCGGTATATACGTAGATTGCGCAGCCTTTTTTACAGCAATAAAGACACTGCTCGCAGACATCCTTGTCGCAGTAGGCGTAGGCATCTTCGTCAGAGAGGGGAAAAACAACAGGCGGTAGTTTGGCGGCGCTGACATGCTTGAGGTACACGCCAGTGTAAGTCTGCAAGGCTATCCAGAGGGGGGGCGTGGCGGCATTGTTCCAGCGCACCCTTACGGCATTGTTGTTAAGGCCCCCCACAATTTCATAATCGAGGTCCAGCGCGTTTGCAGCGTCTTGCGGCGATTGGGGCCGCAAGAGCCGCAAGGGCCGCCCGCAGCACTCTGGAGCGCGCGATGACGCCGCAAGCGAGGCTGCCGTGTTGTCCTCGCTCAGGTACTCGTGCAGCAGGCGCGCGCAGCTCTCGCAGTGCCAGAATTGCAGCGCCGCGTGCTTTATCCATGGCTTTCGGGGCAGTTTGCAGCGCAGAGGGCTGAAGGGCGGCTGAGGCATGGTGTATATCCTGGTTGCAGGGTTTGCAGATTTTGCAAAAGGCCATCGGCCAGAGCCGATGGCCTTTTGGTGGAAGCACGCCTGGCAAGGGCGTGGAGGAGGTGTATCTGCTAGGCGTCGAACTCGGAGTAACCCAAAACGCCGCCGTGCTTGATTGCCTGCCGGGAGATGGTGATGCGCTGTACTGTGGGAGTGCCTTCTTCCAGCCACATGGCGCGGCAGTCGCGGTACAGACGTTCGACAGGGCCGTATTCGCAGTCTTCGAAGTAGCCAATGCCGCCGAAGATCTCGAGCATTTCGTCAGAAACCACCTTGGTGGTCCAAATGCTGAACAGCTTGCACATGGCAGCCTTTTCTTCGATGTATTCGCCCTTGGGGTTGTTTTCGTAATCCTTGGCGAAGTCATAAACCATGGTGCGCAGTGCATGCACATGGGTGGCCATGTCGGCGATCTTCATGCGGATGGCCTGACGCTCGATGATGGGCTTGCCAAAGGTCACGCGGTCGTGGGCGCGCTTCATGGCCAGTTCGAGCATGCGCTGGGCCATGCCAAGGTTGCTGGCGGCAATGTGCACGCGCGAGACGGAGAGCGAGTGAATGGCAATTTCAAGGCCCTGGCCTTCTTTGCCGAGCAGGTATTTTTTGTTCACGCGCATGTTGGTGAACTTCTGGCCGGTGTGACCAGCGCCGCGGCAACCCATCATGTGGGGCATGGGGGTCAGCTCGTAGCCGGGGGTGTCGCAGGGCACCATGAAGGTGGACAGGCGGTGATCCTTGTCGGCATCGGGGTTCGTGACCACAGTGATGTAAGAGTAGTTGCAGCAGTCGGTGTGGGAGATGAGGTACTTTTCGCCGTTGATGACATAGTCGTCGCCGTCACGCACGGCAAAGGACTGAATGTCGGCGCCTGTGCCGCCCTTTTCTTCGGTAACGGCCCAGCTGGTGAACACGCTGCGGTCCTGGAATCCGGGCATGAGCTCTTTTTTCAGCGCTTCTGTGCCGTAGTCGTAGAGGGGGCGCCAGTTCAGGTCCATGGCGTAGTGCAGGTGCATGCGAATGCCGCCGGGGCCACGGCTGAATTCTTCCTGAATGCGCAGGATGTCGGTTTCAGAGAGGCCCCATCCGCCGAATTCAACGGGTACCGAGCAACGGTAAAGGTCGTTCTTGATGCCCAGTTCGTAAAATTCCTTGGGGAAAACGTTGGTTACTTCGATTTCCTTCTGCAATTCTTCAAAGGGGCCTTCCGCCAGTGCGCGAATCTGCTTCAGATAGGCGTCAAATTCAGTCTTGCTCAACTTGCCCATTTCATTTCTCCTTAACATACTGTTGCAGTTGATTAGAAAAAAAACATACAATGTTGCTTTGAGCAGCCGTGTATATTTACCTTTACTTTTCTGAAATACATAATCAGTAAAATATCTTTTTCGGTCAAATTGATTATGGGCAGGCGATTGATATTGAAAATTTTTATAGGTGCGGCATCAAAATAGCTGGATACATCTCAAAAAGTTATATTTTATTGTAATATTATGGTATGTTATTGAATGTATCGTAAAATTGTTGCCGTGCTGGTTGCGCGATGATTATCAAAATGATTGCCGCAGAAAGTGGTTTTTTTGAAATAAATTTCACAAAAGCCCCCCTGGGGGCAAAAATGAGAGGTTCATGCAAGTCTTTGCGTGAAAAAAAGTTCATATGGGCGCATTTGCAATCAAATTGGTTGATTATTCAACCATTGAGGATGTTTTTAACGCGTCAGGGGAGAGCACTATATTAATGTAGGGATGTAGATCGGCGGTGGGGCCCGTTGGGGAGGTTTTAATAAATTTGTCACATTTTAAAAAAATATAATTAAAATTTACAGCATGTTAAAAGGTAATTGACTTATTATTGCAACGTGCGGCCAAAAAAAACGGGGTTGAGAAAGGTCTTGAGCGCCTTTGTTTGATAAAAAATTCACATTCTTCGGATTTTTGATCAAAGTAACTGATCGTTTGTTGAAACGGATTAATATACAGCTGGCCATTCGGTCAGCTGTTTTTTTGTAACTATATATAATAATTAATATAAAAAAATTACGAAGACAAAAAAATTGATCATATATCAAAAAGTTTGCAGGCATATTGTTGAAGATTATAAATTTGACTTTTTTTACGTAAATGAAGTTAATGTAAGCAATCTTTGACAGGTGTTTAACTGTGTATTGCGGATAGTAAAATAAATTCAAATGTAGACATGGAGAGTTCAATGACAAGGCACAAACCGTTGGAGGGCGTCAGGGTTGTGGAGTTGGCTACCTATGCGGCGGCGCCTGCTGCGCTGCGCGTTCTGGCCGACTGGGGGGCTGAGGTGTGGAAGGTCGAATCGTTTGACGGCGATCCCTACCGCCGCCAGGCGCCGGTTTTCAACATTCCCCTGATGGAAGACGAAAATCTGTCCTTTGATATGACCAGCCTGAACAAAAAATTTGTGGCGCTCAATCTCAAGAACGCCGGGGGCATGCAGGCCCTGCACAGCATGCTGCAAAATGCCGATGTGCTGGTGACCAGCTTTCGCCAGAAGGCTCTGGACAAACTGGGGCTCAGCTATGACGTCCTGAAAGACAAATACCCTCGCCTGGTCATGGCCCAGATGTTTGGCTATGGCGACAAAGGTCCCGAAAAGGATACCGCCGGTTATGACGTGACCTGCTACGTGGCGCGCGGCGGTATCCTCGGGTCATTCCACGAACGCGGAACCTCGCCCATCAACGAGCCAAACGCCTTTGGCGATTATCAGGTGGCCCTTACCCTTGCCTCCGGTATTTGCGCGGCCCTGTATGCCCGCGAAAAGACCGGCAAGGGCGACCGCGTGGTCACTTCGCTTTTTCATCAGGCACTCTGGGCCATGTCTGTGCCCATCATGTCCTCGCAGTACGGCAACACGTACCCCAAGTCGCGCATGGAAGTGGCAAACCCCTTCAACAATACCTACCGCACCAGCGATGACCGCTGGCTGATAATCTGCGTGCCCGACTACGACGTGTATTTCCGCAAGATGATGGGCCTCTTTGGGCGCGAAGACGTCTTCGAAGATGAAGACATCAACACCATCGGCAATGTGCTGGCCCGCAAAACTCAGTCCAAGGCCATCGGCATCATCGGCGAATCCATGGGCAAAAAGCCCCTGGCCGAATGGCTCAAGATCTTTAAGGAAAATGACGTTCCCTGCGAAAAGGGCGCGCTGCCTTCCGAAATTCTTGATGATCCCCAGGCATGGGCCATCGACGGCCTGCGCAAGGTCACCTACCCCAGCGGCAACGAACGCGTCATCACCACCACCCCCGTGCGATTTGAAAGCATGGGCGACCCTGACGCCGTCATTGCCCGTGGCCTTGGTGCGGATACTGCCTCGGTGCTCAAAGACTGCGGCTACCCCGACGCCGACATCGGCAAGATGCAGCAGGATAAGGCCATCATCTGCGGCTAGTTTTTTAGGCGGGCGATGGTTCTGGCGTGGGACATAAAACCCCGCCAGTCGGGTTGATACTGTTTTTTCAACAAGAAAACCGGGTGCAGCGGTGTTGCCCTGCACCCTCATAGCCACAGCGGCGTGCGCCGAAGGAAATAACTATGTCTGATGCAATCGGTAACAGAAGATGGTGGACACTTGGCCTGTTCTTTTTGTGTTACACGGTGCTCTATATGGCCCGAGCCAGCGTTTCCATGGCCGGGCCTTCCATGATCGCCTTCTACGGCTGGTCAAAAACTGAATTTGGTCTTGTTTCTACGGCCTTCTTTCTTGGGTATGCCAGCACCATGGTGCTGGGCGGGGTTCTGGCCGACAAGTTTGGCGGCGGCAGGGTGCTGTGCGTGGCTGCCGTGCTTTGGTCCGTCTTTGTTTTTATCACGCCGCTGCCTCTGGGCGTGCCGCTGGTGCTGATGATCGTTGTGCGTGCTGGCTGCGGTATGGCTCAGGGCGTGGCCCTGCCATCCATGACCAGCATGATAGCCAAGTGGGTTCCCAAAAAGGAATCGGGGGTGGCCCAGGGCGTTTCGCTCATCGGCGTGGCAGCCGGTCTTGCCGTGACCATGCCCTTGGCTGCCTGGGTCATCAATACCTGGGGCTGGCAGAAGGTCTTTTATGCCTTTTCGATTCTTGGGCCCATCTGGGTGCTGATATGGCTCAAGTTTGGCTACCAGTCACCGGCTGAAGACCCCAATATTTCCAGCTCGGAGCTCAACTACATTCACGGCGCTGCCGCCGCTTCTGCTGCGCAGGCTGCCTCCGTATCCGCCGATGACCCGGACCAGATGCTGACCGCCAAGGAGGCCTACGCCCAGCCCGCCGTGTGGTTTGGCGCCATATCCTTCCTGTGCACGCACTTTCTGTTCTACCTCTTTATGACCTGGCTGCCCACGTACTTTGCCGACGGGCGCGGCCTTTCCGTTACGGGCAGCGCTGTTTCGTCCATGCTGCCTTATGTCGCCGCCATGTTTACGTACCCCATTGGCGGTCTGCTGGCCGACAAGTGCGCCGTTTACTTTGGCGACAACATTGGCCGCAAGATTCTGCCCTGCGTGGGCCTTATCGCCTCCGCCGCGCTGCTGTATCTGGCCACCACTGCCTCCAGCACCATGGCCGCCACGGCGCTGGTTTCGGCCTCCAACGGTTTTCTCTGCCTGACCATGGGCGGGTTCTATTCCATCCCCATCGTTTTTTCCAAGCGCCATGCGGGCAAGCTCGTTGGCATCTGGGCCACCTTTGCCTCGATTGGCGGCATTCTTGCCCCCACGGTCACAGGCGTGCTGGTGGACAAGTACGGCTATGATTTTGCCCTCAGCTTTGGCGCGGGCACAGCCGTACTTGGCGCGCTGATGCTCGTCTTTGTGCGGGTGGCCCCCTTTGGTGAGGCCGTTGCCCGTACGCGCAACGCGTAATCAAGATTAACCAGGGCCGCACGGCAACGCGTGCGGCCCTTCAGAAAAGGAGTTTGAGATGGATTTCAGGCTTACGGAAGAACAGGAACTGCTGCTCGCCAGCGTGCGCGAAATGATGCAGCGCGACTTTCCTGACGAGTATTTTCGCAAGTGCGACCTTGATCGCCGCTTTCCCGTGGAATTTATGACCGCCATGGCGGAAAACGGCATTTCCCTGCTGGGTGTTCCCGAAGAGTTTGACGGCGTCCCTGCTGACATGTTGACCCAGATGCTGATCATTGAAGAGCTGGCCCGCATGGGCGGCACTGGCTATCTGCTGACCAACGCCTTGTGCGTGCACAACATGGTGAGCTGGGGCAGCAGGGATCAGCTGGAAAAAACCGTGGAGAGCGCCCAAAAGGGCATTCCGGCCTATTCTCTGCTGTTTACCGAACCGCAGGCCGGTTCGGACAACAATCTGCTTGCCACCACCGCCACGCGCAGCAACGGCAAGGTGTACCTCAATGGGCAAAAGACCTTTATCACCGGTGCGCGCGACTTTCCCTACATGCTTGTGCTGGCCCGCGACGCCGAGCCCAAGGATCCCAAGCGCTGCTTTACCATGTGGTGGGTTGATCCCCAGGCTCCCGGCGTAAAAATTCAGGACCTTGTCAAGATCGGCTGGCACCAGATCAGCAACTGCGAAGTGTACTTTGACAACGTGGAGCTTGAAGAAAGCGCCATGGTCGGCAAGGAAGGCTACGGCTTCATCCACTTGATGAAGAATTTTGAAATCGAACGCCTTGTCATTGCCGCCTATGCCTGCGGCATGGCGCGCTGCGCATACGAAGACGCCGTGCGCTACGCCAACCAGCGGCAGCAGTTTGGTCAGTCCATCGGCCAGTTCCAGATGATTCAGGAAAAGATCGTGGACATGGCCATACAGATCGAGAACATGCACAACTTTGTCTGCAAAGTGGCATGGCAGAACGACAACAACGAGACGTTGCGTATTTCTTCCGCCCTGTGCAAGCGCTTTTGCGCCAAAACCGCTGGCGAAGTCATTGATGCCGCCATGCAGGTCATGGGCGGGGTTGGCTACACCGAAGACGTGCGCATCTCCCGCCTCTGGCGCGACGTGCGCATTACCCGCATGGCTGGCGGCACTGACGAGATCATGGTCTACATCGCCGCCCGGCAGATTTTGAAAGAATATGAGGGCTAGGGCTTTTTTATACTGAAAACGCCGGGGCGGCCGCCAGCGCTGCCGCCCGCCATTGCCCAAAAGCCGCGCAAGACACTGCAGCCTGCTGCACTGCGCCGTACCCCCGAACCCAAGAGAGCACACCATGAAAATTATCGTTTGCTGCAAAATTGTGCCTGAGGAACAGGATATCGTCGTCAACGCCGACAGGTCCGTGGACACGGGAAAGGCCGCGCTCAAGATCAGCCAGTACGATCTTAATGCCATCGAAGCCGCCATGTGCCTGGCAGGCGAGGGCGACGAAGTTGTGGCCCTGAGCGCCGGGCCTGCAAAAAATCTTTCCAATTCAAAAATCTGCAAGGACATCCTTTCGCGCGGTCCGGCGCGTCTGGAGCTGGTGTCTGATGACAGCCTGGCCGGAGCCCTGCCCGATGTAACCGCCCAGATTCTGGCCGCCGCCATCCAGAAAATCGGTTTTGACCTTGTGCTGTGCGGCGAAGGCTCCGGCGATCTGTACGCCCAGCAGGTGGGCATTCTGCTGGGTGAAAAGCTGGGCGCGGCCAATATCAACGTTGTGCAGTCCATCGCCCGCGAGCAGGGCGCGCTGCTGGTCGAGCGCGCCCTTGAGGACGAAACCGAAGTGCTGCGCATACCTCTGCCCGCCGTGCTCAGCCTCACCAGCGACATCAATGTACCCAAAATCCCCACCATGAAGGCAATTCTGGCCGCCGGCAAAAAGCCCGCCAACGCAGTCTCGTGCGAGGATCTCGGCGCCGATCTGCATGGTGTGGCCAGCATGCTGTCTGTGCTTGCGCCCGAACAGGCCGACCGCCTGCACAACGTTGTTGAAGGCGATTCGGAAGAGCAGGTTGCCGCATTTGTGGAAAATGTGCGCAAGGCCCTGCAACGCTAAGTACAGTACCCGGAAACTGGCCTCCTCCTTATTGGGCGGCCAGGCGGCGCACCTCGACGCGCCGCGATGAAACCGGTGGGGGATTGCATTGTCGCCGTGCGGCAAGCCCCCGCAAACATGCCAGCCAGTTAGGAGGCAATTTCATGAACAAGGCACCCAATGCATTTGTGATCTGCGCCAAACCCGCCCGTTTTGCAGACCTTATCCCTGGCGCGGCAAGCCTTGCCGACACGGTTTGCGCCGTGTTTGTCGGCAGCGCCGCAGAGGCGGGAGACGTTTTTGCTCAGGGCGCGGGCCGTCTTTGCCTGCTGCCCGCAAAATCGGGCTATATATTTGAAGATTACGCGCCTTCCATGGCGGCCGCCATCAAGGCGGCGGGCAAGAGCGTTGTGCTGCTGCCCAATGACCGGCGCGGCAAGGCCATGGCCGCCAAGCTTGGCGCACTGCTCAAGGCCGCTGTTGTCAACGACGTCATGGGCGTCGAAGAAGACGGCAGCCTCGCCCACATGGTTTACGGCGGTCTGGCCGTGGGCAGACGGCAGAGCCTGTCGGACGTGACCATCATGACGGTGGGCGGCGGCGTTTTTGAGCCTGCCGCAGCCACCGGCGGCCAGGGCGAAACTGTGGAGCTTGGCTTTGTGGAGCCTGCCGCCCGCATAACTCTTGTTGAAGTAAAACCCAAGGCCTGCGCCCGCGTGGATATCGCCAAGGCCCGCCGCATAGTTTCCGTGGGCCGTGGTTTTGCCCGGCAGGAAGATCTGTCTCTGGCAAAAAGTCTGGCTTCTGCCATAGACGCCGAGCTTGCCTGCTCCCGTCCCATTGCCGAAGGCGAGCTGTGGATGGAGCGCGAGCGTTACGTGGGTGTTTCCGGCGCCATGGTCAAGGCCGACATGTATCTTGCCGTGGGTATCTCCGGGCAGATCCAGCACATGGTGGGCGCGCGCGACTGCAAAACCATCGTTGCCATAAACAAGGACAAAAACGCCGCCATCTTCAAGTTTGCCGACTACGGCATTGTTGGCGACCTGTACAAGGTCCTTCCCGCTCTGACCAAGGCACTGAAAAACTGACCGGGGCCCGACCCCTGCGCGTGATGCGCAGACATCGGTCAAGACAAGCAGGTAGAATATGTCTGAAGATCAAGTTGACCTCATCGTAGTAGGCGCAGGCCCGGCGGGCAGCACTGCGGCGCTGGTGGCAGCACGTGCCGGACTGGACACGCTGCTCATTGAGCGCGGCAATTTTGCGGGCGCCAAAAACATGACCGGCGGGCGGCTGTACGCCCACAGCCTTGAAAAGCTGCTGCCCGGTTTTGCGGAAGAAGCGCCCGTGGAAAGGGTAGTAACCCGCGAGCGCATTTCCATGCTCAACGAAACCGACGCGGTTACGGTGGAATATGCGGCTCCCCGGTCGCAGGTCGCTGCCTCCCGTTCATATACGGTATTACGCACGTCTTTTGACCAGTGGCTGTGCAGCAAGGCCGAAGAGGCAGGCGCGCAGCTGGTGCCTGGCGTGCGCGTGGACGAACTGCTGGTTCGCGACGGCAAGGTCTGCGGCGTTCGCGCCGGCGACGAAACGCTGGAGGCCCGTGCGGTCATCCTGGCAGACGGCGTCAATTCGCTGCTTGGCACGCAGCTGGGCATGGTCAGGGCCGTCAACACCCACACCTGCGCGGTGGGCGTCAAGGAAGTGCTGGAGTTCACCCCCCAGCAGATGGCCGACCGTTTTGCCTGCACCGGCAACGAGGGCACAGCGTGGCTCTTTGCCGGTATGCCTTCCGGCGGCTACATGGGCGGCGGCTTTTTGTACACCAACGCCTCCAGCGTTTCCCTGGGCGTTGTTTTTGGCCTGCACAACATGGACAAGGTTGGCAAATCCGTACCGCAGATGCTCGAGGACTTTCGCAGTCATCCCGCTGTGGCTCCTCTGCTTGAAGGCGGTAAGCTGGTCGAATACTCGGCCCATGTAGTGCCCGAAGGCGGCTACGCCATGGTGCCCGATCTGGTGCGCGACGGCGTGCTGCTGGCGGGCGATGCTGCGGGCCTGTGCCTTAATGTGGGCTACACGGTGCGCGGCATGGATCTGGCCATCGCTTCGGGCGAGGCTGCAGCGCAGGCCGTCATCGCAGCCAAACAGCACGACGACTTCAGCGCTGCCGGTTTTGGCGGTTACAGGCAGGCCCTGGAAGACAGCTTTGTGCTCAAAGACCTGAAGCTCTACCGCAATCTCCCCCACACCCTTGACAACAACCGTATCTTTTCCGCCTACCCCGATATGGCGGCCGGAATAATGGCGGACATGTTTAACGTCAACGGCCCTTCTGCGCCGTTGCGCAACAAATTGTGGGGACGGGCCAAAAATGTGGGCCTGCTCAACCTGCTGAAAGACGGCATCAACGTCATGAGGTCGCTATGAGCACAGTCAATGTCGATATGAAGCTGGGCGTGGACAAGTTTTTTGTGGATGAGGGCAATGCCCACATCACTCTTGTGGACAACCCCGACCCCAGGGAGTTTGCCAAGCTCGAAAAAGCCTGTCCGGCGGGCCTGTACAAACGCGACGACAACGGCGGTTTTCATTTTGACTACGCTGGCTGCCTTGAGTGCGGCACCTGCCGCATAGTGGCTGGCAACACGGTGCTTTCCAAGTGGGAATACCCGCAAGGAACCATGGGGGTCGAGTTTCGCTACGGCTAGGCCCGTACGCGTAATGCCATGGAACCGTCCTGCGGCGGTTGCGCCAAAAACCGCCGCAGGACTCAACAGAAACTACACGGCGAGCAACGTTGTTTCCCCTTACTAGTGCAGGTGCCCCATGGTTTTTGAAGAATTGCCCGGTTTATTCCGCATAGAAGTGCCGTTGCCTGGCAGCCCCTTGAAACAGCTCAACGCGTATCTGGTCAGAGGCCATGATCGGCACCTGCTTGTGGATAACGGCTTCAACATGGCCGAGTGCGAGCAAGCCCTGCGTCAGGCGCTGCAAGAGCTGGATGTCCCGGTGGAAAAGCTGGATTTTTTTCTCACCCATCTGCACAGCGATCACAACGGCCTCACCTCGGTGTTGCGTACGCCGGAAGCGCGCATTTTTTGCAGTGAAAAAGACGGCAACCATATCAACAGGTTTATTGAAGACGAACACGTCTGGACAAACATGATGCGTAGCCTGGGGAAGCACGGCTTTCCCGATTGCGCGCTGGACGAGCTGCTGCGCTCGCACCCGGGTAGAATCTACGCCTCGCCGGAACCGTTGCCCATCACGCCGGTGAGCGATGGGCAACTTGTCACCTGCGGCAACTACATTTTTATGGTCATTGACGTGCCTGGGCACACGCCGGGGCATGTGGCGCTTTTTGATCCGCAACGGCGCTTTCTTATCTGCGGCGACCACGTGCTTGGTTCCATCACGCCCAATATTACGGCCTGGGCCGATGTGGAAGATTCCCTGGGCGATTACCTGCGCAGCCTCGACAAAATTTTGCGCCTGCCCGTACAGCAGTCCTACCCCGGCCACCGCGCCATTATCCCCGATACCCACGTGCGCGTGCGGCAACTGCATAATCACCACGAAAGAAGACTGAGCGAGGTGCTCGCCATAGTTGGCAAGCTTGGCACCGTGTCGGCCTTTGCCGTAGCTGCGCGCATGCACTGGGCCCTGCGGGGCACCTGGGAGAGCTACAGGGTGCAGCAGCAGTGTTTTGCGGTGGGCGAGGCCGTGGCGCACCTTGATCATCTGGCAGTGCTCGGCAGGCTGCGGCGCATGGAAGATGTTGCGGGAAGCGTAACCTACGCCGAAGTGCAAACTTCTGACCGCGGAACCTCGCGGCCTTAACAGGAATGGTGGATTATGGATGCGGAAGGCTACAGCCAGAAAAATACGGTCTATACGCCCATGGCAGACATGACATTGCGGGATTGCTGGCATGCAAGCCTTGCGGCAAACCCGGACAAAACGGCGGTCATTGATGCGCAGGGAATGGCGCTGAGCTACGCCGAGGTTGATCTGCTGGCCGCGCGCATAGCTCGGTATCTGGCTGACTGCGGCATCAATTCGCTGGATGTTGTTTCCTGCCAGCTGCCCGGCTGGGTCGAATTTTTACCCATCTATGTAGCCTGCCTCAAGCTTGGGGCGGTTATCAATCCCATTCCGCCCAACCTGCGCTACAATGAACTGAAGCACATTCTGTCTGCCTGCAATTCCAAGGTGCTGTTTGTGCCGCGCAGATTCCGCAAAATGCAGTATTGCGAAATGGCTGTGCGGTTGCGCAAGGTGGTTGACTCGCTGCGGGTGGTCATAGCCGTGGACAAAAAAGGCGAGGGGTCTGTTTTGCCCACCTTCAGGGACATGGTGGAAGAAGACGTGGCCTCGCCCATGTCGCGGGCGGAATCGGACGCGGCGTTGCGCGCCGGGCGGATATGCCCTGACAGCCTCGCGGCCCTGGTGTTCACCTCCGGCTCGGAGGGCCAGCCCAAGGGGGTAATGCTCTCGCACCGCAATATTATTTTTGCCGAAACAAGTTTTGCCTCCTTTTTCCACATCAACGCGGCAGACACCATGTTTATGCCCGCCCCGGTGGCCCACGCCACGGGCTTTCACCACGGGGTCACCATGCCGTTTGTCATGGGGGCGACATCGGTTCTGCTTGATGTGTTTACCGCTGCCAGCGCCCTTGAGCTCATAAAGGCGCACCGGTGTACCGTCACCATGGCCGCCACGCCTTTTCTTTACGACATTGTGCAGACCATAGAACAGGGTGGAGAGTACGACTTTTCATCCCTGCGCTTTTTTCTCTGCGGCGGCAGCCCGCCAAATATCCCCCTCAGCCAGACTGCCGGGCAAATGGGCCTGCGCGTGCTCAATGTTTACGGCTCGACGGAAAGCGTGCCGCATATGGGTACGCCCTTGAGGCCTGTTTCTGACCATATGGACAGTCTGGCGCTTTGCCCTATGCCCGGCATCCAGGTGCGCGTGCTGGACAGGCAGGGCAGGGATGTGCCGCAAGGCGAGGAGGGCGAGGAGGTTTCGTACAGCCCCGCCGTCTTTATGGGCTACCTGCATGAGCCGGAGCTGACCGCAAAGGTGCTGCAGGCCGACGGCTGGTTTCACAGCGGCGACCTGTGCCGCCGCAATGCCGATGGAACCTATTCCATCACTGGGCGGCTCAAGGACATTATCGTGCGCGGCGGCGAAAATATCAGCAGCCTTGCCGTGGAAAACGTGCTGCTGCAACACCCCAAGGTCAAGGATGCCGCCGTAGTGGGCATGCCCGACGAGCGCCTGCAGGAGCGCATTTGCGCCTATGTGGTGCTGCACGACAAGGCGGACGCGCTGACCTGTCAGGAAGTTTTTGATTTTTTTCTTACCCAGGACATCGCAAAACAGAAATTTCCGGAGCATCTGGAAATTCTGGATGAAATGCCCCGCACCGCATCAGGCAAGGTACGTAAGACGTTGTTGCGCCAGTGGATAGCTGAAAAACTGCGCAGCAGTTCTGTGGCCTAGGCAGCGTATTGCCTTGAGGGAAAACGGCCTTGCTGCCCACGTGGGGGCTTTTGGGCGGGCGTGCTATAGCCCGCATGATTGCGTGCAAGCCGGTACAGCAGAGACCGGCATTTGATGGATAGCGGTTTTTACGGCGTCACTTTGGTTGATAACGTTCATCAATGAAGGGTTTATTGCCATAGAACATACCTGGAGAAAAAAATGATCGGCAGTGTAAGAGCAAAGTTGTTGATACCAACAATGATGACGCTTGTGTTCAGCATTGGAATATCAGGCTATTTTTCTGCCCGTGAAGCCAATGAAGAAGTTCGGCGTGGCCTGCTGGGCATGGGTACAATAGCCACGCAGTCTGTGAGCAAGAGCCTTAATGATCTTCTTGGCTACATGCGCGGCGTTGCGGCGCTGGAAAGCGAAAACGACAAATTCGACCCCTTGATGCTTCCCGGCGGCGCGACAGGCAAAGCGCTGGAAGACGCAAAGCTGGCTCTGCAACGCATAGTGGACACCAGCGGTTTTATTGAAGCCGTGACGCTGTATGACCTCGCCGGAACCTGCATTACCAACAACAAGGGGCCGACCAACGTCTCCATCAAGGACCGCGCCTACTTCAAAAGAGCCATCACGGGCGAGGTATGCATCAGCGAGCCTGTTTTGAGCCGTACCAACAACGAGCCGGTTTCGGTCATTGCGGCTCCTGTCAGGCGTGACGGCAAGATTCTTGGCGTTCTGATTGTGGGGCTTGATCTTTCCAAGTTTTCGGAGAGCATAATCACGCCGATCAGGATCGGGCGCGAGGGGTACGTCTATCTTATGGATGGCAAGGGCAAGATGATCAGCCATCCTGAAAAAAAGCACATCATGAAGCTGGACGTGAGCCAGTTTGACTGGGGCCGGGAAATGCTGTCCAGGGACAGCGGTACCGTATCCTACACGTTTGACGGGCATCAGAAGGTCATGACCTTCAAAAGGCTTGCGGCTGCAGACTGGGTTGTTGGCGCTGTCGTCAACGATGGCGACATAAGCAGGGCCACTGATTCCGTTACCAGATCCAGCCTCATATTTGGCGCTGCGGGCCTTGTGCTGGCCTGCGTGGCCATGCTGTTTGTCGTTAATCCCATCCTTGCCGCCCTGCGCAAGTGCGTGGATTTTGCCGGAACAGTGGCGTCTGGCGACCTTGGTCAGACACTGTACGTTAACCGCAATGACGAGCTGGGCAAGCTGGGGCAGTCTTTGTCCGCCATGGTGGACAAACTCAGGGGCATGATAGAAACAGCCACCAGCAAAACTGCCGAAGCTGAGGAACAGACACGGCTTGCCCGCACCGCCACGCAACAGGCCGAATTGGCCCGCCTTGCCGCCGAAAATGCCAAAAAAGAAGGAATGCTCGTCGCCGCCGGGCAACTGGAAGAAGTTGTGGCTGTGATTTCTGCGGCATCGGATCAGCTTTCGTTGCAGATTGAGCAGTCGGACCGTATAGCAACGAATTCTTCGCAGCGGCTCAGCGAAGCTGCCGCAGCCATGACCGAAATGAACGCCACCGTGCAGGAGGTTGCCAGCAACGCCTCCTCGGCCTCAGGCATGTCGGACCAGACCAAGGGCAATGCCCAGAACGGCCAGCGCATAATGCAGCAGTCGTTGCAGAGCATCGGCACACTGCACATGGTTTCGCTGGCGCTCAAGGGCGACATGACCCAGCTGAACGAGCATGCGTATGCCATTTCACGCATCATGAGCGTTATTTCCGATATCGCAGACCAGACCAATCTGCTGGCGCTCAATGCCGCCATCGAGGCTGCCCGCGCCGGAGATGCCGGACGTGGATTTGCGGTGGTGGCTGACGAGGTGCGCAAACTGGCGGAAAAAACCATGGCCTCGACGCATGATGTGGGCGACGCCATTGCGGCCATTCAGGCAAGCACGGCAAAGAGCGTTAAAAGTATGGATAACGCCCTGGCGGAGGTGGAAACAGCCACGGGCTTTGCCAACATGTCCGGCGAGGCGCTGCGCCAGATTGTCAGCGATGCCGATGCCACCGCCGATCAGGTGCGGGCCATAGCCACCGCCAGCGAGCAGCAATCCGCCGCCAGCGAAGAGATCAACCAGTCAATCCTTGAGGTCAGCACCATGGCCGGGCAAACTGCCTCCGCCATGAACGAGGCCGCCAAGGCGGTGGCTGACATGGTCAGTCAGTCGAAAACGCTCAGCCGTCTTGTTGCGGACATGAAAAACAGCTAACGCCTGACCAAGCACCAGTGAGCACCCAGGCAAAACGTTGCGGTGATCCTTGCGAGGCGGCTATTTGTGAAGTGGGGTCGGTAAACGGGACCTGAGCCAAGGTGGACTCAAGAAGCCAACGGAGGCTTTTGATGTGCAAATCAAGCGGAAAGTTCACCACCTAGTTCAGGGCCAGCGTTGCCCAGGTGGTGTCCTGTACGGGGAACATGCCTTGCCCGAGCTCGTCAGCAAGTACGGCGTGCCCCCCCCCAAAAAAAAATCAGATTTTCCTGTGGAAGCAGCAAACCAGCGGAGAGATTGCGGCGAGCTTAGCTAACAAGGTTCGCAGTTCATGAATTATGGGGTTACGCGGACGCTCAGGGAGGCCGGAGCGCGCATCTCAATGGATGGCCGAGGCCGCGCTGGATGGATAACTTGATGATCGAACGTCTCTGGCGTTCTCTAAAGTTTGAATGCGTGTATTTGCGGGAGATAGAGACAGGGCGTGAGCTTCGCCGCACCATGATCTGGTGGTTTGACTTCTGCAACAACCGTCGCCCGCACAAGGTCTTTGACTGAACCCGCTTCTAGAGCCGTCGGCCCTGCAAAAATCTGATTACGATAACGACAACCGCAATGACCAAAAGTATGTGGATAAAGCCACCCAATGAGTAGGATGTAATTATCCCCAACAACCACAACATAACGAGGGCAACAGCAATCATTTCAAGCATATGAACCTCTGCGTTTGATGTTAATTGCTTCATGAGCAGAATCGTTATTTCAAACCAGATACGCGTGTGCGGTAGAGCACATACATTAGCAACTTATTATTGTACCATTAAAAAGATTGATCGAACAAAATATGAAATATATAATAATATAATTATAGCTATTGAGGATACCAAGATGCTCAAAGATGCTACCCCAGACCAAAACCGCCTTCTTGCTGCATTACCCCCCCCCATTTATGCCATGTTACTGCCGCAGCTGGAGTTGGTTTCAATGCCGCTGGGCAAGGTTTTATACGAATCCGGCGATGTCATGCGACATGTCTACTTTCCAATAGACTGCATTATCTCGCTATTATATGTGATGGAAAACGGCGCTTCAGCGGAAATTTCTGTAGTTGGCAATGAAGGCGTCATTGGCATCTCACTGTTCATGGGGGGAGAAAGTACCTCCAGCAGAGCCTTGGTACAAAGTGCTGGTCAGGCATACCGCCTGAGCGACAAGCATTTTAAGGCTGCCGTCAGTCATCACGTTGCAATGCTGCAACTGATGCTGCGTTATGTTCAGGCCTTAATTACGCAGATGGCGCAGACAGCAGTATGTAATCGACATCATTCCATAGACCAGCAGCTCTGTCGTTGGCTGTTGCTCTCGCTCGATCGCCTGCCTAGCAATCAGTTGAGCATGACGCAGGAACTGATCGCCAACATGCTGGGGGTTCGCCGCGAGGGCGTTACTGAAGCCGCAGGCAAGTTGCAGCGCCTGGGTGTCATTGAATATCGCCGGGGGCAGATTACCGTGCTGGACCGCCCAAAACTTGAAGAGCTGTGTTGCGAATGTTATGCGGTTGTCAAAGCAGAAACCGACCGTCTATTGCCCTTTCCACCAAAAACACCTGATAAACCAAGATAAATCAGAAACTGCTGGGTGCACGTCAACCTATCCCCCATCACAAGCTGTTTGACAGGCCTTTCATCATAACCTGCCTGCCAAACTGCTTATATGTCCGAGGGCCGCGCTTAACGTTTTTTGTTGTCCTGCGAATTTCCGTATAGTCCCCCTGCCAAACCACCCAGGGCTCCGCCAACGGCGGCTCCGACAGCCCAGTTTCCTCCCGTAAGCGCACCTATGCCCGCTCCTGCGCCAGCGCCGAGTGCTGCGCCCGACAGGCCGCCCTGTTGTGTTTTACTCATATTGGTGCACGCCAAGGGGCCTGCGAACAGAAGAAAAATCGCAATAGTTGGGGCAAGTAGTTGTTTCATCATGATTCTCCATGGCTAATTTAATATGTAGAATGAGTTTTTTGTTTCTTGCTGCTTCCCATGGTTTGCTCAAGCCGTGTGGAAGTGTCGCTTCCAGAACCAGACATTGTAGCTTTAAGTTTGGGCTGCACCAACTCGCTCCACAGCACATCAAGGACAAGCCTGTCCTGCTTGAGGGGATTATTCATGCTATAGCTGTTAACGGCGCTGTGAATCTGTATGAGGCTCATGCCGTCCAGCCCGGCGCACCAGCTGCCGATCATGCTCTGCCGCAACGGGAGGATGCCTTTTTGACCCTGCCATTCCTTTTCGAGCTCAAGCATGCTCACAATGCCCGCAAGAAAAGCGTATTGCTCAAGTGATGATGAAGAATCCCACATCTTCAAAGTAACAACAGGCGCACTACCATGTTGTTCAGTGCCCTGTGCATGCGCATTGACAGGAAAGGCCCATATAACCATTATGACGATCATTGCTACCACACAAAACATAAACCAGGACGTCACCTTGACCATTGTAACTTCCTTATTGATATTAAGCATCATGTCCTCCCTATTCAGATCGACCATTGCCATGTTGGCGGATGTCAATTCACACCACCTTTGACGCACTAAAAAGGTAAAACAAGGGTAATGGAACCATAATTTTGCGCCCCTTTCTGTTTTTTGAATTCTTCAGTCAGATAAACATGTCTGTAGGCAATTTGCAGGCTGTTTATGGTTACGGCTGCTCCAAAACTTACTTCCCCCACAAAGGGTTCTTTGGCCACGCGATGGCTGTCCCCCCATGTATTGCCGTCTAGAAAAATATTGTGGGCAACGGCGCGACCTTCACCGCCAGCGAAAACATAAAAACCCCAATCTTTGGATTGTCGTCCCCCCTTATCTTCGGGGGTTGGCGCACCAATGCTTGAACTTGGATGAATTTGTGAAGTGTTGAAGGATGGAGGCAGGTTCCAGCCCAGACGCAGTTCTGAGCCCGCAGTTGCCTGCGTCAGCACGTTGCCAACTGTGAGCGTGTGGTACGGCAAAACATCCCAACTTAATCCCGACCAGATGCTTTGTTTGTTGAGGCGATAGTTTCTGCCCCATGAGAGCGTCATGGCAGGTTCATCATGCAATTGGTGGTCCCAGCCTTTGGCGGTTTCAAATCCGCGCAACTGGTGCACTCCATTTTGCGCATATTCGGCCAGGGCGCTTGGCCCCACCACGCCCGCTGTAATCTCAAAGGTGTCCATCATCTGAATCTGCTTGGCGTGCAGGGCCAGAAAACTGTAAAGATACCCGGCGTATGGGCGATCATCTTCTTGAAGATCGCGGATCGTGGTATCTTTGGGTGTATAAATTGACTGCCCAGCACCTGCTGAAATATTGTACTGTGTAAATTGTGTATTTTGTGACTTTTCAAATTTTTCCATTACTGAGTCAAACGTATCCGGAAAAATTCCATTTTTTGTAAGCGTATTTAGCGGCTTTGATATCACTCTAAATTTAACTGCATTGGTATAGTACCCATCGTGATGGTAAAATAAATCATTTTCGTAATAGAGTACAAAAGTGCTCTTTTGCGATTCTGTATTGTCAACATTGTCTGGTTCTGATGCAAAACATATATTGCTTGCAAAAATAAATATCGCTAAAACAATAGTTTTAATATGGCAGTTCATAGCTATTCCCTTGTTGTTGCAATAATAATTACTACGAACTGCCTTTACAATTTCACGTATAACGCAACGTTCATCTACAAAAAGAGTTTATGCAAGGCGTTGCTCAGAAACGGTGTTGACACTTATAAATATGCTTGCTTTTTGCTTTGGCAAAACATTGCATATTTATTCTTTAAGCTTGTTTACAACAGCTTTGACCCCATTCACACGCTTTGCAACACGGGCGGCCAACCTGGAGTGCTCCGGCGAATCAGTTTTTCCCGAAAGGGTCACAACATTGTCCTTTGTTTCAACACTGATATTTAGCGTTGAAAGTCCCTTTTCTTTAAGAATATTTGCTTTAACGGCCGCAGTGATTGAAGCATCATCAACATACTCACCAACTGACTGGTGTGCGGCGGCATCAACAATCAAATTGTTCACAACCCCATTAACGCCATTGACTTTTTTTGCCATGCGCACTGCAAGGTCTGAATGCGCTGCGGTATCTATTTTTCCAGAGAGTGTAACGACTCCGTCCTTTGTCTCCACATTGATGCTTAGTGAAGAAAGACCCTTTTCGCCCAATATGTTGCTTTTTACGGCCGTTGTAATAACAGAGTCATCAAAGTATTCGCCTGCCGTTTGAGGCAAGTCATTGCTTGCTGCGGACGCATCCTGCATTGTTGACATGGCAAACGCCAAACCAAGAGTGAAGATGAGAGCAACAAATAAATCAGCGCATAGATTCTTCATGACAATGCAAATTCCTTGTTTACAGTTTATGCAGTCGTGCAGTGACTCATGAAAAACTTTTAATCATCGCGTGACTCTTTTATACTGTCCTTGATATCATTATACGAAGCGCTGATCTTGCTGACGTTCTTCTGCACATTTCCCTCCAGCTCAAGTTGTTTGTCTCCTGTTATTTTGCCAACAACTTCTTTTGCATGGCCGCTTATTTCTTTAAACTTGTTTCTGACTTTGCTGTTTTTCATGGTATTTTTCCGTGTTAACGTGCAATACAGTGTTATGTTTGTGTTTGAGAGCATTTTCTGCGCAGCTGGCAAAAAATGCCCTCGATCTTTTACTCAAATGCTCTCCGCAGCGGGCACGTTGCGATCAGCACCTTTTACTTTTCGTAATTGAATTCGGGCATTGCCTTGATTGTTTCTTTGGTCGCGCCGGGCAAGATAAAGCGCGAATCCATCACCTTGAACTGGTTGAGCGGAACAACGATGTCGTGTTTGCCCATGCCAAGGAATCCGCCTGTACTCACAACTGCATACGAAAGGCCTTCGCTGGGCGTTACAATGATGTCTTCAATGCTGCCCAGTTTTTCCTTGTCCTCAGTGAATACATCCTTTTTCATGATGTCCTTTGTGATACTCCACCCCTTTGAGACGGTAGTGGCCTGCTCTTTTGTCGCTCCAATTGTCTGAGCTTGCGCCAGCGAGGCCCCGGCAACCAGTGAGATGGATGCAACAAGCGCACAAATCATAATCTTCTTGAAGAAATACATATTGCTCTCCCGGTAATAGTTTGACTGCACCTGCATGCGCATTGGCGGAAAGCTAGCTTGCCAGGCAATGAGCATGGCAATATTGATGCAAAATATATTGCTGCTGATTATTGTTTGCTGACTAGGCAAAGGCTGAGCTTCGGTAAAAAAACTTGAATTTTTTAAATTAATTTTATTAATGTGTTACATAAAAGCAGTTAAATTAACTACATTAATTATGCTTTTATTATAATATGTATTGTTAATGTGGCTTTTATAGAACTTTTATGACTACATATTTAAAGATTTTTCCAGCTTTGCTAACAGTCATACAAAAAATATACATCGTCTGTTCGCTACAACACATTTGGAATTTTTTATTTTATACAATTAATAAAAGTCAAAAATATAAAAATAATATAAACAATCATTTCATTAATCATAATGTCTGGTTGATTTAAAAAATGAGATAGCATTTGCGAGATTGATAATTTTGCAGGTCCTTGCGGTGAAATCGCCCCGACGGCCCACAGCCATGCTCTGGCGATTTTTAAGCAGGCAGAACGCGGAGCTTCTGTAACCAAGCTTGAGCATGGGCATGGCATGATAACGCCACATTTTACATTGGCCTGCGAATTCTGGCGGCAGCTCATGCCCTGCGGAACGACGGGCAAGACTGAAGGGGCACTGCCCCTGCCGCTGTACATAGACCTCTTGGGTGTGGGCTTCCGGCGTATGGCTTTTGGCCTATCCAGTGGTTGCCTGGTCGGCGACTGTTTGCCGATGGGCTTCTCGGCTAACCGTATGCGGAATGTCAGGATAATGCGCCAGAGCAGCCGTTGTGGCACAGCTAACCGACAGCCAGCCATGCAAGGCGCACACTGGCATGGTTTTGCACCGCAATAAAATCAGCGTTGGTGGCTCTGCCGGACTGGGGATTGAGCGACGAGGGGGAAGGGCGAGAGGAGCGAGAAGGGGCGCATCCTTTTGTTCTGGATGCTCGCGACAGGGAGGTGATGACTTTTTCTGCCATCGCTGGTGGATACAGCGCCAGCATGCGCAACGCGCAGGCTGGCGCTGCGTTGTAAAACTTTTTTAAAATACCATTACAAAACGCTGGCGTCCGGTTTAGCGGAGGGGGAACCCCGGGCAAACCAGTGTGATTTGGCTGAAAGATTCCTCCTCTGTCATAAAAATTCACCCCATCTATCTTTTCAAAAAATTGCAAATTCTGTCAAATGTACGCTGAAACTGCCTGTCAATATTACTGTACATTTTTGTGAGCACAGGGAACGGGTCTTCATGTCTGTATTTGTAGGTATACTGCATAATTTCCACATGGATGCCATTTTTTTCTTTTTCGCCAAAAGTATTGCGAATTTCGTTAACCATTACAACATGGTCATCGGCCAGGGCGATCACATATCGCCGTGCCCCCATACACCTCAGACGTTCCTCCCGCTCACTGCTGCCTATCCCATAATCAAGCATGCAGCGAAAGGCCTTTTCAAACTCGGTGTTGTCCGAGAGCAAAACTTCAAGCCGGTCTGTTGAGAGCAGGCACTCCCTGAGTTTGCCTACAGCTTCGCTGTCGAGAATAAATTTTGATTCCGGGTGCAGACCGCTTACGACAGGCCCGCCGCAAAAGGAAATATGCCGCGATGCCGAGAAATACCCCGACATGTTTGCCATCATAAGAAGGTCGCCGAGAAGGGTTCCGATGGAGTAGGTAAAAAAATCAATTGTGGCATCTTTATCAATGGCCGGATGAAGACCATTCTTTATCATTTCAACAAGATTGATGAGATCATAGTAACTTTCAAGACCAGACTGGATAAAGCGCTCGGGCTGTTCGCAAAGCCGCGCGCTGATGGCCGCATTGACAAAGCTGGAACTGGTGAGGTCTGGCAGGGCACGTTTGCGCTCGCGGCTCAGGTGCGCCATACGTTGCGGATCCGCCCACCGGGCCGGGGCGCGGTTCATGTGAAATGCGAGCGGAAAAAGAACAACCGCGTGGCCGGTTGCTTCAACAACAGATGCAGCCCAAGGCAGGTATTTTGTCCAGTATCTTTCATTCAGACCATGAAGCATGATGACAACGTTGCGGGCCTTTTTCATTTGGGCCGGCATCATTACATGGTATCTGAAATTATTATTCTCCTGAATTTCTTCATCAACTTCTGATCCCGTGGCGCTGGCAGCAATCTGGGAATGTGCCGGGCCAACCCGCTGTCGTTCAGGAGAGTGAAAGCTGAAATTTCTGACGACGAGGTTATCCCCCAAAGGTACTTCGTCCTCTGAAAAGCTGACTCCGTCCGAAAAAAGTGTGACAAGTTTTGAATAGAGCATATATGTAATCCCTCCAATCCGTATGATAGTAATACAATTTTTAATGCTATCATAAACACGGATTGGCTACTATCAACTAGGTTTATACACTATATTTGCATAATGTTATAATGTCATTACATATATGCACCCCCTCGAAATCGGTTGCAAAAAACAATATAGGCATCTTCAAATTACTTATTGCTGAATAATAACAGCCACTTCATGTTCTTGATTGTCGTCAGCCAGTGGAACAAGCGAGTCATTTTGTGCAGTTCCATCAAGTGTGATGGAAAGGTTTTTACCTCCAGCACATTTCTGAGTAATTTCTATGTGATAGACCGCGCTACAATAGCGATAATGAACGGTGCAACAACCCCAGCTTTCAGGTAGGCAGGGGGCAATTCGCAACGCGCCATTTTCAATGTTGATTCCCATAAGGGATTCAAGCATCAGTCGATACATCCAGGCGGCTGAACCAGTATACCATGTCCAGCCGCCGCGCCCAACGAGGCCGGGGGCGGCATAAACGTCAGCGGCAGCCACATAGGGTTCCACTTCGTAGCGCGCCATATCCCCTGCGGTTTTGCAGTGATTTACCGGATTGATGATATTGAAGATTTCCCATGCCCGGCTGGAATCACCCAACTGGGCAAAGGCCATGGCCGCCCACACGGCTGCATGGGTGTATTGGCCCCCGTTTTCGCGCACACCAGGAGTGTATCCTCTGATATAGCCGGGGTTGGGGGTCTGCACGTCAAAAGGTGGTGTAAACAGTTTTACCAGTTTGTCCTCGCGCCGCACAAGGTAGTCATCCAGCGCCCGCATAGCCAGTTTGACATGCTCCGCACTCCCTGCTTTTGAGAGCACCGACCAGCTTTGCGCTATGGAGTCAATACGGCACTCACTATTTTCTGCCGAGCCCAGGGGGGTGCCGTCATCAAAGTATGCACGCCGATACCATCCGCCATCCCAGCCGTGTGTTTCTATTTTGTCTTTCAATACAGCTAGTTGACTTGAACATTCCTGATAAAAGGGCAAATCGCCGCGTGCAGCCGCAAGGGGACCAAACCTGGCAAGCACATCGTAAAGGAAAAAGGCCAGCCAGACGCTTTCGCCTTTTCCACCAGCGCCAACTTTGTCCATCCCATCATTCCAATCGCCAGAACCCATAAGCGGCAGCCCGTGTGCCCCAAATTTTAACCCATAGCGTATTGCCAGCACGCAATGCTCATAGATTGTTGCCGTGTTGCCAGAAGCGGATGGCTGGTCGTAATAAGCATCTTCATCGTCCTTGAGGGGCCGTCCTGTGATCAAGACAGCCTGCTCGTCCAGTATACCGGTATCCTGGGTAGAGCTGACATAGCGGCAAACGGCCTGCGGCAACCAGAGGTAGTCGTCCGAGCAGCGAGTGCGCACTCCTCGGCCTGACGGCGGATGCCACCAGTGCATGACATCCCCCTCTGCAAACTGCCGCGATGCGCATAACAGTATCTGTTCACGCAGCAAATGGGGTGCGGTATGCACAAGCGCCATTGCGTCCTGCAACTGGTCGCGGAATCCGAATGCACCGCCAGACTGATATATGGCTCCGCGCCCCCACATCCTGCAGGCTATGGCCTGATACAGCAGCCAGCCGTTGGCCATAACGTTGAAAGACATATCCGGTGTTTCCACATAGGCGGAGCCAAGCAGGCGGTCCCACTGCCGCCAGACCCGGCTCAAGGATTCCTGCGTTGCCTCCACGCCTTTAAACCGCATGGCAAGTTCTCTGCATTCATCCTTGGATTTCCCGACTCCAAGCCGAAATGCAATGACCCTCTCCTCGCCAGCGGCGAGAGTGAACGGAACCTGAATAACGGCACACGGGTCCAGGCCAACACCGTTTCGGCCCGAAAGGCGGCTGCGCCCCATGGCCGCCGGATTGTCCAGAGAACCATTGCGACCCAAAAATTCAGCGCGGTCGCAGCTCACAGATTTAATGCTGTCGTCTGTGCCAAAAAAAGCTGTTCGACCAGAAAACTCAGAATTGTAGGAATTGCAGGCAAAAACTGTCCCGCTCATCTGGTCAACTTCTGTGGCTATGTGCATGCGTGTTTTCTCCGGCAAATCGCCCAAAACCCAGGCCACATAGCCCGTTGCCGACAGCCTGCGCGGTATTGGCGACTCATTTTTCACTGTCAGCCGCATGCATTTTACCGGGGCGTCCACGTCAACATGCACAAGAAGCTCTGATTTTATACCGCGTTCAGTATGTTCAAATACGCTGTAGCCAAAGCCGTGCCGGGTTGTGTAAGGCGTTTTGCCCCGGCATGGGCGGGGAGATGGCGACCAGAAGTAGCCGGTGTCGTTATCGCGAAGATAGAATGCCTCGCCCCTTGAATCACCCACGGGGTCATTTGACCACGGGGTAATGCGGTGCTCGTGGGCATTCTCGCTCCAGGTAAAGGCTAGCCCTGTTTCCGAAACAACGGTTCCAAACTGTGAATTTGCGAGCACATTGGCCCAGGGAGCGGGCGTGGCCTGGCCCTGAGCGGTAATTATAACATATTCCCGCCCGTCGGGAGTAAAACCTCCCAGTCCGTTAAAGAGAACAAGGTCATTGCGGGGGGCAGGCAGGGCGCTTTCGGCACGGGAAACTCTTGGCCCTTCCGACAGAGCAAGATAGGGAATTGTATTGACAGGCGCTATGCGGCCTTTTACCAGTTGCGCCAAAGACTCTTTGTCGTCGGCAATAATGACCCGGGCAACTGCCTGCATCAAGATTCGGTCTTCTTCAACTATGCGATCGGCAGAAAGGACAAAAATCCCCCCAGGTTTCCCAAGGCTACTGCCGTTTCCCTCTGCAATAAGCCCCATGATCTGGTCATGCAGAAGCTGCCTGTACCCGGCCTTGTCTTCATTCCAGATGACCAGGTCAACCAATAAGCCTTTAAGATTCCAGTACGTATGCGCCCGCAAAAGCTGGCGGACAAGCTCGATATTGTCAACGCTTCCTATCCGCAACAGCAGTATGGGAAGATCGCCGGACAGCGTATACCCCCAAAGTCCGGACTGCCCCTTGCTGTTTTGCACAAGCACAGAGCTTTCTGCACGCAGTTGCGCATTGGCGTACACGATGGAATCTGCCAGACAGGTATATAGTTGCGCCTCCACCTCGGTGGCGTGGATCTGACGCAGCAGAATTTGGCCATGAACCCAAGCCATACGGGCAACGCGGTCGGCAATGCCCTTATCCCGGTATTTTTCAATAAGGGCCATGGCTGTTGGCCGTGACTCGCCCACGCCAGACACAACATCAATTATTGCAGACTGCCCGGCCTCAAGCGTGATGCGAGTGCGCACGGCAACAACCGGGTCAAGCACGGCTCCAGCACTGTCAGAAAGATCAAAAACTTCCCTGTCCATTGCCCTTGGATTTTTTATGGTGCGCTCACGGCCAATAAATTGCCGTCTGTTCGTTTCGTAAGAAATGGCGTCAACAGGCACGCCGTGCACAGTCATCATGTGCAGCATGCAGGGGGTATTTTCTTCTTCAGAGCGGGCGCGGCGTGTGCATAGAATCGCAAACTGATCTTCAACTATTTCGGTCTGGACAAAAAGGTTGCTGAATGCCGGATGCAAGGCATCAGCGGCGCAAGAAGCAAGAACCACCTCGGCAAAACTGGTCATGTCTATGGTTCGCTGTTCCAGAGAGTTGTTCGTGATCTTTGTTCGCCGCAGTTCGACATCGTGTTCTGGCGAAACCGCAATATCCGTATGCACATCATAGTTAAGGTTACGGCAATGAAATTCGGCCCGCCCTTCTGAAAAAATCACCTTGAAATGTTCAGTTTTTACCTGGGTAGGCTGAAAGGTGGTAGACCAGTATTCTCCTGTGGCAAGATCGCGGATGTAACAGAACGTACCCCAGTCGTCACACGTCGTATCTTCTTTCCACCTGGTTACAGAAAGGTTTTTCCAGCGACTGTACCCGCCACCGGCATTGGTTACCATGACATGATACCTGCCGTTTGAAAGCAGCTGAACCTCTGGCCTTGCAGTGTGCGGCGAACCGATGATGCGCGTTGCACCTTTTACTGACCTGTGAATTGCGGGAACACCCGACCGTGTTGCCGTGCGTACATAACCTGGAATTGCTTCCGGAGCCCGTTCCTGCAAAACCAGTATGGCGGATTGAAACTGGGGATCGCTTTCAAACCGTTTTTGCATGGGGTAATCAAGCAGCAAGGCCTCGAGGGCAAGCAGGCTCATTCCCTGATGATGCGCCATGTAGGAACGCACGATCTCGAATGTTTCCCCTCTGGGCAATCGCGATTCGGTATAGTCAACGGCCTCGTACATGCCGTACTCACCTTCTGCGCCTTCCTGTGAAAGACGTTCAAGGTTAAGACAGGCATCACGTGGAGCTATCATGGCGGCCAAGGCCGAAGCGTATGGAGCCACAACCATATCTGCGGTCAGGTCGCGCTTGATGCCTAGCCCCGGCACCCCAAAGGCCTTGTACATATAGTCGGCGCGCGCGTCGGTCATGCAGTAGCCGCTTTCAGATATCCCCCACGGCAGCCCGTTTTTCCCCCCATATTCGATCTGTGCGGCAACAGCAGCTTTGCAGGATTGGTCAAGCAGGCTGTTTTCATAGAAGGGCATCACAAGAAGCGGCATCAGATACTCAAACATCGAGCCGCTCCAGGAAAGAAGCACCGGCTTTTGATCCGTGGTGGTGGTTAAAAGCCGCCCAAGAGAAAACCAGCTTTCCTGCGGCAGATGGCCCTGGGCAATGCCCACAAATACTGCCAGCCGGGCCTCTGAGGCCAGCAGGTCATAATAGCTTGCATCTCTTCTGTTTTCGTCCACGTTGTAGCCGATAGACAGCAATTTTCGCGTGGAGTCGTAAAGAAAATCGTACTCAAGGCACACTAGCCCGGTGCACTGCTCCATCATCTCCGTTATCTGTTCAAGCCGCGCCCTGGCTTGCCGGCTGCCTGCACCAACAAGTACCGCAAGCTCAGCAAAGAGAGGCTGCCTCGATGGATTTTTTTCCTCTGCGGCGCACAATGCCAGACGCGGCAAAACGGTCTCTTCAAGCCCGGCAAGTTCAAACAGGGTGAGGTGTGCGTCAAGCATCTGAAAATCTTGCAGAACAGCAGGGGGCATATCCTGAAGCAATGTCCAGGGCATAAAAAGCGCAAGCTCGTCCAGTTTATCCTGCAATTTGAGCAAAAACATTTCTTGCATGCTGCCGTAGTCGTCCGTTTTCAGCATGGCTGAAGTCTGATCACGCCGGGTAAAAGCTGCTGTTGCAGATGTTTGTAGATGTTCAAGATCTTTTCTGACGTGACTTGCAGACAATGAAAACGACTGTATGGCCGCATCTAGCTCTAGGTTGAGAGTGGCTAGCGGTGAGTTTGCAGCCCCACCGGAAGGCTTGGGGGCAGTTTCAACCAGGATGGCAAGCGTTTTTTTCAGGTCTTTAAAAAGCAGTGGATGGCTTACCCTTTTTTCTACAAAATCCTGCAACCCTGCGCGCAAGACCGAAAGGTGCCCAACCATGTTGCCACTGTCCACAGACGACACGTAGCGCGGCGACAAAGGCGCCAGAGACTGGGTGTCGTACCAGTTGAAAAAATGGCCTTTGTATCTTTCAAGTTTTTCCATCACTGACAGGGAGTTGGATGTGCGCTCCAAAAATGCCCCGGCGGTTATAAAACCGAAATCATAGGCGGAAAGATTTGCCAGCAGCGCAATGCCCATATTGGTGGGTGAAGAACGGTGGGCCAGCCTGCCGGTGGGAACTTCCTGATAGTTGTCTGGCGGAAGCCAGTTGCTTTCAGCCCCGGCAAAGGTTGCAAAAAACTTCCAGGTCTTGCGGGCAATTCTGAACAGAAAACCGGTTTGCTCTGGGGTGAGCTTTTCCTGATGCCGCTTGAGAGGAAGACTCGACCACCACGCCATGACCGGCGAAAAAAACCACAGCAGGCAAACAACGCCAGCCAGGGCAGTGCTTGCCGCCATGCCGTTGCCCAAGGCGATACAGGCAAGCATACCCAGCAAGGCGGTTACGGGCCCGGCCCACATGGCAACCACGGTTTCCCAAAGGTGATCGGGAGCAGCGTTGCCAGAACAGACCGATACATTCCACTGAAGAAGGCGTCTTTTTGAGGCCAGCATTCGCCAGAAACTGCGAAAAATGGCATCCAGATTTGAGGCTGCCTCAACAGGCAGGTAGAGCAATGCCTCTGCAGGTTGAGAAAAATGCCCTGGAAGTTCAGAAAGCTGAAGCCCGACGTGACGCCTGAAAGACGTATCCCTCGGTTTGTTGAGCATGGCAAAGACAGCTTCCAGCAAGGCTGGCAAAAACAAAAAGCCAACCACCAGCGAGGTCCATTGCCACGATAATGGCAGCATGGCCCACCCAGAGATCAGAAGCACTATCAATGCGGCGGGGGTCAAGCTGCGGCGCAGATTATCAAAAATTTTCCAGCGCGAGAGCAACGAAAGAGAATTCTTGTGCATCTGCCCATCGCCTCCGGGGACGCGGGGCAACAGCCAGTTTATGATCTGCCAGTCTCCACGGATCCAGCGATGACGCCTTGCAGCATCGGTAAGATATGCCATGGGGTAATCTTCATAAAAAGAAACATCACTCAGCAGGCCAGAGCGGGCAAAGCAGCCCTCAAGAAGATCGTGACTGAGCACCTTGTTGTCAGGAAAGCGGCCAGACAGCATGGAGTCAAACGTATTCAGGTCGTAAACGCCTTTTCCGATGTATGAGCCTTCGCCAAATATATCCTGGTAGCTGTCGGAAACTGTGCGCGTGTATGGGTCAATGCCGCTCTTTTTGCAATTGAGACGGGCATAGCGCGAACGATTGGCCCCGGCCAGGCTTGGCTCTACGCGCGGCTGCAAGATGCCATATCCTTTGATTACACGCTGTTTACCCTCATCAAGCCGCGCGCGGTTGAGGGGGTGAGCCATGGCGCCCACAAGCTGGCGGGCGGAATCTCGGGGCAACTGCGTATCTGCATCAAGCGTAATAATGTAGCGCACACGCGAAAAAACCGTTCTGTCACCTTCAACAACCGAAAAGACATCCGAGGTTCTGCCGCATAAAAAATTGTTCAGTTCCTCAATCTTGCCGCGTTTGCGCTCATGCCCCATCCATATTCCTTCCTGCGCATTCCATAAACGGGGGCGGTGAAACAGGAAAAACGGGGTGTAGTTTTCTGCTGCATATTTGGCATTAAGCTCTGCTGTCATTTGCCGGGCCACACGGACGAGCAGCTTGTCATTGGGGACGGTTTCCGTTGCAGAATCAGAAAAATCCGTGAGCAATCCAAAATATAAGGATGTGTCCTGGTTGGCCAGAAAACGCACTTCAAGGTCATCAAACAAACACTTTATGGAATCTTTGCTGGTGAGCATTGCTGGCACAATAACCAGAGTGAGCAAATGCTCTGGCAAGCCTGTAGAAAAATCCATTTTGAGAAGAGGCTTGGGATTGATGGCAATGGAAGCAATTTTATTGGCAACAGTCAGGGCCAGGTGGCAGGCTACAATGATAATGGGTAACAGGAATAGAGATGCCCATAAATTCTGTACACCCTGCGCCATGGCGACAAAGGCGAAAGATACGGTAAAAAATAGCGTCAATAAAATGATTGTAGAGATATACAGGGGAACACGTAACCGGTCTGCCGCACGTGCAAGGGTCTGCACCGGGCCGAAATGGGCAGATACGGCAGTTTCAAGCAGAGGTTTGCCTTCAGCAGTCAAATAACAGCCAACATGCGCAGAACGAGCGTTTTTGCCATGCAGGCTCATGCCTTCGCGGGCAAGATCAATGGCTTTCAGAGCAATCTCGTTCTCTGTCAGTTGGCTGCACCTCGCCAGTTTTTCGATAATGGTGCGGCAATAGTTGCGCGAATTGAAGTCCATGGCGGCATAAACTTCTGCCGGGTCCTTACGCAAAGTATCCTCAACCACGCTTACAGAATCGACAAACCCTTTCCAATCAATAGATTCGATGGCTCGCAGGCTGTTGAAACAATTGCTCATGGAAAGCTGGCTGGCAGCCTGCATCTGGTTTTCCACATGCACAAGCTGGTCAATCGTTTGGCCAGAGTCAGCAAGTTGCTGCTCAACCCACGTAAGTGGTAGCGCCAGGGATGGCCCCATGCCTTTGAGCTGGCGGCTGAATTCGGCGACAAACGAGCCGGTAAGCGCTGGATTTGACCGCGCCATGTCCGCAATTACCATGATCAGGTCTTTGGGAGAGGCCGCAGCGGTGTGCGTCAGCTTGCTTGCCCAATGCACTGCAAGTGCACGGTCAGTTCTGTATGCAGCGATCAACGCGCTGATATGTCTGATATTTTCTATGAGAGCAAAGCGGAACATGATGGGAACCGCCCATAATTCACCAATAGTGAGCACAGAAACGGTTTGATAGGATGTCAGAACCGCCTTCACGGTTTCAGCATTCACCCGCCCGTCACTATGCCATATGACCTCCTGGGCAATATCGTAGGCACGGGGCAGCCCCGCAGAAAATCCCGTGGTCAGATGAGGCAGCTCCCGGCTGTACCCCTTGGGCAAGTGCCGCCTTACTGCTCGAATCTGTTCTTCAAGAATATAAAAATTATCAAGAAGGCATTCTCCAGCGGGCGCTATCTGCACGCCGCACAGCGCATCTTCATTCAGCAGGCTGTGCACGGACAAAAACATTTTTTCGTTGTCCACAAGCCGTGGAAGCAAAACTTCCGGGTGCTTTTCTGTGGCAATGTGGTGTCTTTCTGCCAGCAGCCTGCCATGCTCTCCAAGGTGCTCGGTGCTGAATAGCTCTAGCTGATACTGCCCGACCTCACCGGCGTACTTCCAGGGTATCTGTTTTACCTGAAAAAAAGCCCCCAACGCGGAAAGTATTCCGTAAGCTGTCTTGCTAAATAAATTCATTATGAATATTTCCAGTATGTTAAATATAGCTTGTTGTAATGAGGACTGCATGTTCCAAGCAGGATTGCCCCAGCCCTTGCCGCCTGGTTTGTCGTTGGCGACTCATAGCCTGAGCCTTCCGGCGTGTCCGATCTGAAGAAAAGTCGTACAACTGGGAAGACATAGGAGATAATTATTCAATAAAAATGCATATTGCTTAATTGTAAAAATAAATTTTACAAACACTTTTTCTCTTTTATAATCAACTTATGCAATACAGTACACATATTAATTTGATAATTTTTTCAGAGTATTATTATTTTTTACATTTCTATATTTTTGACAATATATTCCATTTCTAGGATATATCCACAAAAATAGATGAAATGCGGTTTAAAATATCAACGTAAAAAATCACGAAAATCGCTCGATGCGGCGATTGTCAGCTGAGGCTGACAGGTATCTTTCAGGGGAGCGAGCAGGGCTTTGCTACGCACTCCCTGCAACAAGGATAATCGGCTACATCACGTGCTGGCTGATTTTGATACAGAATATCCCCATGCCAGAAATATCGGCAGCACAAATTTTGTTGGCCTGCAATGCCAGCCTAAAAAGGCTATCTGCGATTAGCCGCTTGTGTATGACAAGTGAGGGTTTGTGGCGAGCTTTGTCTCATGGGCTGGCATTAATTATGCCCTGAGAAAAGAATATTTAGTAGATATAATTGTTCCACACAAAATAGTACTTTTATATCTCTGATGAACATATAATAATTTTAAAAAAAGAAATTATAATTCATGAAAAAGCTAGTGACAATGGTAATTATAAGATTAAAATATAACTAAAATATAGACGCTTCAAATATGTTTATATGGCAATATTTTCGTTTTTACATGCAAACGTACTCATAAATTCAGAAAATAATTGCCCCACACAATATTACAACCAGGGGTTCATTTTGGATAAAATCATACTAGACACTCCCTCTCCAGAAATTTGCGCCAGCAAAATCTTTGAAGCCAGCGGCGCAAAATTCGATGCGGATGTAGCGTTGGACCTTTGGCAAAAAATTATGCAACACAAGTGGGTTCTGTCTGAAAGACTGAATCGGGATGTCGGATTCAAGATTGCCTGCACCGACTTTCTTGAGAACATAGGGACGGATGAGGAGCTTTCTACGCACAATCAGGAAAAGCTTTTGGTGCAGATGGGCGCGCGCACTATCAGCAGAGATATTTGGGACACTATCTCAGACACGCAACCCCCCAAACAGCTGATTCACAAAAAGATTATACTCCCCTTGGTCGAGGGGGCACTTTCAGAAAAATATGGCGTCATCCCGCCTAAGACTATCATTTTTTTTGGCCCTCCCGGTACGGGCAAGACCCACTTTGTCAAGGCAATGGCCGGGCGACTGGCGTGGTGGTTCATAGAAATCGCACCAAGCATGCTTATGGTTGACGGTGTGGATAAAATTGGGGCGCATTTGCGAGCAATCATGGAAAAAACGCGAAGCTTGGATGAAGCCATTATTTTCATTGATGAATTTGAGGAGTTCGCAGGCAGCCGGGACAGCGCCAACCGAATCGACAGATCGATTACCAACGAATTTCTCAAACAGGTACCACTGATAAAGAGCCAACCAAACAAAGTTCTGCTCGTATGCGCAACAAATTACATCCGCCAATTGGATACTGCGCTGCTACGCCCGGGGCGCTTTGATTGCATCATTCCGGTTGGAACTCTGGATGACGATGGAAGAAAAACAATTCTGGAATACTATTTGTCGATGATGAACTGCGGCGTTGTTGATGTTGATCATATTGTAAGCTTGACGCCTAAATTTACGCCTGCAGATATTGAGTATCTATTCCAAATTGTTGCCCAGTATGCCTTTGAAGAAGAATGTGAAAGCGGGGTAAACACGCCTGTGACCACAGAGATGATTGCTGAAAAAATCGCTTCTTTCAGACCGTCTTTGACGGAAGCCATGATTGCGGAGTTTAGAGAAGATGTAGCAATTTATTCGAGGGTTTAATTCATGTGAATCATTACGGAAGGCTTTTATGGATTGACCTTACCCCACTGCGTATACCACTTGTAAGTTAGTGGTTCCCAATGGGTTACTGGTTTATTCTTTTCACGGAACTCTTCCGGAGTCAGCCAGCCCAATGAGCTGTGCGGTCGCCGATGGTTGTAATCCTGTCGCCAGGCTTCAACTGTTCTGCGGGCATCGTGCAGGGACAGAAACACGTTCTGAGCTAAGCACTCATCCCGGAATTTACCGTTAAAGCTTCCAATGTGTCCATTAGCCGTGGGCTTCCCCGGACGAGTAAAATCTATCTGCACACCGTGCTCAAAAGCCCACGCATCCAAGGCCGTATCGCTAAATTCTGGACCGTTATCAACCTTGATACGTTGCGGCAACCTTCCTTGAAGACGTAGCTTTTCAAGGAATCGTTCAAATCGAACTTCAGGCAACGACATATCCACTTGGAGTGCCGGGCTTGAGCGATCCCGCAGATCGGCAATTGTAAAATCCGGATGCGCCAGCCCCCCCATAAGGGAATCACTCACAAAATCCATCGCCCATTGCTCATCCGGGCCAGCAGGCCCAGCATGGGCAATGCGGGCATGGCTTGGACGTTTCAGTCGCTTGCGGGTGCGCAGTGAGAGGTTTTCTTCCTGGTAAATCCTTCCAGTCCGCTTGTGATTCTGCACCAGCCTTCCCGGCGCAATAACTCATGCAGGCGCGGAGAACCGAAACGCCGCCGATCTTCCTGCCAGTTCCAGCATCCGCGTCCGTAAAAGAATATCTCGGTCTTCAGATAGTGCCCGCCTGGCTGAACAGCTGTTAAACTGAATCACTCGGCAAGCCCGCCGCTCTGAGTAGCCATCGCAGCCTGAATATGATGCACGGCCTCCCTAGAGGCTGCGGGCTTCAAAAGTTTTTTTGGATCACGTCCTTCAGGACGACAATATCAAGCGCCTGCTCGCCTACAAGTCTTTTCAGCCGGGCGTTCTCTTTCTTCAACTGGCGCAACCGCTTGGCGTCAGAGATGTTCATTCCACCGAACTTGCTGCGCCATTTGTAAAAGGCCGCATCCGAAATGCCATTCTGACAGCAGGATCGACAACGCGCACTCCTGCCTCAGCTTGTCGCAATATCCCAATAATCTGTTCTTCGGTGAATCTGCTACGTTTAAATCTTGTGCTCCTATGTCATGAGCACTAACTTTCACTGGCATGCTTTTCGGGGGGAGGGTCAAAACAGGGCGACACAGGCCACTCCTTTAAGCGGCACCGATGAGCCGAATAGCCCCGAATGGCGTGGAAAGCGCAAATAAAAAAACTACGCACATATCTACGCCAGTTGTAAGGGGGAGCGGCTCAATGACGGCAAACCGTCCCGCACCTGCAAAAAGTGTGGGACGGTTTCAATAAAAGAAGAAGTGCCCAATTTGCGGGTGCGAACTCTTTAAAAAACTATAGGGCTAGGCCAACGCATAGCACGGTAGTTACCTCAACCCCTGCCCGTGGGGCTAGCGGGCCGATGATATTTCAAGAGGCGACGTAAGAATTCCACAGCCTGATGGCCGCAGATTCACTTACAGACCATTGCAGCGGGCAGTTACCGCAATCACAGGCCAGCCGAAAAATGTCGTGGGTTCTGCCCTCTGGCCGGGAAGTTTCAAGTGTTGGCGTTTGGCCACACTTAATACAGGGACGAATAATAGGAAGATTTTCTTTGTTCATCTACTATAAATAGTCCTGATATGATCAAACGTCAAAGCCGCACATTGGGATGTCATTCTGCCGCCTTAGGGCGGCTTCGTTATTTCAGGAGGGCTCATGCAACGCGAACATGGCGATTTTTTTGACGGCGGGCTCACTGGTGACGCTCTGACGGATTGGAAAACGGTGCGGGCCAGTGGTTAAGTCCTGTGTGCTGGTCTGGATTCGTTCTGACGCCGAGGCCGGATCAGAGATCGAATCCTTCCCCGACATTATGCCCTCATGTGCCCAAGACATGCGCCCAAAAAATAAGGGGCTATCCTATTCAGGATAACCCCTCGATTTATTTGGTGGGCAGTACAGGACTTGAACCTGTGGCCCCCGCCTTGTAAGGGCGGTGCTCAACCAACTGAGCTAACTGCCCGAAACCGCATAGCGTTGGCAGCTATATGCCCTGTTATTTTGCGCATTGCAAGCGCAATTTTTTGCACAGTGGGCGATAACCCCATACCCCGGCGCAATGGGGAGGTAATCAGCAGCATGTTTGTTTTGGCAAATATACCTTACTGCAGGCCGTTAAGGTAAACGGCAATGCTTTTGGTCTGGTCCGGGTTCAGGGGCTGCAGCACCTGCTGCATACGTGCGGCCGCTCCGCTGGCGTTGCTCATGTTTTTGACCTTTTCCATGCCTGCCAGCAGGGCGTCCACGGGTTTGCCCTTCATGGCGGCCGGGCTGGCGGAATGACAGGACGCGCAAAGTTTTTGGTACAGTTCCTGCCCTGAACCTGCGTTGTCCTGGGCCGCAACTGCGGTACCGGCCAGCAGCAGGCCAGCGGCAAGCAGCAATTTCACTGAGTTTTTCAAAACAGCCATAAAACCCTCCTGTGGGTTGTTCCGTTTAAAGGGGCCATGCCTCTTATGGGCGCGGCTGGAACCCATTTTGGGGACAGAACAAGCATAAGCCCGTTTGCCACGGGTTTACAAGGCATTACAGTGCCGTCTGCGGGCCGCTCACCTCTCACGTGCGTGTTGTCACAAGGTGTGTCGAACTGGTCTGCTGTTGGCTGACGCACGTGAGCTTTTTGCACTGTCGCATCCCACGTAGAGTTAATAGAGTTAAAATTATTTTTGCGCACACGTTTTGCTGCAAGGCTTTGCGGCATCCTTGCCTGCCCATGATTGGGCCTACAGCCCGCCAAAGCCTTCAGCATGCACTGATTGTGCCCAAAATACCAATGTTGACATGCTATTGCAGCATACATACAAAAATAGACTTGCATCGGTGGAAAACGCCGACGGTTATAAACATAATGCCCTGAATTTTTTTAGTTGCCACAAAATTCAGCGATTAAAAAGTGGAGGCGTAATGCAACGTCGAACATTTCTTTCACTCTGCTGCGTCAGCGTTGCTTCGTTGATGCCAGGGCAGGCGCTGGCCGGGGCTGGCGAGGGCAAACCAAGATATGCCATGGTCGTGGATTTACGGCGTTGCGTGGGCTGTCAGTCGTGCACCGTGTCCTGCGGTGCGGAAAATGCCGTTCCCCTCGGCAACTTTCGCACTACGGTGAGTGAATACGCCTTGGGCGGGGTGCCTGCAGAGCACCGTGCGCCCTTGGTGGCGGTTATTCCCCGGCTGTGCAACCACTGCGACAAACCGGCATGTGTCCCCGTATGCCCGGTGGGGGCCACGTTTAAACGGGCCGACGGCCTTGTGCTGATTGACGCCACAACCTGTATCGGCTGCGGCTTTTGCGTACAGGCCTGTCCGTACGACGCCCGGTTTATCAACCGCGAGACCCACACAGCGGACAAATGCACATTCTGCGCGCACCGCACTGCTGCCGGACTGTTGCCCGCCTGTGTGGAAAACTGCGTGGGAGGCGCGCGTATTTTTGGCGATCTGCGCGACCCGCAAAGCGCAGTAAGCAAGATGCTTGCAGCCTATGACGGCAAGGTCGCCGTGCTTTATCCAGAAAAGTCTACCGATCCGCATGTGTTCTACATTGGGCTCAGCAGGTGCTTTACCCGGGCGGATTCCATCCCCCAACCGTTGCCCATTACCCCCCTGGCGAGGTCATGACATGCGCGAAATAATTGATCTTGTACCCTTTGTTCAAGCGCCGGAATGGGGCGCGTGGGAACCTTTGGCGCTGACCATGATACTCGCCGCAGGCGTCTGCGCCGTGGCTGGGGGCATGGCCGCATTGCGCCGCGCTAACCCGGCGCTTGTGCATGTGCTTGCCCTGACAAGCCTGTGCGCCGTGACCAGCGGGCTGATGGGCGTGTTTGTGCCGCTAGAGCAACCCCTGCGTGTCTGGGAGTTTGCCGTTCATCCTTCATTCAGCTCATGGACAGCTTGGGGGGCCTATATCTTGCCGCTGTGCTTTTTGAGCCTGCTTGTTCTGCTGCGGCAAAGCTGCACCAGGCGGGGGCCGGGCAAACTGGTGGGCGCTGCCGCCGTGTGCCTGGGCATACTGGCTCTGGCCTATGCCACCGGCGAGGTGCGGGCCTGCGTGGGGCGGGCGCTCTGGACGGAATACTGGTCGCAGCTGGTTTTGCTGGCGGCGGGAATTGTCGCCGCCTGCGGTCTTACCCTGCTGGCCGGTCTGCGCCTGAGCTTTGAAAGCTTTGCCCGTGGCGGAGAGCACGCCGTGCCCTTGCTGGGGCTTGGCGCGGCATGCCTTGGCTGCACCCTGCTCTGTGCGGTGATGTCGCTGTTTGTGGGTGCTCTGCAGGGCTACGCCCAGTTTGTGGACATGTGGTGGCATGGGCCGGAGGCCATCATGACCCTGCTGGCATTGTGCGCACTTCTGCTTGGCAGCGACAGCGTGCCCCGGCTGGCCGTACGGGGCCTGGTTGCACTGTTTTCAGCCTTTTTGCTGCTGTGGAAAATCATCCATATGGGTGAAATATTTGGCCGCAATGCCAGCCTTTATCCCGCACGCGACGCATTTGCAGACCTGCTGACCCTCGACGCTCTTTCCGCATTTGGCGGCACGCTGGGGCTGCTGGTGCTGGTGGCGGTGCTGTTGCCCCTGGTGCTGCCTTCTCCATCCCGAGCCTAAACAAAATGAACGGATACACCCATGGATAACAATAAACGCAAGCTCTTGGGCGCAGGCGCGGCAATTATTGGCGCGGGCGCGGTTGCAGCGGCCACCGCAGGCCTTGGCAAAAAGCTTATCAACGGCATCACGCAGGGCACTGCGGGCGACCCCGTACGCGACCCCATCAACAAAAATGCCCTCAAACCCGAATTTACCGTGGCGGAAGACGGCTCGGTACAGCTGGGCGATGGCAGCCGCGTTGCATTTAACCATTGCTGGGGCTGCTGCACCATGTGCGGCGTGCGTCTGCACATTGATGCCGCGCAGGACAAGGTGGTGCGCGTTGCCGGCAACCCGTACAATCCACTTTCGGCCTCGCACGCCGTGCCCATGAGCACGCCAGTGAGCAAGGCCCTCAGCGGACTTTCCGCCAGGGGCGACCAGACGGAAGCCACCGGGCACGAACGCCGTTCAACGGTTTGCGGGCGCGGCGCGGCCATGATCGACGCCTCGGCCAGTCCTTTTCGCATCACCCATTGCCTCAAGCGGGCGGGCAAGCGCGGGGAGGGCAAGTGGAAGACCATTTCATTCGAGCAGCTGGTTGCAGAAGTGGTTGAAGGCGGCAACCTGTTTGGCGAGGGACAGGTGGACGGGCTGCGGTCCATCCGCGAAACCCCCGGCCCCGCCAACTCCAAACACCCGGAATTTGGGCCGCATGCCAACAGGCTGCTGCTCACCTATGCGCTGGATGACGGCCGCGAGCGGTTTTTCTTCCAGCGGTTTGGGGTGCAGGCATATGGCACGCGCAATTTTGGCAAGCACGGTGCGTATTGCGGCCTGTCATTCCGCATGGGTTCTGGCCTGGTGCTGAACGATATGGCGACCAACGCCCACGGCAAGCCCGATTTTGAAAATTGTGAATTTGCGCTGTTTTGGGGCACGGCCCCGGCGCAGGCGGGCAACCCTTTCAAGCATTCTGCCCGCATGGTGGCCGAGGCCCGCACCAACGGCAAGCTGCATTATGCCGTGGTTGACCCCGTAATGCGCCTGTCCACCACTGACGCCGTGCGCGACAAGGCGCGCTGGATACCCGTGCGCCCAGACATGGACGTGGCGCTGGCCCTGGGCATGATACGCTGGATACTCGATAACGAGCGCTATGACGCGCATTTTCTCAGCCGCCCCACGCTCAAGGCCGCCACAGACGCTGGCGAAGCGGCTTTTTGCAACGCCACGCACCTTGTCTGCCTGACCGGGACAGCTCAGGGCAAAATACTGCGCATGCCGCCCCAGGCGGACAGCAAGGGGCCGGACGGCAAACCTCTGCCGGGCGTAGCGCTTGTGGTTGCGCCTGACGGCAGGGTGCTGCCGGCCGATCAGTGCGCTGAGGCGCAGCTGTTTTTCAGGGGCGAAATCACCTTGCCGGACGGCACCACAACAACGGCTGCCACCGCCTTGCACCTGCTGCGCGAAGAAGCCCAGGCGCACAGTATCGAAGAATATTCCGCCCTGTGCGGAGTTGCCCGCGAAACGATCATTGAACTGGCGCGCGAGTTTACCGCCCACGGCAAAAAGGCGGTTGCCGACGCCCACGGCGGCATGATGACCGCCACAGGCATGAACGCCACCTTTGCCGTGCTGACTCTCAACACGCTTGTTGGCAACCTCAACGCCAAGGGCGGGCTGTGCGTAGCGCCGGGCAATTTTCATAACCCGGCGTTTTCCGGCCCCCGGTACAATCTGGCCGACTTCCCCGGCAAGCAGGAGCCCAAGGGGTTTCCGGCCAACCGCTGCAAGGCTGCCTACGAAAAATCCACGGCCTACAGGCAAAAGGTTGAGGCCGGGCAAAATCCGTATCCCGCTGATATGCCGTGGTTTCCGCTCACCGCGCCCAACCTGCCCGCCGAGCACCTGCTGGGGCATGCCAACGGCTATCCCTTTACCTTCAAGTGCTGGATTAACTGGACGGGCAACGTCATTTACGGTCACGGCGGACTAAAGCGGGCGCTGGACGCAAAGCTCAGGGATCCCAAAGACCTGCCGCTCATTGTGGGCATTGACGCCTTTCATAACGAGACCAACGCCTACGCGGACTACCTCGTGCCAGACCCCTGCCTGTACGAGGTTTGGGGCGGTTTTGCCGAAGCCTGGAGCGGCGTGCTCACGCGCATGTCCACTGCCCGCTGGCCTGCCATTGAGCCTCGCCAGCAAAAGTCGGCCTCGGGCCAGCCCGTGTGCATGGAGTTGTTTTTGATTGAAGCGGCCAAGCGCATGAATCTGCCGGGTTTTGGCCCCAAGGCCATCCCCGACGCGGCGGGCGGGCTGCATCCGCTGAACACCCCGCAGGACTATTATCTGCGTCTTGCCGCCAATATGGCCTTTTTTAAGGGCAAAACGCTGCCTTCTCCGTCAGAGGAAGATGTCAGGCTGTCAGGCATAGGGCGCATTATGCCCGACATCGAGAGCGTGCTTGCGCCGGAAGAGCGGGGCCCGGTGGCCTGCCTGTACAGCCGTGGCGGCCGCTATGAACCCGCCAGCGATAGTTACGACGGCGACGCGACCAAAAACCGCTGGACGCGGGCCATGTGCGTTTATAACGAAGAAGCGGCAACAGCGGTGCATTCGCAGACCGGCAAGCGCTACAGTGGCGTTCCCCGGCTGCGCGACGCCGAGTTTGTGGACGGAACCCCCTTGCGGGCGCGCTGGACGAGCAGCGAGTACCCCTTGCTGATGGTTTCGTTCAAGTCAAACCTCATCAACTCGTACGCCATAATCTCGCCGCGTCTGCGGTCCATCAAGCCGGTAAACATGGTGCTGGTGCACAAGGACGACGCGCTGGCTGCAGGTATCGCCCAGGGCGACATGGTGCGTCTGGTGACCCCCGGTGGAGCGGAGACCGCGCAGGCCACCCTTACGGACGGCATCATGCGCGGCGTTGTGGGCGTTGAGCACGGCTTTGGGCACAAGGCTCTGGGCGCAGGGGACATCATGGTAAACGGCGTGCGCATTCCGGCGCTCAAGGGGGCCGCCGCTGGCGTCAACCTCAATGATCTTGTGCCTGACGACCCCAGCCGCAAGGGTTTGTCCGCCTTGACGGAAAGCGACTCGGGCAGCGCTGTGCGCCAGGGCATCCCCCTGCGTATAGAAAAGCTCGCCTGATTGTCGCACGTACAGCAAAAGCCCCAACGGCTGCCGTAATGGCGACCGCTGGGGCTTTTTGTATGGTTCAAAGGGGCCGTGGCGTTTTGCAGGCGCTGGCACGCTGCGGCCCGCCGTGCGTCTATTTGATGCCCGCCCGCATGAACGACTGCACAAACTGCCGCTGGAACAGCAAAAATGCCACCAGCAGCGGGCCAGACGTCATGAGCGTGGCTGCGGTGATGATTGTCCAGTCCACACCCTGCTCGGTGGCCGAAAATATCTGCAGGCCCACTGTGAGCGGACGCGAGTTGACGGAATTGGTGACAATGAGCGGCCAGAGAAAATTGTTCCAGTGGGTGCTGATGGAAACCAGCGCATAGGCCGCGTAAGTGGGCTTGGCCAGCGGCACGTACACGTGCCAGAGCACCTGCAGGGTGTTGGCCCCTTCCACTGCGGCGGCTTCTTCCAGCTCTTTGGGCACGCTTTTAAAGGTTTGCCGCAGCAAAAAGATGCCAAAGGCCGAGGCCATATAGGGCAGGCTGATGGCAAGGGTGGAATCGAGCACGCCGATGCGGGACATGGTGGTGTAGTTTTCGACCACCAGCACGTCGGGCATGATCATGAGCTGCATGAGTATAAGCGCAAAGGCAATGCCCTTGCCCTTGAAGTCGTAGCGTGCAAAGGCGTAAGCCGCCAGCGTGCAGAGCACAAGCTGCATGCCTGTGGTCAGCGTGACCAGCATGATGGTGTTGACAAAATAGCGTGCAAAGGGCGCGGCCTTCCAGGCGTTGACGAAGTTCTCCAGCGTCAGCGGTGCGGTCAGGCTGAAACGGGTGGAAAATTCCGCCGGGTGAAAGGCCGTCCAGATGGCGTAAAAGAGCGGCAGCGCCCACAGGATGGCGAGCATCCAGGCGGCAGTTGTGTCCAGCACGCGCGAAAAGCCCCTGCTGTCGTACATGTTGCACTGTGTTTTCATCTGTAGTGCACCCTTTTTTCTATGATGCCAAACTGCACAAAGGCGGCAAACCCCAAAAAGCCCAGCAGCACCATGGTCAGCGTGGCCCCGTAGCCCGTGTCCCAAAATTTGAAGCTGGTCTCGTAAATATAGTAGAGCAGCAGCGAGGTCGCGTTGTTGGGGCCGCCCTGGGTGAGCACAAACAGATGATCCACCATGCGGAAGGCGTTGATGGTGGCGTTGATGAGCACAAAAAGCGTGGTGGGCATAAGCAGCGGAATAACCACGCGGCGGTAATAATAGGCGCGCGAGGCGCCCTCGAGCATGGCAGCCTCGCCCAGACTGGGCGGAATTTGCTGCAGGGCCGCGAGATAAAAAATCATAAAAAATCCCGCATCCTTCCACACCGCAACAGAGATAACGCAAAACAGGGCGGTGTCTTCGCTGCCCAGCCAGTTTATGCCTGTGGTCGCACCCAAAAAGTAGCGCAGCTGTTCAAGCAGGCCGTAATCGGGCGTGTAAAAAAACAGCCAGATGTTGGCCACGGCAATCATGGGCAGTACCGTGGGCACAAAGTAGCACAGGCGCAAAAATGCCTGCCCCCTGAGGCGCGCATTGACCAGAAAGGCCATGAGCATGGCCATGGACATGGAGCAGGGGATGGTGCAGCAGGCAAAGATGATGTTATTGCGCAGCGATTTGAGAAAAACCTCATCATCCAGCAGATAACGATACTGCTCAAGCCCCACAAACTGGGCGGGCGCACCGCCCCGGCCATCCATAAAAAAACTGTGGATAAACGTGCTTACAGCAGGAAAGTGCGTAAACGTCACCACCAGGGCAAAGCCGGGGAGCAAAAGCAGCCATGCGTTGATTTGCCGCATGGTTTCCGGTTTGAACATAGGGCTGCTCTCTTGAATCAGATGTAACCGAAAAAGACGCTGCCAGAGGAGGCTCCCCCTCTGGCAGCGTGCTGTTTACTTCTGGTAGCGGCGCAGAATGCGGTCAGCTTCGCGCTGGGCATCCTTGAGCGCGTCGTCAGGCTTTTTGGAGCCGTTGACGGCAGCCTGGATGGCATCGTCCAGCGCCTTGGTTACGCGCTGGTTTTCGTGGGTGGAGAGCTCGGGCACGGCATGGGCCAGCTGGTCGCGGGCCACTGCCGCGTAAGGAAAGCCCTTGACGTAGGCTTCCATGCGCTCGGTCTTCCACGCGTCGGGGCGCACCGCCACATAGCCGGTGTCGATGCCCCACTGGGCGGCGCGCTCGGCGGTGGTCATCCACTGCACAAACTTGACGGCTGCCTTGCGTTCGTCAGGCGAGGAGTTTTTGAAAATATAAAAGTTGCCGCCGCCGGTGGGCGAGCCAAGGCGCGTATTGGCGGGCAGCATGGCTACGCCGAAGGGAAACTTGGCATTGGTGCGCACATTGGTGAGGTTGCCGGTGGTGGTCCACATGATGGCGGTTTTGCGCTCAAAAAAATCGCGCGGGGTCGTTGACCAGTCGATGGTTCCCTTGGGCGAGACCTCGTACTTGTAGGCCAGATCGGTAAGAAACTTGAGGGCTTCGACGTTTTTGGGGTCGTCAAAAAACACCTTGTTGCCAGCGTCGTTCATCAGCTCCACGCCGTTGGTGATGGCCAGCGCCTGCAGCATCCAGTAGGCGTACCCCGTGCTGGGGATAGCCACGCCCCACTGCGAGACCTTGCCGGATTCGTCCTTTTTGGTGAGCTTTTTGCCCATGTCTACCAGTTCCTGCCAGGTGGCAGGGGCCTTTTCAGGGTCAAGACCGGCTTCCTTGAACATTTCCTTGTTCCAGTACATCACGATGGTCGAGCGCTGAAAGGGGATGCCCCAGGTCTTGCCGTCAGTCTGGCTGTTGCGCAAAAAACCGGGAAAGTAATCCTTGGTAAAGGCCATGTTGTCCTTGCCCACGATTTCGTCGTAGGAGACGATGGCGTTTTCATCAATAAGGGTAAACATGTCGGTGGAGAGCAGCACTGCCACATGCGGCGGCTCGCCGCCGCGCTGGGCGGTAAGTGCCTTGGTGAGCGTGTCGCGGTAGTTGCCCGAATATACAGGCGTAATCTTGATATCGGGGTTTTCTTTCATAAATTCCTGGGTCATGCCCTCAACAATCTTGGTGATGGGGCCGCCAACAGAAACAGGAAAGTAAAACGTCAGGTTTGTCTGGCCCGCCAGCGCGCTGCCAGCGCACAGGCAAAAACATAAAAGCGTCATAAATAACGTGCGAATACGTTTCATGAATTTCTCCTCAAAGGGGTTTGGGGGCTGCACTCGTACTATCGCCTGAATGTTACCGACCGGGGACAAACGCGTAACGAAAATATGCGCCGTCCCTGTCGGATCATGCCTGGATATGGTCAGCTGCTGCCCGGCATTGCCGAAAAAATACCGGGCTACGCCCATTCCATGCGCGCGCCGGCCTTGGCGTCAAAATAGTGCAGGGCATCGCTGCTGAAGGTCAGGCGCAGCTTGTGGCCGGGTTTAAAACCGGGGTTGCCCGCAACCTGAACGGCAAGCTGCTGCTGCCCCAGACTGCACGCCAGCACGGAATCCGCACCAAGATACTCCATGCTCAGCACTTCGGCCTCCCATGGGCCGTCTTCCGTCACCTGCACATGTTCGGGCCGTATGCCCAGCGTGCAGTCGCCCGACACAGGGCCGGGCACGCGGCAGCCGCTGCTGCCGGCAATGACAGGCTGCCCATCCTGCATGGCTACGCGCAAAAGGTTCATGGGCGGGGTGCCGATAAAGCTGGCGGCAAAGGTGGTGGCCGGGCGGGAGTACATGGCCACGGGCGCGTCGTTTTGCACAATATGCCCGTGCTGCATCAGGATGATGTTGTCTGCCATGCTCATGGCCTCAGTCTGGTCGTGGGTGACGTAAACCATGGTCATGCCAAGGCGCTGCTGCAGCTCGCGGATTTCGCGGCGCATCTCAAGGCGCAGCTTGGCGTCCAGGTTGGAGAGCGGCTCGTCCATAAGGCACACGGAGGCCTCGGCGACCAGGGCCCGGCCAAGGGCTACGCGCTGCTGCTGCCCGCCGGAGAGGGCCGATGGCTTTCGTTGCAGCAGGCCGGAAAGCCCAAGAATTTCCACCGCGTTGTCCAGCCGTCTGTTTTGGTCGGCCTCGGGCACTTTGCGTACCTTGAGGCCAAAGAGGATGTTTTCTCTCACCGTAAGGTGCGGAAAAAGGGCGTACGACTGAAAAACCATGGCCAGATGGCGTTCCGCCGGGGGCAGGTCGGTGACGTCGCGGTCGCCTATGTAGATGCGCCCGCCGGTAACGCTCTCAAGCCCGGCAATAAGCCGCAGGGTCGTTGATTTACCGCAGCCGGACGGCCCCAGCAACACAAGAAGCGAGCCTTCATTGACCTCAAAGGAAACATTTTGCACAGCGTGGGTGGCGCCCCACTGTTTACATACGTTTTCAAGACGTATTGCGGACAATTTCGGCTCCTTATGTGACGGAAAAAGCCAGGCGGAAAATCTTGGCGACACAAATCCGCATCGCCAAATTCTGGTATAAATTTGAGATTAATTACCACTAATTGCGTTCTGTGGCAAGAAGACTAGCATTACAGATTATTACGTTGCCGTCGAATATGTTACAGTTTTGTTACAAGGCAGGCTTGACCACAAGCGTGTGGGGTGATTAAAAATAATCAATTATAGCAAGCTGGAGGGCTGGCATGTTTGTAGCGCAAATATCTGACCTGCATGTGGCGGCCGGGCGCGGGCTGGCATTCAATGTCGCCGATGGCGCGCTGCTGCTCGAAAAGACCGTGGCGCATCTGGCCGCCTTGCCGCAAAAGCCTGACTGCGTTGTGGTGAGCGGCGATATATCGGTTAACGGGCAGACTGGCGGGTATGAGCTTGCGGCCGCAGCGCTGGGCACGCTTGCAATGCCCGTTTACACCATACCCGGCAACCATGACAGACGTGAAAACTTCATGGCCGGGCTTGCCCGGTTTTGCCCCGCAGACCCAGCTGTTGCGCCGTATCTGTGCTATACGGTCGAAGAGTATCCGCTTCGGCTGGTATTTTTTGACGGAACCCGCCCCGGTTCGCATTCCGGCCATTTTGACGCGCCAGTGGCGGCATGGCTTGAAGCTACGCTGGCAGCGCAGCCGGAGAGACCCACGCTGGTGTTTACGCACCATCCGCCCTTTGCCACAGCCCTGGGCGTGATGGACGAGCCCTACGAAAACGCGGGCGAGCTTGGCCGCATATTGCAAAAATTCTCCAACGTGCGCCTTTGCTGCGGGCATCTGCACAGGTATATGTTTACCGTGTGGCATGGAGTTGCGGCGCTCACTGCGCCGCCGGTGTGCATGCATATAGTGCCCGACTTTTGCCCCACCGGCGGCGATGCCTTTACCGACGAGGCCCCGGCCTTTTTGCTGCACCACTTTACAGATGGCCGGGTAAACACCCACTATTGCCGCGTGCCAGGTGAATTTGCCGCGCGTGGGCCGTTCAGCTTTTCAAGGCCGCCGGAATAGGGCTACGGCACCTTGCATGGCGTGGGTATTTTAACGACTATCCCTCAATTAACCGGGGAATATGGGCCTGTGGAGCTCCCCTACCAGCCGTGTGGCACTCGGCCTGTCTGATTGTGGGAGAAGGCGGAAGCCTGCCTATTGGTACGCGGTGTTACGGAGTGGGGTGTAATGATATTATGCGGTTGAGCAATGTTGCCATGGAAATAGCATTGCCGCCGGAGAGCACAATGTCATTTGAAAAGGCGGGAAAGAAGATAGTAGTTTGCAATGAGTAAAAGAAAGTTACCGTCATCTTTCATAAGCAGACAGGACATCTGTGAATAGTGAAGAATGATATTGCAGTTAGACATTAATCGTTGTGTAAAATTTCAACAATTATTTAAGACAAGAATTGCTGCTTCTTCTGGTGTAATGTTAGACACATCTACTTTATAGGTATTAAGTTTTGCATACAAATTGATGCGATCAATGCTCATGTTGACTGCATCTTCAGTTCGTATTCCGTTATTTATGTCGTCTATTATTCTTTTTTTTAACTCATATTTATCGCAAATTAAAGATATAATATGTATATTGCATCGTGTAGTATCAAGGTGTGAAAGAATATTGTCGATAATTTTTTGCTCATGCATAACCCAGCAGAATATAATATTTTCATAAGCAGAGCATTTAATGTAATTATTCAGAACAAAGCAGATGTTTTCCATGACCATCTGCTTTGTTTCTTCAGTAACTTGAAATGGATGCATATCCCAGCACCAATCTCCATCAAGAAAAACACTATTGTTCAATTTCTTCTTTAAAATCTGGCACGTAGTAGTTTTTCCAACGCCCATTGTGCCACCAATCAAAAAAATGTTTTTCATTCCATACCTCACATATGAATTCCATTTTTTCTATTTAATACTTTTATATAACATCAATTCCTTCTGAGTTGTTGCGCTTGCCGTTGCTGGCCCATGAATATCTGGAACAGATCGGAAAGAGTCTTGCAGACCTACAAGTTTTACGTTGCATGACCGCGCCTGGCGGGGGCTGCATGCCATGAAGGGCCGCTTGCGCGGCCCTTCAAGCTTTACTTTAGCCTTGTGTTATCCAGCAATTTCACAGCCTAGAATAGAAAATCCGTGGAAAGGAAGTTGGATTTGCGGTAGCGCACGATGTCTGAAATCAGCTGTTTGTTGGGGGCGGATCCCTTGGCCGCCACCAGCGTGCGGATGGAGAAGGCCCGCAGCGCGTCGCTGACCGAGAGCGTGCCTTCGGCGGAGTCTTTGCGGCCGGTAAAGGGGAAGGTATCCGGCCCGCGCTGGCACTGGCTGTTGATATTGACGCGGCACACCTGATTGACCATGGGGTCGATGAGCGAGGCCACGGCATCGGGGTCGGTGCCGAATATGCTGGCCTGCTGGCCAAAGGGCGAGGCAATGACGGCCGCTGCGGCTTCGGCAACATCGGTGTAGGAAACCACAGGCACAACCGGTGCAAACTGCTCTTCTGTATGCAGGCGCATGTCGGCGGTGATGCCCGCCATGAGGGTGGGGTAATACAGCGTGCGGTCGTAGGTGCCGCCGCGCGGGTTGGCTATGCGCGCTCCCTTGGCAACGGCCTCGTCCACCAGACCGCGCAGTTCGTCCACCTTGCCGGGAACCGGCAGCGGGGTGATCTTGACGCCCGGTTTCCACGGCAGGCCCATGGGCAGGGCGGCAATGGCCTGGCTGAATTTTGCCAGAAACTCCTCGGTGCGCGAGGCGTGCACATAAAAAATCTTGAGCGCGGTGCAGCGCTGGCCGTTAAAACTCAGCGCCCCGGTTACCGCCTCGGAGACGGTCAAATCCATATCGGCGCAGGGCAGCACGATACCGGCATTTTTGGCGTCCAGCCCAAGCACGCAGCGCAGCCGGTGGGGCAGGGGGTGGTGACGGCGCAACGCATCTGCGGCCTTGCTTGAGCCAATAAACGCCAGCACGCTGATGCGGCCCGATTCCAGCGCGGGAATAGCCACGCGCCTGTCGCCAAAGAGTATGTTCACCACGCCGGCGGGGAAGCACTCGGCAAAGGCTTCAAGCAGCGGCGCGTACAGCAGCTTGCCGATGCGCGGCGTCTTGACGATGACCGGGTTGCCCATGATCAGCGCGGGAATAAGCGTGGTAAAGGTTTCGTTGAGGGGGTAGTTGTACGGCCCCATGCACAGCACCGGCCCAAGGGGCGCGCGGCGTATCTGGGCGTAGATGCCGCTTTCGATGGCAAAGCGCGACGAGGCGCGGTCCAGGTCTTTAAGGGCGTCCACAGTGGCGCGGATATAGTCGATGGTGCGGTCAAATTCGGCACGGCAGTCATTAAGCGGCTTGCAGATTTCCCAGACCATCAGGCGCACCACCTGATCGCGCACGTCCATCATGCGGCGGGCAAACTCCTCAACATGGGCTATGCGGTCTTCAACCCTCATGGTGGGCCATGCGCCACGGCCATTGTCCCACGCGGCGCTTACAGCTTCCACGGCCTCCAGGGATTCCGCCTCGGTCAGCTCCGGGCACGAGCCGATGACGCGCTGCTGGCCGTTGACGTACAGCGGCGAAAAAACCGTGCGCATGGGGCCGGTCCAGCGGCGCAGCTGGCCGCCTATGAGGTAGCGGCGTTCTTCAAGCTCTTCAAGGGCGCTGTCTGCTGGTATGCTGTCAACATCCGGCGAAAAATCAGCGCCGGTCTGGCTGTTTGCATCTTGCATGTGTTTCTCCTGACCTTCGGCGTATGAACGTCGTATAGTTGTTTTGTCGCGTGGAGGGTAAGAATCCTCACCGGGAGTGTCAACGTGCGGATGATTCAACCTACTGGTACAGTTGAATATCCTTCCACACTTCATAGACCCTGTTGTGCGGGTTGGCTTCTACCGAATTGCTCTGGTCAAAGATGTAGGTGAGCCGCCGCTCCGGATCATATTGCGGCCATGCCGGCGAAACGCCGGGGCCGTTGGGATTGCCTGTCTTGACAAAGTTCAGCCATGCGCCGTGCATGGCCTGCGTAAGCTCCTTGCGCCGCGCCGCGGGCGTGAGCAGCCAGAAAGGGTGATCGTTGGTGGCGAGAGCCGTGGAAATTTCCGCAGAATGGGCGGCGCCCAGCGCCAGCAGGCCTGGCAGCAGAGGCGCGTAGTCAAAGCGGTACACATAGGTATTGCCAAAGACGCTTTGCGCATCTGCGCTTTTGACCATATCGACCACAAATGCGCGGTCGCCCGCCAGAGAGGTCATTTTTTTTGTGCCGTTTTCCGCCGCGTAAAGATCCGTCACAGCGGGGATACTGTCGGCAGTGCCATTGTCGCGCAGCATTTTTTCCACCTGCCCCCAGTCTTTGGGCAGCAGGCCCAGCAGGGCAAACAGCGTGCCTTCGTTGCGGTTTGTGCCAAGGATGACGTTGACCCCCCTGGCATTGCCCTGCGCCATGGCCTCCCATGGGTGCAGGGGCAGCAGATCATCCTTGACCGGGCCGGGCATGAATATGCCGGGATGGCGGCGCGGCCCCTCCTTGAGGGTATATGCGGCTGCAGCAAGCATGTCCTGCGCGGGCATATCCAGCAGTTTGTTTATGTCGGTGCGCGGGTTGACGCCCAGTTTTTCAAAAAAGATGGCATTGTTCATCTCGACCATGCGGCGGGATTCGGTATTTCCGGTGACGCCGCTTTCGGCAATGGCCTTTTGGAACAGGCCCCTGGCGGCGGGCGAGGCCAGCATGTTGTACACGCCCGTGCCCCCGGCGGATTCGCCAGCTATGGTCACGTTGTTTGGGTCGCCGCCAAACGCGGCGATGTTGTCGCGCACCCAGCGCAGGGCCGCGATCTGGTCGGACACGCCGCAGTTTGATTCAAACCGGCTGCCGTACATGGAAAAATCGTAAAAACCCAGCGGCCCCACCCGATAGTTGAAATTGACAAAGACCACCCCGTCTCTGGCAAAGGAAGCGCCGTCGTACATGGGGTCGCTGCCCTCGCCCATGTGGTACGCGCCGCCGTATATCCATACAAATACGGGCAGATTGGCGTCTCTGCCAGCGGTCTGCGGCGTCCATACGTTGAGGTACAGGCAGTCCTCGCTGGCAGGAAGCCGCGACCGCTCAAGCCCAAACATGTTCATGTACTGGATGGGCTTGTTGCCAAAGGCCACGCATTTTTTTACGCCCTGCCACGGTTGCGGCGGCTGGTTGCGGCGAAAGCGCAGCTCGCCCACGGGCGGCGCGGCATAGGGGATGCCCAGCCACGTTTTTACGCCAGAGGCAACAAAGCCCTGCACCTCGCCGTACTTGGTGGCAGCAAGGGTGTCAGTGGATGATTCATGCTGTGAGATGGGTCGGGCGCAAGCACACAAGAGCATTACCACCAGGATGAGGATACGGTTTTTCATAGAGGTTTCCCATGAGACAGGCCGGACAAATTGTTGCGGATACAGCACCTGCCCGCGCGCGGGGCTGCCGTAAACTGCATAGTGCTCAAATCTGGCCTTATGCGCACCAAAATGCAAGACGCATCTGGCTTGTATTGCGGCAAAAGGGATGACTGCGGGCCGCATAAAAAAGTACCCGGTCCGCGCACTGGCACAAACCGGGTACTGCCCATTACATGTACGAGGGCCGCGTAGTGGCGCGGCTAGCTCTTTTGCAACTCTTCAATAAGCGCTGCAAGTTTTTTGGCCTGCTCGGTGAGGTCGGCAACGGCGGAGGAGGCCTGATTCATGGCTTCGGCCGTAAGCTGCGACACCTCGTTGACTTCAACAATGCTGCGATTGATCTCTTCGCTGGCTGCCGACTGCTCTTCGCTGGCGGCGGCAATGGCGTTGACCTGATCAGCCGTAGCGGTGACGACCTCCACAATGCCCCGCAGCGCTTCGCCCGATTGCCCGGCAAGCTCGGTGGCAACGCCGATGGAATTCACCGCATTTTCCACCCCCGTCATGCTCTTGGCGGTGCTGTCCTGAATGGCCTGAATGGCCTTGGCCACGTCGCTGGTCGAAATCATGGTTTTTTCGGCCAGCTTGCGTACCTCGTCTGCCACAACGGCAAAGCCCCGGCCTGCATCGCCGGCGCGGGCCGCTTCGATCGCGGCGTTGAGCGCAAGCAGGTTGGTCTGGTCGGCAATGTCGGAAATAACGCCCATTATCTGGTTAATGGCCTGCGCGTGCTCGCTCAGCCGGGTCATGTCTTCCTTGAGCGACAGCGAATGCTGCTGCACGTCGTTGATGCTGTTTACGGCATCCTGCACGACCTTTGCACCGGCAAGGGCCTTGTCGCGCGTTTCAAGCGACGCGCCCGAAGCCAGACCGGCGTTGCGGGCAACGTCCTGCACGGTGGCGTTCATCTCGTTCATGGCGGTCGCCGCGCCAGCGAGGCGCTTGGACGATTCCTCCGCGCCTTGGTCCGAGCGCTTGATCTGGAGCGAAAGCTCGGCAGAGGCGGAGGAGAGCGCCTGAGCGATGGATTCCAGCTGTTTTGCTGCCGCCAGCATGCCTTCCTTGCGGGCCGATTCTGCCCTCGCGGAGGCTTCTTCCGCAGCGGCCTGCGCTACTTTGGCCTTGTTCAGGGCCTCGTCAGCCTGACGGGATTTGTCGGCTGCTTCTTTAATGCGCCCGTGCAGGTTTTGAATCATGATGCCAAGAGCGCCGTTGAGCCTGCGTATTTCGAGCGGACAGCTTGCCTTGAGCTTGGGCCGTACGGCTTCTTCGCCCTTGGCGATGGTTTCTGCCTCAACGGTGATCTGGTGCAGCGGCCGGCAGATAATGCGGGCCACAACCCAGACAAAGCACAAAATGGCGGCAAGAATGCCCGCGCAGATGAGCATTTCAAGATGATCGTAATGATTGTTTTTTTCTGAAACAAGGTTGGCGATACGCGCGCGTTCGGCCTCTACGCTGTCAATGTACACGCCGGTGCCGATGATGACGTCAGTACCGGGGATTATGCGCGTATAGGCCAGCTTGGGCTGCACGCCAGCGCCCGGCTTGTCAAAACGGTAAGATACAAAACCGCCGCCTTTTTTGGCGGTTTCGATAAGCTCGCGAATAAAGAAAACGCCGTCAGTGTCTTTGAGATCAATGACATTTTTGCCGTTTTGAGATTTGTTGGTGGGCACGTTTATGCGCGTGCCGTCGATTTTGTAGGTAAAGAAGTACCCCTCGTCATTGGGGAAAAAACGCTGATAGTCGGTGTACTTTTCAATGAGCGCGTACTGTTCCTTGGGGTCGTTGACGCCCTTCAGCCTGTCCGTAATGTCCTGCGTCGCCACGTCAACGACGCTTTTAAGGCCATACTCATATTTTGAGTGTAACGCATCGGAAAGTTGGGGGATTGTTACTTCAGTAAAAACAAGTGTGGTCATGTGCGAGTTTGTGAAAAAAAGGGTTGCCATGCCCACGACAAAACCACAGCAAATGGTAACAAGCCACATCCTGACATTCATCTTTAACCTCGCATAGCTATTGACTTAATCTATTGTGAACGCGACTGTAGCGCCGGTAACTGTTTTTCTTTATTTGAGATACTGCACTGATTTTAAATAAAATATCGGACAATGCCAATATTTTGTTATGACAATATGTCAATTTTGTAAAAAAAAGTGTACATATTGCGACGATAAAATAAAAACATCTGTTTTTACAGATAAAAATTTTATTCACTACTGTTTTCTGCACTATGCCGATGCTGCCGAATTTTTTACAGATTCAACCCATTTTATTCTTGCCCATCGCAAGGGTTTGTAGCAAACTCAATTTCCCCCCTGCGCCAGAGGCCGAACGCAACCGCCAGTGTGGGCCCGCCGGTTGGAGCGCAGAGGCTGTCGTTTGGCAGTCTTATGCTTCGCCTGTGGTGCGTTTTGGCCACGTCTTCCGACAAAGCCAAAAGGTCTGTCAACTTTGCACCCCCCAAGAGGGTTCATCGCGTCGTTGTAGCCTTGTTTGCGGGCTGGTCTTCAACTGACGCATTTTCCTGAGGTTATCAGCTATGTGCAGAATTGGTTCCATCAAGAGCAAGACGCCTGTGCCCCCCTCTATGGCGCTCAATCTTATGCTGCCACAGCAGGAAGGGCATGACAATTCAGGTTTTGCAATGGTTATGCAGGATCTGGAAGGCGTGTTCAGCCACTACAAGGACAAGCCCCTGCTTTCATTGGCCTGCACCCCCGAGGGCGTGCAGCTGGTCAATGATTACATGGAAGAAAGGGCTTTTGTTCAGGTGGCTCAATGGGTCCCCGAAGTGGACAAGCGCCCAGATCTAAAGATCAATGCCATGCCCCGTTATGTCTTTCGCAACTACGACTACCCCGAGGAATACCGCACGCGTAGTCAGAAAGAACGCGAAGACCTGCTGCTGGACACGCGTCTTGAGCTGAGGGCTTTGTTGGCCGAGAAGCAGAATGGCTTTGTCTATTCCTTTTGGCCTGATGTGCTGACCCTTAAAGAAATTGGCGATCCTGCCGACATAGCTGTCTATTTTCGACTATGGAACAACGATGGCCGCCTGACTGCACGCAATATTGTGACCCAGTGCCGCCAAAACACCAACTACGCCATCGTGCGTTATGCCGCGCATCCCTTCTTTTTGCAGGGGTACACCGTGTGCGCCAACGGTGAAAACACGTTTTTTACCAAGAACAAAGAGTTTCAGAAGTCGTTGCACAGAGGGTATGTGGGGTTTGAATCCGACTCGCAAAACTTTTTGTACACGCTGCACTACGTGCTGCATGAGTTGCGCTGGCCCATCAAATATTACAAGCACGTCATCACGCCTCTGCCCTTTGTGGAGGTCGAAAAGCGCGCCGACCGCAAGGTGCTGAACCTTATACGTGAATCGCTTGCGCATCTTGAGATCAACGGCCCCAACACCATCATCGGCCTTCTGCCCGACGGCAAGATGATTACCTGCTGCGACTCAAAAAAGCTGCGGCCCGTTGTTGTGGGCGGCACCTCGGACATGGTGGCCATCGCCTCCGAGGTGTGCGGTCTGAACGCCATCATGCCTGAACGCGACCTTTCCAAAGACATCTACCCCAACGAGCGGGAGATGGTTGTTATTGACAACGACCTGGCGGTGCAGAGATGGAATCAGTAAGAACTCAGGACGTTAGCATTAACGACCTGCGCTGGAAGATAGAATACCGCCCCGATTTGTGCACCATGTGCGGCTCGTGCGTGGCGGCGTGTACATTCGGCGCCATTGAAGTGGGCATGATGCGCCGCAGTATCACGCTTTCGCGCAAGGCCTTTCCCGACCCGACGCAGGAGCACTCCGCGCGGCCGGTCATCATGCAAAAGGCCAGCATTCCCAACGCCTGCGTCGGCTGCGGCATGTGCGAAAAAATATGCCCCAACTCGGCTATCAAGCCTGTGCGCAACCAGGATACGCGGTTTCCCTTGCTGGCGCGCCACCATGGCCCGGTCAAACGGGGCGGGCGCACCAACCTGAACCCTCCGCGTACGCTCGATTCCATCTTTGTGGGCCGCATCAGCCAGATGACAGACCCCGCGCTGGATTCCGAGCGCCATACCTTTGACATCCGTTCGCCCCTTGGCCGCGTTATGCTTGCCAAGGAGCTGCCCCTGCGTGTTGACGGCGACAGCCTCGTGCTGACCGACCGTACGCCGCCTGTGCACTGGATTTACCCCGCCATCTTCAGCGACATGAGCATTGGCGCGCTCTCCACCCGCGCGTGGGAGGCCATTGCCCTTGCTGCCGCCTATCTTAACGAAAAGTGCGGCATGCCCGTGCGCATGTGCTCGGGCGAGGGCGGCATGCCCATCAAGCTGCTGGAGTCTGAACAGCTCAAGTACATGATCTTGCAGATCGCCTCCGGCCACTTTGGCTGGAACCGCATCATCAAGGCCATGCCCCGCATGAAAACCGACCCGGCGGGCGTGCTGATCAAAATCGGTCAGGGCGCAAAGCCCGGCGACGGAGGCCTGTTGCCCGCCGCCAAGGTGGCCCCGCACATTCAGGCCATCCGCGGCGTACCCAAGGCGACCCTGCATTCGCCGCCGAACCATCAGGGGCTGTACTCCATTGAAGAGTCGGTGCAGAAGATGCACCTTTCGCTCAACGCCGCCTTTGGCTTCCGCGTGCCGGTCGCCATCAAGTGCGCAGCGTCGGCGACCTCGGTGTCTGTGTACAACAACCTGCTGCGCGACCCCTACAAGATCTGCGGCGGGTTCTTCATGGACGGCATCCAGGGCGGCACCGGCGCGGCCAACGAGGTTTCGCTCGAGCATACGGGGCATCCCATTGTTTCCAAGCTGCGTGACTGCTACATGGCGGCTGTGGCCCATGGCCTGCAGGGGCAGATTCCCCTTTGGGTCGGCGGCGGCATCGGCCTGACCGGCAACGCGGCAGCGGATGCCTTCAAGATGATTTGCCTGGGCGCCAACGGCGTTATCATCGGCAAGATTCTTATTCAGCTGCTGGGCTGCGTCGGTAATGAACATGGCCGCTGCAATTCCTGCAATACCGGCAAATGTCCCACGGGCATATGCACCCAGGATCCCCGTCTGGTCAAAAGGCTTGATGTGGACAGGGGCGCACAGAACATTGTGGACTACATGCTGGCCTTTGACTCCGAACTGCGCAAGCTGCTGGCCCCTGTGGGCAACAGCTCCCTGCCGGTTGGGCGTTCCGACGCCCTGGTTACCACGGACAAGGCTGTGGCCGACAAGCTGGATATCCAGTACGCCTGTTAGACATTGGCGAGGAGCAGAACATGCTGCGCGTTAGCACGGTAGACGAACACAATCGCATGTCCACCCAGGACCTGCTGCTGGCTATTGAAGCCGCGGTGGAGAAGGGCGAGACTGACTTTTATATTGAGGCATCGGGCCAGCACGATATTGGCGGCCCCCTTTGGAACAGAGAAGGCAAAAAGCTCACCTTCAAGGTGAAAAACCCCGGTCAGCGGGTGGGCTCCATGTGCCTGCCCAATACCGAGATACTGGTTGAAGGCTCCGCCTCGGCGGACGTGGGCTGGCTGAACGCGGGCGGGCGCATTGTTGTGCGCGGAGACGCGGGCGACACTGCGGCCCATTGCGCTGCGGCGGGTACCGTGTATGTGGGCGGCCGCGCAGGCACGCGCACAGGCTCGCTCATGAAGCACGACCCCCTTTATGACGCCCCGGAACTGTGGGTGCTCAAGACCGTGGGCAGCTTTTCCTTTGAGTTTATGGGCGGCGGCAAGGCCGTTGTCTGCGGACACGACTGTCAGGGCCTTGCTTCTGTCATGGGCGAACGCCCGTGCGTGGGCATGGTGGGCGGCGCGGTGTACTTTCGCGGTTCGATAGGGCAGTTGCCCACTGACGTACGCGTTAACGAACTGGATGAAGAAGACATCGCCTGGATCGATTCCGGCCTTGATGACTTTTTGATGGCCATTGACCAGCCCAGCCTGCGCAACGAACTGTGCGACTGGAGCCAGTGGCGCAAAATCACTCCTCTGCCGTTTGAGGAACGTGGCCAGAAGGAAGTTGTGAGCCTTGGTCAGTTCCGCGGCAAAGAGTGGATACCCAGCGGCATCTTCAGCGACGTTGCGCCCGACGACTTTATGGTCAACGGGCTGGTGGCGCGTGGCGATTATCGCCTGCGTGTGCCCATGTGGCAAAACGCCGCCTTTGCCGCGCCCTGCGAATTCAATTGCCCGGCCTCCATCCCCACCCAGCGCAGACTTAACCTTCTGCGTGAAGGCAATGTGGACGAGGCCTACCACATGGTGCTGGATTACACGCCGTTTCCTGGTTCTGTCTGCGGCAGCGTGTGCCCCAACCCCTGCATGCAAAGCTGCACGCGTACCGACCTCGACAGCCCTGTGCAGATCGGCAAGCTTGGCTCCTGTTCTGCCGACATCAAGGTAGCAAAGCCCAAGACCCGCACCGGCAAGCATATTGGCGTTATCGGCGGCGGCGTGGGCGGCCTTACGGCTGCCTGGCAGCTGGCCCGCATGGGCCACGATGTGACCGTGTACGAAGCTGATTCCGTCATGGGCGGCAAGCTTGAGCAGGTTATACCGCGTGCGCGCCTCAACCATGACTTGCTGCGCAAGGAACTCAAGCGCATTGAGGACATGGGCGTGACCTTTGTCAACAACTGCCATGTGGACGCCCAAAAGTTTGCGGAGCTGCGCAAAAAGCACGCCGCCGTGGTGGTCGCCACCGGTGGTCATGTGCCGCGCATCTTCCCCTGGCCGGGGCACGAAAAGATCGTGGCCGGTATTGACTTTTTGAAGGCTATCAACAAGGGCGAAAAGCCCGCCGTGCCTGACAGCGTGATTGTTATCGGCTGCGGCAACGCGGGTATGGACGCCGCCGTGGGCGCATACGCCATGGGCGCCAAGCAGGTGACCTGCATAGACGTGCAGAAACCCGCCGCCTTTGCCCACGAGATCGAACATGTGGAAGCCCTTGGCGGCAAGCTTGTCTGGCCCGTGCAGACCAAGGAAGTAACCGACCACGGCATCATCAGTCAGGAAGGCACGCTTATTCCCGGCAAGATGGTCATCATCACCATTGGTGAATCGCCTGACCTTTCCTTCCTGCCGGAAGGGCTGGAAAAGTTCCGCGAATGGATCGTGCCCAAGGCCGATCTCAGCATCATGGACGGCGTGTTTGCGGTGGGCGACGTTATCAAGCCTGGCCTGCTGGTGCACGCCATCGGCACGGGCCGGGACGCGGCCTTTGCCGCCGACGCCTGGGTCAAGGGCGAAACCTACGCCCCCGAAAAGAAGCAGCTTGTGCCTTCTACCCGGCTGCACACGGCCTACTTTGCCAAGTGCCACGAGCGCGACCTGCCCTCGCCGCAGGATGAGTTCTCACGCTGCGTAAGCTGCGGCACGTGCCGCGACTGCAAGATGTGCCTCAAGTCGTGCCCCGAAAAGGCCATTGACCGTAAGGAAACCACTGGCGGCGGGTTTGAGTATGTTTCTGACCCCGCCCGCTGCATCGGTTGCGGCATCTGCTCGGGCATCTGCCCCTGCGGCATCTGGACCATGTACCCAAACTGGGACATGAGCTAGCCGCCAGATGTGATAGATGGCTGGCTAACGGCCTGACATCTTGGTAGAATATATCTGACCCGTTTCAGCCTGTACCAGGTTGAGGCGGGTCAGTTTTTCATGAAAAACCCTGATTATCCGCCAGTGTAAGGGGACATGCTGCATGTTGTCCCTGACTGGTCTGCAAATTATAGGGGCAGTGGCATGGTTGAGTATAAAGGTGTTTCTTATCAGTGTTCTATGGAGTTTACGCTGTCCGTGATCGGTGGAAAGTGGAAATGCCTTATTATCTGGTATCTGGGTGTCAGCGCTCTGCGGTTTAACGAGCTGAAAAGAAAACTCCCCAAGATAACCCAGCGGATGCTCACCCTGCAGCTCAGAGAGCTGGAAACGGATGGGCTTGTGAGCCGCAAGGTTTTTTCTCAGGGAATGCCCAAGGTGGAGTATTCGTTGACGGATGCTGGCAAAAGCCTGTTACCTGTGCTGGGTTCATTGTCAGATTGGGCGCGCAGTTGCTTTTCTTCGCAGCCGAACTGTGCTGGTGATCGCCCGCCCTCGCCTGTTGCTGCCCCTGGCCATGCCTCAAACACAAGTGGGGTTGATGCTGCGGAATGACCCGTTTGAGACATGGCTGTGGGGACAGCAGCGTTTGTGGGGCAGGGGCTGTTAAAACTTGTGGAAGGCCCCAAGGTCAAAGTATTTGTTTTTTCCTGTTGCCGACAAGGGAATGCCAAGTATTTTCGTTACTCCGTCACCAAGTAGCCTCAGAATCTTGGCAGTCTTGCCTATAGAAAACATTATCCTGTTATCAACGCGGTTATCTGCCGCAATGGAAACAGCGCTTCCCAGCGCAATGCCCAGATCAATGTCGTCAAAAGCGCAATGCCCACCTTTCTGCTGCGATTCCCTGCAATCTGTAAAACCGCAAAATCCGCATGATGTTACCCCCCGCGGTTTTGATTGTGTTCCAATAAGGACAACAGCGTGCGAATTTTTTATACTTTGTGCGTCGCGCATGTTTCTTGCGCGAAACTGTTCATCCATATCCTTCCCAAGCTCAGCCATCTGCGTCGCTAGTTGCTGAACCGCATCACCAGTCATAATTTTTATCACAATACTGTCAATCCCCCTTGTTTTTGGTGCTGTTCTGGCTGCAACAGCCATTTGTTTCGCTACCTGAACTACGGTTTCATTTTCTGCCACATTACTTTCGATGATCATAAATAGCTCCTTTGAGAAAGTGATTTGCATGAATATAGGCAAGCATTACAGATATGCAAGTACGCACAATTTTGTTACATAGTATCATTATGTATACTTAGATTGCTTTTATTGAAATATTATCATGAATGAAATATGATGAATTACAGATATATTAATAGATTTTGCAGATATGTTTGCAGTAGTGTAGTGTGATTTGTGCACAACTAAGCCAGAGTAGTCTTTTGTTTTATCGTCGGTTATGGCATGCTGCCCTATAAATTGGCAGCGCAGCTGGCTTGGATTGTGCCAGCAACGCACTGATATTTCTATATTTTGACAATAGAGGAGAAGATGCTGATGGACGTTTTTGAAGCCCTGTTTACTCGCCGCAGTATCCGCAAGTTTACTGCCGAGCCTGTGAGCGATGACGATTTGCAGCTTGTGCTCAAGGCCGCCATGTGCGCCCCCAGCGCCCACAATAAACAGCCATGGCATTTTGTGGTGGTGCGCGACACGGCCCTGCTGGCCTCTATTGCCGAGCGCCATCCCTATGCCAAGATGGCGGCGGATGCTCAGGTCGTTATTGTTGTTTGCGCCAACCCCGCAGAGGCCAAAGCCCCCGGTTACTGGCAGCAGGATTGCAGCGCGGCCCTTGAAAACATGCTGATTGCCGCTCGCGGGCTCAATCTTGGCACGGTCTGGTGCGGCATGTACCCCTTTGAAGACCGCGTTGAGCCAATACGCGACCTGCTCAAGGTTCCGGCACAGATCAACATGCTTGGCCTTGTGGTCATGGGGCATCCGGCGCAACCCTTTGCCGAAGCAGACCGCTTCAGCAAGGACAAGATTCATCTCAACGGCTGGTAGGCCGGGTCTTTTGTCCGTCCGACAGGAACAGAGCAATGGAGTTGCCAATTCAGTCTGATGGAGCTGGGCGTTGCCCGCAGGTTATTGTGGACGACGCCCAGCCTGGGGACATGCCCGCAGTGCAGGCCATCTATGCCCCGTATGTGCTGCAGGGGCTGGGCACCTTTGAAGAGCTGCCCCCGGATGTGGCCGAAATGGCCCGTCGGCGCGAGGCCGTGCTTGCTCTTGGGTTGCCGTATCTGGTGGCGAGGCAGGGGGGCGCAGTGATAGGCTATTGCTATGCTGGCCTTTATGGCTCGCGGTCCGCCTTTCGCTACTGCCTTGAAGATTCCATCTATATAATGCGCGCTGCCATGGGCGCGGTGTAGGGCGCGCCTTGCTGCAGGCCCTTATTGCCCGCTGCGGGCAGGGCCCCTGGCGGCAGATGGTGGCGGTAGTGGGGCACAGCGGCAACACTGGCTCCATTGCCCTGCACGCCAGCCTGGGGTTTGAGCGCATGGGCGCACTGCGCAGCGTGGGATTCAAGCTGGGACAATGGGTAGACATCATGCTTATGCAGCGCTCTCTTGGGCAAGGGGATGCCTCATGCCCCTGCGGCAGCGACATGTAACGACAGATCAAAAAAACGTTGCGCTGCAGAGTGGGCCTCGACAGGCGTTCCGCAGCGCAACGGGCTGTTAATATACTACTAGCTCAGGAAATGCGAACGCTACAGCCCCAGAGCAAGCATGGCGTCAGCCACCTTGCGGAAACCTGCAATGTTCGCGCCCATCACCAGGTTGCCGGCGTGGCCGAATTCGGCGGCGGTTGCGGCTGCATTGTGGTGGATATCGTACATGATATGCCTGAGCTGGTTGTCCACCCGTTCAAAGGTCCAGCGCTGCATGCTGGCATTTTGGGCCATTTCAAGCTGGCTTACCGATACTCCGCCCGCATTGGCGGCCTTGGCGGGGCCAAATGCAATACCCGAGGCGATAAAGGCGTGCATTGCCTCGAGCGTTGATGGCATGTTTGCCCCTTCGGCCACGCAGGCGCAGCTGTTGGCAAGCAGGGTTTTGGCGTCAGCAAGGTTCAGCTCGTTTTGCGTCGCGCACGGAAAGGCCGCAAAGCAGGGCACGCTCCACACGGCATTGCGTGCCTCGGGGTAGGCCGTGACGGGCGTATATGTTGCGGTAGAAACCAGCTCCGCATAACGGGTGAGCGGCCCGCGCTCAATTTCCTTGACCTGTTTGAGCACATCCAGCCTGATGCCGTCGGGGTCGTAAATCATGCCGCGCGAGTCGGAAACCGTGACCGGTTTTGCGCCCACCTGCGTGAGCTTTTCGCAGCAGTGGATGGCCACGTTGCCCGCGCCGGAAACCGTGCAGACCTTGCCTTCAAGGCTTTGGCCGCGCGCCTCAAGCATGGCTTGCGCAAAGTACACGGCGCCGTAGCCGGTGGCTTCTGGCCGCGCCAGTGAACCGCCAAAAAGAAGGTTCTTGCCGGTAAGCACGCCCTCATAGCGACGGGTAAGGCGCTTGTACTGCCCAAAAAGAAAGCTGATCTCCTGACTGCCCACGCCGATGTCGCCAGCGGGCACATCAACGGTTGCCCCAATATAGCTGCACAGCTCGGTCATAAACGCCTGGCAAAAGCGCATGATTTCCATCTTGGACTTGCCCTTGGGATTGAAATCAGAGCCGCCCTTTGCGCCGCCGATGGCAAGGCCGGTGAGCGAATTTTTAAAAATCTGCTCAAAACCCAGAAATTTCAGCAGCCCCTGATTTACGCTGGGATGAAAACGCAGGCCGCCTTTAAACGGTCCAAGGGCCGAATTGAACTGCACCCGGTAGCCTCGGTTGACCTGAACCTGCCCGCAATCGTCCATCCATTGCACGCGAAAGGAGACGCAGCGCTCAGGCTCCGTAATTCGCTCAAGGATTTTCATTTTTGCGTATTCTGGTTTTTTGCACAGGATGGGCTGCAAACTTTGCAACACTTCCTGCACCGCCTGCAGAAAGACAGGTTCATGAGGATATGTTTCGTTAAGGTTATTTAACACTTGTTCCACATAGGCCATGTTGCTCTCCTGATAGGGGGGATGAGGATTGCACAAAAAAAATTTCGCATAAACTTAACACAAACATTTCCATGATAGACAAGATACTACAGTTTGACAAGAATTTTACATAATACTTAATCTGATATGTAAAAATTGGCAAAAGCAAGAAAAACCCCGGTCGGCATGGCGCTGACCGGGGTAACATTAAGCAATGGTGGGGCCGAACATCTAGGCGCTGATGACTTCTCTGGGGGCTTCCAGCGCCGCGTGCAGGGCTTCATCAAGTGTAGGGTGGGCAAACATAAAGGAGTTGAGAGCCTCGCCGTGATACTGCCCCAGCAGCAACAGCTGGGCTGCGGTCACCAGATGCGATACCCCGTGCCCCAATGCGGCAATGCCTGCCAGAGCGCCATTGCGCCACACAACCTTCACAAAGCCGGCGGCATCGCCGCCAGCCTGGGCAATGGCATTGCCCATGAGCTGCGCCTTTGAGACCTCCACCGGCCCGCCGTTTGCCAGAGCCTGTTTTGCCGTAAGGCCCACTCGCATGATTTCAAGGCTGCCGTACACGCAGGAGGGTACAGGGCCGGAAGCGTACGGAGCCGTGTCCGTCGCCAGTATGTGCCGTGCCACGTAGGCTCCCTGATGCTCCGCCGCATGGGCCAGCAGGGTTTGTCCGTTGATGTCGCCAATGGCGTACACCGTGGGTGCGGCCATCAGGCACTGGTCAACGGCTACATATCCCCTTGCCTGCAGCCTGCAGCCCGCAGCCTGCGCGCCAAGGCCGTCGGTGTTGGGCGTTCTGCCCACAGCCACAAGAGCCTTGGCCGCCGTAATCTCTCTGCCGTCTTCAAGCGCCAGCACGGCCATGCCGTTGCTGGTTTTAAGCGATGTGGCCTTGACCCCGGTGATGCCGGTGATGCCGGTTTTGCCCAGCAGTTTTGCCAGCTCCTGCCCCACGTCGGCATCCTCCGTGGGGGCGAGGTGGGGCGCGGCTTCCACAATGGTTACCTTGCTGCCCATAGCGCTGAAAAAGTCGGCCATTTCAAGGCCAATGGCCCCAGCGCCCACCACAATCAGACTTTCCGGCACTGCGGGCACGCGCAACATATCGGTGCTGTCCAAAACCGCATCGTGGTCGGGCGTCATGCCAGGAAACGCCGCCGAGCGCGAGCCGCCCGCCAGTATGATGCGCCCCGCCTGCAGGCTCTGGCTGCCGCCGTCCGCCGTGGCGACGGTAACTTGCGCCGGGCCGGTGCATACGGCGCAGCCTTCAATGATGGTTACTCCAAGCTGTTGCAGGTTTTTGACCAGAGCCTGCGACGTGCCCTTTACAAAACGCTGGATGCGTTTTTGCAGAGCGTCGTAATCCACATCAATGTTGCCCTTGGCCACGCGCTGCCGCTCAAGCCCGCGCAAAAGTCCCTTGGGCGCGGTCGCGCCGAGCAGCAGTTTGGTGGGGATGCAGCCGCAATTGAGGCAGACGCCGCCCATTTGACCGCTCTCGACCAGAGCGACGGATTTTCCCCCACGGGCAAGTATGCCCGCGGCCTTGGCGCCGCCAGGCCCGCCGCCGATGATGACAACATCAAATGTATTCATGTGATTCTCCAGATATTGGCATAGGTCTGAATTGTTGTCGGAGCTGTTGCCAGCTGACATCGCCGCCTGCATTTGCCGCGCCGCGTGGGTGCAAAGGCAGCTGACTGGCGAGTCGTCGGTGTAGCCGCCCCGACATAGGCAAGGCATGGTACGGCGTCTTGCACGGATTGTCATCCTGCGTCGGTGCTCTGGAGAGCAAGCCATATGAGGTCATTTGCGTGTTTGTGCCGAATATTTGAGCACTGTGTAAAAAATATTTTTAAAATCACGGTATTGATTAAAATAGTGATAATGCAACATGATGAAATGATGAATTTTTTTTAATAAATCACGCCATGGTGTGTGGGGTTGGCTATTTATTGGCAATGCTTGTAATGTTGGATCGTCAAAAGCGGAGATAACTCCCCCCATAAATGACTGATACTTACTCCGCACAACTCAAGGAGAATGATATGGAAACCAGTGCAAGAAATGTTTTTTGCGGCAAGGTTGTCAAGGTTAATTCTGGCGCTGTAAATGACGAAGTGGAACTTGCTGTTGAAGGCGGGCTTTCTATTGTCGCCTCCATCACCAAAGTGAGCACCAACAATCTTGGCCTCAAGCCCGGTGCTGAGGCCCTGGCACTTATCAAGGCCAGCTTTGTGCTGCTGATGAATGATGCAGAAAAGTATCTGCTTTCCACCCGCAACCAGTTTGCCGGCACGGTGAGCAAGGTCACGCCCGGCGCGGTCAATGCGGAAGTCATCGTAGACCTGCCCGGCGGCGCGTCCATTGCTTCCATCGTGACCATGGGCAGCATTGCCAAGCTTGGCCTTGCGCCCGGCAAAAAGGTCACCGCCATTGTCAAGGCCTCGCAGGTTATTCTTGCCGTGCCGAAATAGCCAGCCAGATATAGTACGGCAGGGCGTCTGCGACTGACCCGCCTGCTTGCGGCCCGACTGTCTGCTTGCGGACAGCCGGGCCGTTTTGCGCCCAGCGTTTTTTTGTATTTATGCCAAGATTACCGCTTGTTGCGTAGTCTGGCAAAAAAAGACAACGCAAGTATATGGCTTACCGCCCTACATTTTGATATTTGAGGCGGCGGTTGACGTTTTGGCCGTGCGCCGAGGCGCATACTGCTGCCCCTTAACTACCTTGATTATCGGAAACATATGAACAAGAAACTTCTGCGTGATTCATTTGTGGTCGGAGCTGCGCTGTTTTCCATGTTTTTTGGTGCGGGAAACGTGGTTTTTCCTCTCTATATTGGCCTTACGGCGGGCACGCAGTGGTTCACGGGATTTTTGTGTTACTATGCCGCCGATGTGGGGCTTGCGCTGCTGACCATCTACGCCATGCTTGCGTCATCGTGCATAGACCGCAAAGAGGGCCTGTTCCACCGGCTTGGCGCTTTGCCTGCCATGCTCATGATGAGCGCCATTATTTTGTGCATAGGTCCTTTGCTGGCCATACCGCGAACAGGGGCCACAGCCTTTGCCATTTCGTTTGCGCCGCTGGGCTATTCCTCCAAGGGAATAACGCTGGCCAAGGTGCTCTATTCCGTGGTGTTTTTTGGCATTTCCACCGTACTTGCCTACCGCGAGTCAAATATGGTGGATGCCATTGCCCGGTATCTTTCGCCCATCAAGATCGGCGGTTTTATCCTTATTGTGATCGCGGCTGTGGCCTGGCCTCTGGGGCGCATCAATGCCGATGTGCATGACGCCAACGTGGCCTGGAACAGCATTCTGGCCGGATACCAGACGCTTGACGTCATGGCCTCGCTGGTTTTTGGCTTTGTTATCGTGACCGCGCTGAAAAACAAGGGCTACACGAGCGGCAGCCAAAAGGCCCTGTCCGTGGGCCTGTCAAGCCTTGTGGCGGGTGCGCTGCTGTTCGTCATCTATGGCGGTTTGTGCTACCTTGGGGCAACCGGCTCGAGCCTGTACCCGGCAGATACGGAAAAGGGCGCGCTGGCGGCCTATCTGGTGGGCGGGCTTTTTGGCAGTGCCAGTACGGTGGTGCTGGCTGTGGTCATGAGCATTTCGTGCATGGCTACGGCGGTGGGCCTTATAGGCACAACCGGCACCTTTATTTCACAGTTCAGCAAGGGCCGGGTAAGCTACCGGACTGTAGCCGTGTGCACCGGGCTTTTCAGCATGGTGATTTCAAACGTGGGCCTCGACATCATCATCGCCGTTGCCGCGCCCATACTTACCTTTCTGTATCCCGGCACGCTGGTGGTCATTGTGCTGTCGCTGTTTGACAGGTACATCCGCAACGACAACATTTTTCGCTTTGCCACTGTAGGGGCGCTGTTGAGCAGCGGCCTGAGCGTGCTTGAGGGATTTGGCCTGCCGTTGTCCATAACGGCCAGCCTGCCCTTTGAATCCGTGGGGCTGGGCTGGATTGCGCCAGCCTGCATCTTTGGGCTTGCGGGCTGCCTTGTGCGCCCCAGGGCGCAGGCATAGGCAGCAGACAAATCCGACTTGACCGCACGGGCGGTCAATCTGCCGACAGACCGCAAAAAAGGGTGGATCTCCTGAGGAGGCCCACCCTTTTTTGCGGTTACGGAAGCTGGCAGCTAGTCGAGGGTAAAAATAGACTTGAAGTCTACATTTTCCTGCCATTCGGGCTGTTCGCGTTTGTCAAAAATCATGTCGCCCAGCACAAGATAATCCATCTCGGTGCGCATAAAGCAGGTGTAAGCGTCGAGCGGAGTGCAGACAATGGGCTCGCCACGCACGTTAAAGCTTGTATTGACCACCATGGGGCAGCCGTGCTCGCGATGGAAGGTATCGATAAGTCCCCAGTACCGTGGATTGGTGCTGCGCGAGACACTCTGGATGCGGGCGGACCAGTCCACATGGGTAATGGCCGGAACCGTGGAGCGCTGCAGGTACAGCCTGTCGTACAGCGGCAGCTCGCGGACGTTTGCGGGCAGGGTGGTGCGGTGCTTCTGCGCCACAGGGGCGCAGACCAGCATGTAGGGCGACAAAGCCTCAAGGTCAAACCATTCCGCGCAGTGTTCTTCGAGCACAGACGGTGCAAAGGGACGGAATCCCTCGCGGAATTTTATTTTGAGGTTCAGCTTTTTTTGCATTTCGGGCCGTCTGGGGTCGCCCAGAATGGACCTGTCGCCCAGAGCGCGGGGGCCATATTCCATGCGGCCCTGAAACCAGCCCACCACAGCGCCGTCGGCAAGGTGGCGGGCCACCGTGGAATACAGTTCCTGTTCAGTAGCGCACTCTTTGTGGGGCGCGCCAAAACGGCGCACAACCCGCATGATGTCGTTGCGCGAAAACTGCGGGCCAAGATATGCCCCCTGCATGGCGTCAACGCCGTTGGGCGAAGGGCGGTCATTGCCAGCCCAGATATGCCATGCCGCATATGCCGCGCCCAGCGCGCCGCCGGAGTCGCCCGACGCGGGCTGAATCCACACGTTCTTGAATATGCCCTCGCGGATCAGCAGGCCGTTGGCCACGCAGTTCAGCGCCACGCCGCCAGCCATCACCAGGTTGTCGCAGCCGGTCAGCTTGCGCGCCGTGCGCGCCAGCTTGAGCACGATGTCTTCCGTCACCTGCTGGATAGCCAGGGCCAGAGCCATATACTTCTGGCTGATTTCGCTCTCCGCGTCACGCGGGGGGATGCCAAGCAGTTTTTCCCACCTGGCGCGTTTGTACATGCGCAGGCCGGTGGCGTAGTCAAAGTACGCCATGTTCAGCAGCAGGGAGCCGTCGTCGCGTACGTCCACCATGTTTTCGCAAATGGCATTTTTGAGTCTGGCCACAAGCTCCATGTCGCCGTCGCCGTAAGGCGCAAGCCCCATGAGCTTGTATTCGCCCGAGTTGACCTTAAAACCGCAGTACGCAGTAAAGGCCGTGTACAGCAGACCCAGCGAATGAGGAAATTGCTGCTCTTTCAAGATGCGTATCTGGGCGTTTTCGCCCAGACCGATGGTCGTGGTCGCCCACTCGCCCACGCCGTCGATGGTCAGTATGGCCGCCCTGTCAAAAGGCGAGGGGTAATAGGCGCTGGCAGCGTGCGAAAGGTGATGCTCGGGAAAGAGCATCCGGGGCGAACCGGGGCCAAGCTCGGCTATGGCGTCGCGCAGCAAGGAACGCATAAACAGCTTTTCCTTGATCCACACCGGTATGGCGGAAAGAAAGCTGCGCAGGCCCGCAGGGGCAAAGCCGTTGTATGTTTCAAGCAGCCGCTCGAACTTGAGGTAGGGCTTGTCGTAAAAAGCAATGGCCTCCAGATCGGCAATATTCAGGCCGCCCTCCCGCAGCACATAGGCCGCAGCCTGACGGGGAAAGCCGGAGTCGTGCTTGATGCGCGAGAACCGTTCTTCGTGAGCGGCGGCTACAATTTTGCCGTCGACAAGCAGCACGGCGGCAGAATCGTGATAATAAGCGGATATGCCAAGAATGGCTCTGGGCATGCAGTACTCCATATGGTGCAGGCGCTACGGTTGCGGCGCGTTCGCTTAAAAAACGGAATAGATAAAGGGCGCAATGGCCGAGCCGCTGGTCATTACAACAAGCACGCCAAACAGCAGCAGCACGATGACAAGGGGAAGCAGCCAGAATTTTTTGCGCTGCATAAAAAACTGCAGCATGTCTTTAAGAAAATCCATGTACTATCTCCAGCGGAACAAAGCCTAAAAAGGCTGTTCCAGGTCTTTTGCTTCAAAAAGGTGGTCACGCGAAACAAAGGTCGAATCTGTCCCCTTTTTCCACGCCTTGCGGCGCATGGGATCATGACCGAACAGGCGCATGACCAAGGCAATCGGCGTTGCAACCACCAAAAAAATGATGCTGAGCACCAGGCGCGACATGACCGAGCCAAGCAGCAGGGAGAGCCCCAACCAGAGCTTGGCAAGGGGAGAGTAAACGCGGGGCCACACCATGCCCAGCAGCAGCAGTGCAAGGGCAAGCGGCAGCAACGTGAGCGAACGGGTGTACATTACGGCCAGCAGACATATCAGGGTCATGGCCATGGCGGTATCGGCGCATTCCTTGTTGCTCACGGCAGCAGGCAAAAAGCCGAAATAAAGTTTGCGGTCTTGCATCAGTTACCTCTTGCCGTTGGTGCGGATTGCAGCGCGGCACGCACGTAAGGCTCGAGAATGTCGGCGGCAACGGCATTGCCAAAGGCATTCCAGTGTTTGTCGCAGCTAAAGTACAGATCGGGAAACTTGACGCCCCTGGCGACCATGGCGGGCATCAGGTCCACATAGGTTGCCCCGGTGCGCTTGGCCAGCTCGCGAAACTTGCGGGCCAGCGGCGGCTCTTGGCCGTCGTAGTGCTCAAAATCCTGATATGCGGGAATGGTGAACACGATGACCTTGCGGTTGCCCGCTTCGGCCACCAGCTGCTCAATGCAGTACCGCATGATATTCCATTCGTTCTCTTGCGTCGAATAATACATGGAGCCGCCGGAGGGGTCGCTGATGTTCTCCGGAGCCCAACGGGGCACGAGCTTCATGTGTTCAATTTTAAAATCGTTCAGGTAAATGGCCACCCGGTACAGGCAACTCCATTCCAGCAGCGAGAGTTGAAGACTTTTGGTAAAAGCCTCAAATCGGGTGGGGTGCGGCAAGGTTTTTACAGGGTAAAACAGCTTGTAATCAGGGTAGTCGCCCACAAGATACGGCCTGTAGTCATCCGTTTTTTGGGTGTAGTAAAATTCAAGGCTGTTGTCCTCAAAATCGTTGCGGGGCAAAATGCCCAGCAGAACGACATCATGCTTGAACTGCTTTACCATGTATTTGTACTGCAGCCATTCCTGAATCGTGCCAAATCCGCCTGAGGTGCCAAAATTGAGCACTTCCGCTCCGGTTGATGCCTCAAGCTGGTTGGAGAGCCTGTCTTCAGACCTGTTGCCCCAGCCCTCAATAAAGGAGTCTCCCAGCACTACCACGCGCTGCTGCTCTGCGTCCTTGGTGCGCTCCTTGTCGCGCATGCCGTAGGCATTGGAAGCATAACTCTGTGTAAAACAGGGTTTTTTGTGCAGATATGTCGACGACGGATGGTGCCAAACACCAAAGTGCTCATCGCTGAACGTCCAGAACTTGCTGTTGACGTTTACAAGGCTGTACGATGGCATCTGAATATTTGTATTTACATATTTTATATAAAAATATGATGCCACTTCGAGCATGGCTATAAAAATAACCAATAAAAACAGCAGTTTTTTTAGCATATGGATGATTGACTGGGAGTTGCGGGGTTCAGGCGTGTAGGCTTCCTCACCGAAGGCAGCACCCGAACAGAAAGATTGGCCTTACGGCATAATCCAGCAACCCATATATGCCCGGTTTGAAAACATTTCAAGCGCGGTTTCATGCTGCGGACCATTCCCCGGCAGCTGGCATAGTGCGCGTCAGCGTAATGAGTCCATGCAAATAGTCAGCGCACGCAGCAATTTCCGCTTGCAGGGGATAATTGCCACATGCGCTGACTATTTGCTGTTGGCTTTGCTGTCTTTGTACAGTTATCTGATTTCACGCGTAGTGTGGAATGTGATTTGCGGCCACTCTTCAATAATGCGCGAAAGTTTCCACTCGCTGGTTGAAAGAATGGCGAGGCAGTCGTCGCCGTCATAGGCCAGGCTTGACTGCTGGTCTGACTTGAACGACTCGAGCGCGGCCCTGTCGTTTGAGGTTATCCAGCGCGCACACGAGATGGGCGATGGTTCGTATACGGCGGTAACGCCGTATTCCGCCTTGAGGCGGGCGATGATAACGTCAAACTGCAGCACGCCCACAGCGCCGAGAATGTGCGAGCTGTCTGTAAGCGGCCTGAAAACCTGGATGGCGCCTTCTTCGGCCAGCTGCTTAAGGCCCTTGACCAGCTGCTTGGAGCGCAAAGGGTCGGCCAGCTGCACCCGGCGAAAATGTTCCGGTGAAAAGCTTGGGATGCCCGTAAACTTGAGCGGCTCAGAGGTTGTCAGCGTGTCGCCGATCTTGAGGGTGCCGTGGTTGTGCAGGCCGATGATGTCGCCCGGCCATGCGTCTTCAACGCCTTCGCGGTCCTGGGCCATAAAGGTGATGGCCCGCGAAAGCTGCACCTCTTTGCCGATGCGGTGGTGCTTTACCTTCATGCCGCGCTCAAAGTGGCCCGAGCAAATGCGCATAAAGGCTATTCTGTCGCGGTGCGCGGGGTCCATGTTGGCCTGAATTTTAAAGACCACGCCAGAAAAGTCTTCTTCAAGCGGATTGACCACACGCTCGCCGGTGGGGCATTCCGCCACTCTGGGGATAGGGCCGGGCGCAAGGCGCACCAGTGTGTCCAGCAGCTCCTGCACGCCAAAGTTGTTTACCGCGCTGCCAAAAAATACCGGGGTCTGCTTGCCCTTGAGGTACAGCTCCTTGTCAAAGGGAAAGCCAGCGCCTTCAAGCAGGTCAATCTCGGTGCGCAGCTGTTCCGCGGCGTCTTCGCCAATCAGCTCGGGCAGCTGCGGGTCGGTGAGCCCGTTGATGACCAGGGCTTCCTTGGGACGCGAGGTTTTTTTGCCGTCTTCGGCAAAAAAGCGGATCGCCTGCCGTTTGATGTCGTACACGCCCTGAAAGCTCTTGCCCATACCGATAGGCCAAGTCATGGGCGCGGCCTGAATGCCCAGAGTCTGCTCAATATCGCTCAACAGATCAAATGCGTCGCGCCCTTCCCGGTCAAGCTTGTTGATAAAGGTCAAAATGGGCGTGTCGCGCATGCGGCACACTTCCATGAGCTTGCGGGTCTGGTTTTCGACGCCCTTGACCGAGTCGATGACCATCAGGGCCGAGTCCACGGCTGTAAGCACGCGGTAGGTGTCTTCCGAAAAGTCCTGGTGGCCGGGGGTATCAAGCAGGTTGATGATGTGGTCGGCGTAGGTGAACTTCATCACCGAGGACGACACGGAGATGCCGCGCTCGCGCTCCACTTCCATCCAGTCGGAGGTGGCGTGGCGCTGGGCCTTTTTGGCTTTGACCGCGCCGGCCATCTGGATCGCTCCGCCGAACAGCAGCAACTTTTCGGTAAGCGTGGTCTTGCCTGCGTCAGGGTGCGAAATAATGCCGAAAGTACGGCGTCTGAGCGCTTCACGGCTCATGGCCGACGATATGTTTGTTTGCATAAAAACTGCCTGAAATTCAAAGGTCTGGTGCGAGCCGCCGCAAATTGGGCTGTGAGCCATGCGGCAACCGGCAAAAAGCGTGGGCGCTGCATGGGTTGCGCACAGCGTGCCGCCTGCGCCTGGGGATTGTAGGACATGGGCTGCAGGGTAGAGCGGATGAATGCTCTGAAATGGGCATGCCGAGCATTTGCCAAAACGCTAAAATATCTTGTTGCAGCGCTGCCGTCAAACAGTTTGGTCCTTTGGGCGTATGCTGCTGGCTGACCATGGCTGAAATACTGCTGAAAGTTGGCTGATATACCGCAGAAAAGCTGACGTAGGCCCTTTTGCCGTCGCCTTGTAATACTGTGCGCCCGCCAGACAGCAGGTCTGGCGCTGTGCACACATTTATGCGGTTGCGGCCGGGCGTGTTGTCGATCCGCGCAACCACATGCCGTGCGTGCAGCCGGCAAGGCTTTGCCCGATGTTGGCTCAGGCCACGCGCAGCATGGCGACAAGGTCGCGCAGTCGGTCTTTTACCCTTGCAAAGGCAGCAACTACCTGAGGGTCAAACTGGTTGCCCGTGCCGCGCGTTATCTCCCGGCAGGCTTCGTCAAATGTTTTTGCCTGCCGGTATGGACGTGACTGCAACATGGCCGAAAGGCTGTCTGCCACGGCAATGATTCGTGCGCCCAGAGGTATGTGCCCGCCAGTCAGCCCCTGCGGATAGCCTTTGCCGTCAAAACGCTCGTGGTGGGCGCGTACCATGTCTACAATGCCGCACTCGCGCAGGCAGGCGATGGGCGCAAGAATGTCCGCGCCGATGTCAGGATGTTTGCGTATGGCCAGCCATTCCTTGGTTATAAGCGGAGAGGTCTTGGCCAAAATTTCGTCCGGCACGCCTATCTTGCCAAGGTCATGCAGGTGCCCCGCTACGTGGATAAGGTCTGCCATCTGGTGCCCCAGTCCCATGGACAGGGCCAGCGTCTGCGAAATAACGGCAACTTCTTCTGAGTGTGCAAGAGTGTATGTATCCTTGGCGTCGATGGCCTTGCCCAGTGATTCTGCAAGCTGGTGAATTATTTCGGTGACAGTGTTGCTGTCAGGAGTGGAGCGGTCCTGCCTGCGGGCGCATTCGGCAAGATTGAGGCGAGAGGTGCACAACATGAGATTATCCTTACTGCCTGCGGCAAGATACGCCGTGCATGGCACAGATTGTTAGGGTACAAGGGGTTACCGGGTAAGGCGTGAACATGAAGTAACAAATTTGAAAGTTAATTTCAATGTCAAAATATTCATAATTTAATAAATTGCCTGGCGTTCAGGCGAGACAACAGGCAAAAGTTTGCGCAAGGCTGGTGGTATATCTGGCCCAGAAATGGAGCCTCCGTTTTGCGCTGGCTGCGATAACAGCGCAGCCGACGAAGCTCGCGCATCAGCAGCTGCGTAGGAGCAGGCGAGGGGGCGGGGCACAATGACAGCCGTAACTGCCCATGCAAGCGGCAGTTACTGACAATAATCATGGGCAATCAAAACCACCCGCATATGGTCTGCACTGTATGACCCCCATCAGGTAGACAAAGTAAAAAAGCCTCACCAGGCTTAAATTTTGAAAACATGATGGGGGTCATACCAATAGCGGGGGTTCTCTGTTTCGCGCACAGTTGCGCTCAACTGGCTAAAGTCGCAACACAAAAGGCCGCCCAATGAGCGACCTTTTGCATTAATTATCGATGATGCCGGGCCGTCAGCAGCCCGCCTTGCGGCTATTCTTCTATCCAGCTTCTGGCGCGGTCAACGGCGCGGTGCCACTGGTGCAGCAGCTCTTGCCTGCGGTCTTCGGGCATGTTGGGCTCAAAACGGCGGTCAAGTTTCCACTGGGCGCAGAGCTGTTCTTCGCTTTCCCAAAATCCAACCGCAAGCCCGGCGAGGTAGGCAGCGCCGAGGGCTGTTGTTTCGGTAACGACCGGGCGTTCGACCACTACGCCTGTCAGGTTGGCCTGGCACTGCATAAGCATGTTGTTGCGGCTTGCGCCGCCGTCAACGCGCAGGGTGGTGAGGGGGACGCCAGCGTCCTTTTGCATGGCGTCCATGATGTCGAGGGTTTGCAGGGCAATGGATTCTATGGCCGCCCTGGCTATGTGCCCCCGGTTGGTTCCGCGTGTTATGCCAACCATGGTGCCTCTGGCGTACTGGTCCCAGTACGGAGCGCCCATGCCCACAAAGGCGGGCACAAGGTAAACGCCCCCGTTGTCGGGCACGGTGATGGCGAGGCTCTCCATCTCGGACGAATCGCGGATAAAGCCCAAGCCGTCGCGCAGCCACTGCACCACCGCGCCGCCAACAAAAACGCTGCCTTCAAGGGCATAGTAGAGTCCCTTGGGGGTTTGCCAGGCAACCGTGGTGAGCATGTTGTTTTTGCTTTCGCGCGGTTTGGTGCCGGTGTTGAGCAGCAGGAAGCACCCCGTGCCGTAGGTGTTTTTGGCCATGCCTTCGGTCATGCAGGCATTGCCGTAGGTTGCGGCCTGCTGGTCGCCTGCCACGCCCGCGATGGGCACGGCCTGACCAAAAAATTCGGGGTGCGTCTGGGCCATGACGCTGGACGAAGGCGCAACTTCGGGCAGCATGGCGCGGGGTACGCCGAGAATTTCAAGCAGTTCGTCATCCCATTGCCCGGTGTGAATATTGAAAAGCAGCGTGCGGCTGGCGTTGGAGGGGTCGGTAACATGCGCCCCGCGCTTGCTGAAATTCCAGACAAGCCATGTGTCTACCGTGCCGAAAAGCAGCTCGCCCGCTTCAGCCTTTGCCCGTGCGCCGGGAATGTTGTCGAGTATCCAGCGCACCTTGGTTCCTGAAAAATATGCATCAAGTACAAGGCCCGTTTTTTTGCGAATAATTTCAGCCTTGCCCTCGGCGCGCAGCTGGTCGCAAAAACCGGCGGTGCGCCGGTCTTGCCACACAATGGCGTTGTACACCGGAGCTCCGGTGGATTTATCCCACACGATGGTGGTTTCACGCTGGTTGGTGATGCCGATGGCGGCCAGATCGCTGCCCTGGGCATTTGCGTGTTTGAGGCACTCCTTGGCCACGTGCGCCTGCGTGTCAAAAATTTCATTGGGGTTGTGTTCTACCCAGCCGGGCTGCGGAAATATCTGGGTAAATTCGCGCTGGGCGACCTGAATGATGTTGGCGTCGCGGTCAAACAAGATGGCGCGCGAGCTGGTGGTCCCCTGGTCAAGAGCCAGTATATATTTGTGAGCCATAATATCCTCCGAAAGCATGGTTGGTGTTTGCCGTCATCCGGCAGGCGGCATGATTGCCGCAGCGCAGCCCGACGGCACGGAGTCGCTCAAAGTTAAATCAGGCCGATCAGCTTGCCGACAACGTAGGCAAGAACCGCGCCCGTCATGGGAGCGCAAACAGGAATCCAGGCATAGCCCCAGTCAGACGACCCCTTGCCGGCGATGGGCAGCACGGCATGGGCAATGCGGGGGCCAAGGTCTCGGGCGGGGTTGATGGCGTATCCCGTGGGGCCGCCAAGGCTGAGGCCCAGGGCCCAGACAAGAATGGCAACCATGTAGGGGCCGTAGCCTGCGGGCAGGGTGCCGTTGTTGGCATGAAAGATGGCAAATATGCCAAAGAGCAGCATAAATGTGCCGATTACTTCGCACAAAAAGTTTTGCCCAAAGCTGCGGATGGCAGGCGCAGTGCTGAAAACGGCAAGCTTGAGATCAGGATCTTCAGTGGGGGCCCAGTGGGGCAGGTAGGCAAGCCAGGTAATGACGCCGCCGGTAAAGCCGCCGGCAACCTGCGCAAGCATGGTGGCGATGGCTTGCCCCGTTCCGTAGACGCCGAGCATGGTTTTGGCAAGGGTCACTGCAGGGTTAAGGTCTGCCTGCGGCGCGCCCAGAGCGACAGCGGTAAAAACACCCAGCATGACGCCAAAAGCCCAGCCCGCAGTGATGACAATCCAGCCTCCGCCTTGTCCCTTGGAGCCCTTGAGCAGCACGCAGGCCACAACACCGGCGCCAAAGGTAATCAGTATCATTGTTCCAAAAAATTCACCAAGAAGATTGGTCATTGGCAGGTCCTTTATGCGTTGATGACAGAGGGGGGGCAAGCTGCATGCTCGCTGCATCCTTTCCAATAGGTGTCTTGTCAATGTTGAAGGGCTGCTTGGCGCAAATATCCTTTTGTAATGTAGAGTGTTATGACTTGACTTGCATTGCTTTGCCTCTGCAAGTTGCAAAATACTGTGCGCTGTATTGATTACTTGCAGCGGCAAAGTATTTGCCTACACGAGTATAAGTAATTTCATTCCTATTTTTGAAATATATTAAGATACAAAAAATATTGCAAGAGGATTGATAGTGTTACAAACAATAAATATTTTTATTATCGAATCGCTAACTATGCGCCTGTTGCAGCTGTCATCGCCGCCGGGCATTTTTAACTCTCTGCTGAAGGGGTGCAGACAACCAGATAGGGGGGGAGCTACAGACAAAAAACAAGGCCGCACAGAATCTGCGCGGCCTTGTTGCATAGGACGCCTGCGCGTCGCTAGGACTTCATGTCGTGGATGAGCTTTTGCAGCGCCAGCGACTGTTGCGCCAGGGCTTCTACGGCCTGTGATGCCTGTTCCATGCTGTGCGCTGTTTCGGCAGAGATTGCGGCAACCTGTTCAACCGACCTGTTGATCTGCTCGCTGGCTGCCGACTGCTGCTCGCTGGCCGTTGCTATGGACTGAACCTGGTCGTGGACAAGCTCAACAAACTCAAGAATCTGCTTCAGGGAATCGCCGGAGCGGGCAGAGAGAGCGGTTGCCTGTTCAATGGCCGCGCCTGCGTCTTCAACGCTGACAATATTTTTACGGGTTCCCTGCTGTATACCGCTGATGGCCTCGCCCACCTCGCGCGTGGCGGTCATGGTTTTTTCCGCCAGTTTGCGCACCTCGTCGGCCACAACGGCAAACCCCCGGCCCGCATCGCCAGCCCGGGCGGCCTCAATGGCCGCGTTGAGAGCCAGCAGGTTGGTCTGGTCGGCGATGTCGGCAATGACGTTCATGACCTGGCCAATGGCCTCGGCCTGTTTGCCGAGATCACCCATATCATGCTTGATTGACAGCGATTTTGCCTGGATGTCCCTGATGCTCTCCACCGTCTCATTGACGATTTGCGCGCCCTCCAGGGTCTGCTTTTTTGCATTGCCAGAAACATCCGCAGCGAGCTGGGCGCTTTTGGCAACCTCAAGCACCGAGGCGTTCATTTGTTCCATGGCGGATGCGGTTTCGCGTACGCGGCCCGACTGGTCGTCCGCGCCCCGGCTCGAGTGTGAAATCTGGGTGGAAAGGTTTGCGGAAACCGAGCTGACTGTATCAACCACCGTCTCCAGCTGCTGCGCAGCCTGCATCATGCCTTGCGCTCTGGCTTTTTCAGCCAGCGCTTTGGATTCGTTTGCTTCGGCAGTGGCCATGCGGGCTGTCTCTGCCTGCTGCTGCGCCTCGGCCTGACGGGCTGCCAGCTGGGCAAAGTTGTCCTTGAGCCTGTCGCGCATCTCGCACATGGCGGCAAACACGCCGCAATACGTGCGGCCGTTGCGCAGGCTCATGTCAACTTCAAGATCGCCGCTGGCGATCTTTTGGGCCACATCAGCCACATCCGCAGGCTCGGCGCCGAGCTGCAGCCTGAGCGAACGAATGACAAAAAAAGCGCACAGCGAGCCAAATGCAATGGATATGCCCGCCAGCAGCCATTGCAGCATCTGGCTTGCGACAAGGCTTGCCTTTAACGACTCAAGGTTGGTTGCAGCCTCGCTCATCTGCTCTTCAATAAAAGGATCAAGGGAGTCTGTGAGAGATTCAGTAGCAGCGTCAAACGTTTCCATAAGCACATTGCCAGCCTCTACGCCTTGGGCAACATAGGTTTCGGCCATGGTGCGACCAAGGGCGTACATTGCGTCAAAGGCTTTAACGGCAGCAGCCAGCTTTTCCATGGCCTCAGCGTTGCGCTCCTGCGCAAATTTGCTTTTGAAGGCATCTGCATGCGCATGAAAGGCGTCGGCGGCCTCCTTGGCCTCCTTGTATCCGCCAGGGTTATGCGTGGCGGATACGTCAGAGAGAAACTGCTGCACCTGCACCGCCTGCAGTTTCATATCCGCGGCCAGCAATGCCATGGGCATGCTTTGCTGGCTGGTCTGGTCGGCAAGGGAGTTTGACTGGTTCAGTCTATGCCGCACAAACAGGGCGCTGAGCAATATCAGAAAAAAAATGGTGCCAAATACCAGCCACAGGCGTGTGGATACTCTAAGCTGCATTCTGCTCCTCCCATTTGCGGATGTGGGTGAAATGCCGGGCAGAAAAAATAAAAAGCATAGGCGTTCAGGGCAGTGCCCGCACACTCGAGCATGTTTATGCTCTGGGCTCAAAACCGATATTGCAAAACCGCCGCATACCTGTTTCGCCCTCAGATTTGTTCAAGGCGAATACGAGTGAATCAGTTTGTAAAGCCTACTGTGCCTTGCGTTATGTGTCCATACGCCCGCAAAGAAATAATGCAGAGAAAAATCGGCCTTCTATTAACTGGATGCCAAAATGACCGTGATTCCCCCTTGCTTAAGGGATGGGCAAGGACACATTGGCTGCAATGAAGGCAAAAGGTTGGCACGCAAAAAAAATGCCGGTCGGCAATAAAGCGGAACGGCAACTTTGCATATTGGCACCAATACAAGGCAGATTGCGCTGCTGCCCCGAGCTATGAGCCGTTGATAAAGTCGCACTCGCCGTTTTCACCAGTGCAGTATTCTTCAATAAAACTGCCGAGATGGTCAGACCCTGTCTGGGCTATATCTACCCAATCAAGGTGGTACATGTTGGTGGTGAGGTCAAGCTCGTGAGTGAACTGCATCCTGAGTTTCAGCATATTGCCGACATCGCTGCTGGTAACGCCGATTTTTTTGCCCAAAAGGACATAGGCGGCATTCATCATGTCAAACCTGTCGGATATGATGTACAGTAAAAGATACGTGTCCGTAGACAGGCTCTTCAGTTCCGCCTCGTCGGGCAGCAATGCGCAGGCTCCCGCAGCAGAGATGTTTATAATTTGAGCGCTGCCGCCTGTCCGGCGGTAGTGCTGCTGGATCAGGTTTTTGAGATCCAGTTTGGATTCAGGGATAGTATCAAGCCGGATTACACCCGCAACTTTTGAATATTCTGGTCTCCAGTCTATTCTTCTGTCGCGGCGCATGCGGCGTTCAACACTCTTGGCGGCAAAGCGCAGGTCCATTGCTGCAATGTTGCTGTCCGTATCTTTTTTTACATTAAGTATTTTGCCGGTGCCAAGGTAGCCCAGGCGCATACGTTGAGGATATGTTTTGTCGAGGCAAAAAAAATATTCAAACTCATTGGCATATATCTTACAGGGGCGGTTAAGTACCTCTCGTTCAACAATATCCATCTGCGCTTCGCGTCCGACAACGCCTTTAATGTGCCCATAGCACGTAATATCTTTGAGCTTGCCCTGGTATGGGACGCAGCAGGTGATTTTAACCAGGCTTTTTGCATTATGCGCAGCATTGAAAATTTCATAGTTGTTTGATTGAGGTATATAGCAGAAGCTTTCCGTTGATGATGACATGCATCGCCCCCTTATTCCAAGGCTATATAGCAACAGGTAAACGGCTAACGCAACCAGCTGCATCAGTTTTTAGCTGCCATAAGTTTGTTGCACGCGGGTGCTTTTGTGATCATTTTTTACATGACTGGCATAAACAATTCAACAGATTCTTATTATGGATAATGGTGTGTTGGCTAACCGACTGGCGCGCGTGCAGCCGTTGCAAGGTGCAAAGCTGCGTAAAAGTAGAATGCGTATTGCCAACTGGCTGAATTCCTTAAAACAATTTATGAGTCAGGTTGACTCAAGCCCTGAACGCGCAGCTGTATATGCTGATGAATGTTCATAAATATAAATCGGTTGTCTGAATAAAGTGGACATGCAACCGCTAAGCTCTTTAAAGCAGTTTACCCGGCTGAGCCTCGGGAATACTGCCGGACATACTGAAGGAATATTAAATTTGTCATGATTGTTCATACAAAAACATAACATAGTAAAATATGATCTGGTAGTGTATCAGCGTGCGCTATTCATGGATTGCATCTGCTGCAACCGCCTGAGTGAAATATTGCACTGCAGTTATAGCGATTGCGCTTCAAAAAAAACTACAAATCAAACATTATGTTAAATTTGTATGAAATTTTTAATAATAGTTTTTGATGGCTTTGCGTCGTTGAAAAATTTTTAGTGTACGTTAGCGGCGCAGAGCTTGCCCAAACATACGGCAGACTGTTGCCGACTCCGCTTTTCAGTAGCGGGGCAACGGGTTACGCCGACAGCAAGCATGGGGGTTGCGCGCCGGACATGCGCGCCGGACATTTGCGCAGGACATGCGCGGCGAGCCGGAAGCGGCATCCGCCGCTGCATCTCTTGCGCAAATGCTGATCAGCGCCAGCAAGGCCATGTACGGGGCCAGAGCCCCAGGGCGCACTTCCGTGCGATGCGCGATACGTCCTGTTGCGCGGCCCTGCGCGCGGCTTGTGGTCAAGGTCAGGGCAGGGGGTTGCTGCTCATCGGAGCGGCGGCGGTTTCAAGCAGCGGCGCAAGCGCCATAAGTTCCGCATCGCAGCCAAAGCGCCCAGCAGCCTGTACGCCCAGCGGCAGGCCGCCGCGCACGGTATCCATGGGCAGGCACAGTACGGGCAGGCCCGCATGCGTCCACGGCACATTCATGACCGGGTTACCCGTGGAGGCAAAGCCCTTGGGGGCCTCGCCAGGCGCTGCCGGGGCCAGAAAAGCGTCTGCCTTCATACCGGCCAGCAGGTCATCAAGCTTTTTGCGCAGATCCGCGCACGATGCACGCCCCGCCTCAATGACGCCCTCGCCGAGAGTTTGCCCCAATTCGATAAATTCCCTCGTTTTTGGCCGGTACAGCGGGCCAAAATCCGCAAACCATGCATTATGCATCTGCGCCAGTTCCGCCGCGGCAAGCTGCTGGTGGCGGGTGTATACGCCCTGCCAGTCGTCAAAAACCGGCATGCTCATGACGCGCACCCCCGGCAGGCGGGCCAGCCGGTCGCAGTACTGGTCAAAAGCCCTGCGCATGCCCGGTTCGACCTCGCTCATATACGCGCCTTCAGGCACGACAAACAGTGTGGAGGCCTTGCGCCCCCGCGCCTGCGTATCGCAAAACAGCGACAGCGTGGTCGCCGCATCCTGCGTTGTTGCGCAAAAAAAGCCCGGCTGGTCCAGACTGGGCGAAAAGTTGATGATGCCCTGGCCCGGCAAAAGCCCTTGCGACGGTTTTACCCCCCTCACGCCGCAAAAAGCCGCTGGGCGGACCACAGACCCCATGGTCTGCGTGCCAAGCGCCAGCGCAAAGTACCCGGCCCGTACCCCTGCGGCCGAGCCGCTGCTTGAGCCGCCCGGCGTATGCCGCCTGTTGCAGGGGTTGCGCGTGGCCGCCGGTTCGGCATGGGTGAACTCCGTAGTGGCGGTAATGCCCATAACAATGGCCCCAGCCTCGCGCAGCCGGGTCACGAGCGGGGCTTCATCCCCGGCAAAGAGGGCCGACGGCAACAACGAGCCGCAACGGATGGCGTACCCGCTGGTGCGAAAAACATCCTTGATGCCCACCGGCACGCCAAACAGCGGTGGTCTGCCCGCGACATCGGGCCAGCGCCGCAGGGCTTCCTCCAGATCGTCCAGAACCACTTTGGGGCGAAAACCGCCCTCAGCAAAAATGAACAGCTCACCTTCGCTGGCTGCCACGCGTAAAAACAGTTCCCTGTACAGGCGCAGCAGCGTTTCGGCATCGGCCTTGCGAAACAGGTCGAATCCAAGAACGGGGGGTAGTGCGAAGCGGGGCATGGTTCCTCCTCGGATGCCGGTTGACGGGATACGGCAGCGTCGCAGACGCGGCACGAGACAAGGCGTGGATTGCACGGCATTGGCTCAAAACATTATGCTGTTTGCCTCAGTGCCTTGCCCCGTCGTTTATGCCCAGTCCGCCAGCAGGGCGGCGTACATTTTTGTCGCAAGTTCTATCTGCTCCACAGCGCAGTATTCATCTACCTGGTGGGCCATGGCGGGATCTCCAGGGCCCAGTATCATCATGGGCACGTTTGGCAGTCTGGGCCGCAGGGCGGCCGCATCGGTAAAAAACTGCACCGTGGCCACATCCGGCCTGTGCCCCAGCAGGGGGGTGAGCACGTCAAAGGCGCGGCTCATCCACGGCTGGCCGGGGTCTGTCCATACGGCGGGGATGTCAAGAGTGGTTGTAGTGCTGATGCCAGGCCCGGCCATGGTGGCCACAACAGCGCGTATGTCGTCATGATTGTGCTGGGGCACGGTGCGGATATCAATAGTCATGGCTGCGCTGTCCGGTACGGAATTGCTGTTGCAGCCAGAGTGCAGCGTGGAGATAACGCATGTGCCGGCCCCAAGCTGCGGGTGGTCGCCCTCAAGATGGAAGGAGCACATGGCGTTGGCAAAGGGCAGCAGTTTTGCCAGCGCGTTGTCGCCCTTGTGCGGCATGGATGCGTGCGCCGTAACCCCTGTGGTTTTGCAGGTAAGCCATAGCGCGCCCTTGTGCCCGCACAGCGGGCGGCATGAAGTAGGCTCCGCCACCACAACCGCAGCAATATTGCGCAAAAACTGCGGCTGCGCCGCCATGTGGAAGGACCCTTCGCAGCCGGTTTCTTCGCCGCCGTATATCTGCACGACCAGATCGCCATGCATATGCGGGGCTGCTTGCGCGGCTGCACAGACCATGGCAGCAACGCCGCTTTTCATGTCGCTGCTGCCACGCCCAAAAAGCAGGCCGTTTTGTATCCGCCCCTCAAAGGGGGGCATGCGCCAGCCCGCAGCGCCCAGAGGCACCGTGTCGATATGGCCGCACAGGCACAGGGCCGGCTGGTCGCCATCCGGCCGCAGACGGGCAGAGAGGCTGCAACGCTGCGGGTCGGACGGGTCGTAGGCGTCAAAAACAACGCTAAAGCCCGCGTCGGACAATATCCGCGCAAGGGGTTCCAGTGCCTGACGCTCGTCGCCGCCAGAAATGGTGTTGCAGCGTACGAGGCTTTGGGCCAGCTCTACAGAAGATGGTGCGTATGTCATGTGGGTTTCGCCTGCCGGTCAATGCCGGCGCGGCGCCTCCTTGCCGGGTTCAGCCAAAGTAGGCTTTTTGCACTTCGGCGTTTTCTTTCAGTTCTTTGGCTGTACCGCCAGCCACAATGCGCCCCTGCGAAAGCACGTAGCCCTGATGGGCTATGGCCAGGGTTTGCCGCACGTTTTGCTCTACCAAAAAAACGGCGATGCCGCTCTCGCAGATCGAGCGTATAACCCTGAAGTTTTCACTGACCAGCGCGGGCGAGAGGCCCAGCGACGGCTCGTCGATGACCAGCAGGCGCGGTTCGTTCATCAGGCCGCGCCCGATGGAGACCATGGCCTGCTCGCCGCCCGACATGGTGCCCGCGAACTGCGCGCGTCTTTCGCGCAGACGGGGAAAGATTTCGTAAACCCGCGCCAGACGGTTTTGTATCTTGGCGGCGGATGGCTCCTGATACGCCCCCATGAGCAGGTTTTCTTCCACATTCATCTTGGGGAACACGCGCCGCCCTTCGGGTATGCACGATATGCCCATGCGCACTATTTTGTGCGGGGCCATGCCGGTGATGTCCACGCCGGCAAACTGGATGTTGCCCGACCTTGGGGGCGTCAGCCCCACCAGCGCGCGGATGAGGGTTGTCTTGCCCGCGCCGTTTGAGCCGAGCAGGCAGGTTGTTTTGCCGGGCTGGATGTCGAGCGAAACACCGCAGAGCACATCGGCCTTGCCATAGGCAACGTGCAGGTTTTCGACCATCAGGGGTTTAAACTTGTTCATCTTCGCACACCTCCGTGCCAAGGTAGGCTTCCTGCACCATGGGGTCGGCGGTTACCTTTTCATAACTGCCTTCGCACAGTTTTTCACCAAAGTTCAGCACCACGCAGCGGCTGGTTATGCGGCGTATCACGTTCATCTCGTGTTCGATAAGCACAATGGCGGGTTTGGCCTCGCCGGTCTCCATGCGCACAATTTCGTCCATGAGCTGCTGGGTTTCCTCGTGGGTCATGCCCGCCGATGGTTCATCCAAAAACAGCAGCTTGGGCTTGCCGATCAGGGCGCGGCACAGCTCGACGCGACGCCGGTCGATCATGTTCAATTCGCTGACCGCGTGGTGCAGCCTGCCTGGCAGGTCGGGGTTGAGCGCCCGCAGCAGGGCGGCTGCGGTTTCTTCATATTCACGATATTTTTTTAAAAAAGCCTTGCGGTGCAGTATGTTGTGCACAAAAGACAGGTCGAGGATCTTGTGGCTGCCGATCATGATGTTGTCAAACACCGTGAGGTCGAGGCACAGGCGAGAGCGCTGAAACGTGCGCGCAATGCCCGCCTGATACACCTCCTGCGGCGAGAGGCCGGTGATATCCTGCCCGTTGAACATGACCTTGCCCGCGCAGGGGTGGTAGATGCCTGTCACAACATTAAAAAACGTTGTTTTGCCCGAGCCGTTGGGGCCTACAAGCCCCACGACCTCGTGGCTGTCCACATGGATATCCAGCGACTGAAGCGCCATAAGCCCGCCAAAGCGCATGGACAGGCCCGTGCATTCAAGAAGATGGGCGCACATTATGCCATGCCTCCCGTGTAGCTGCGCACGCGGCGGGGCAGCAGCCCGGCCGGGCGAAAGATGATCATCAGCAGCACGATGCTTGAGTAGATGAGGTACCGGTATTCCTGGATAACCTGAAATTTTTCCGGCAGGGCGACCACAAAGGCTGTAGCCACCAGCACCCCCCAGCTGTTGCCTATGCCGCCCAACAGCAGGATGGAAAGAAAAAGCAGCGAATCGGCAAACGAAAAGTTGGCCGGGCTGATGTAGGCCAGCATCATGGCGTAAAACGCGCCCGCCATGCCTGAAATAAAGTTGCCCATGGTAAAGGCGGTTATTTTCCAGCGTGCGATGCTGACGCCAAAGCAGGCCGAGGCCACCTCGTCGCCGCGCACCGCGTCCATGGAAAGCCCAAACCACGAGCGCTCCAGGCGGCGGATAAAGCCAAAGGTCAGGCAGAGCATCAACAGGGCAAAGAGGTCGTATTTGGCGTAAAACGAAAAATCCAGCCCGGCTATGCGTATATCGTCCATAAAGCTTGCGCCGAGCACGTTCAGCCCTTCCACCGGTATGCCCTGAGGGCCGCCAAACCAGGGGCAGACCTCAAGAAAAACCCTGAACAGCAGGGCAAAGGCCATGGTCACAAGGGCCGCATAGTGGCCCGACGTGCGCAGCACCGGCAAAAGCAGTATGCAGCCCGTGAGGGCCGAGGCCAGACCGCCCAGCGGCAGGGCCAGCAGCGAGGGTACGCCCGCATTGGCCATGAGCAGGGCCGCCGTGTAGCCGCCAACGCCAAAAAACGAGGCCGCGCTGAAGTTGATGACGCCCGCGTAGCCCAGCTGCACGTTTAGCCCAAGCACCGCAACAGAGTACGTCATGATCGTGCCCAGCAAAAACAGGCTGTAATGGTCGTCGTGGAAGATCAATATCAGCGCAAGGCTCATGGCGAGCATCAGGCGCGTCCAGAGGGATTCGTTGTCGCGGGCGGCCTGCAGCAGCACATCCAGCAGGCCGCTGGCCTTGAGGCCCAGCAGCAGGATCAGCCCCGCGCCGAGATAGAGCAGAATGGTGGTCTGCTCTTCAGCCAGCAAAAACAGGGCAAGAAAAGCCGTTATGGCCACTGCGGTCAGCACGCAGGTAAGGGGCCCGGCAGGCGTATTGCGTAAGGATAACATGGCTAGACCCTTTGGCTGGATTTTTCGGCAAGAAGGCCCGTGGGCTTCCAGGCCATAAGCACAATAACGACGCTGAAGGCAAAGACATCTTTGTACGCGCTTGAAAACGGCAGGGCCACCGCCCCGATAGTCTGCAAAAAGGCAAAGATGAATCCGCCCAGGATAGCCCCGTAAATATTGCCCAGACCGCCTATGACGGCGGCGCTGAAGCCGATGGCCCCCAGCAGCAGGCCCATGCTGAAGTTGATTTCATTGTAGTAGATGCCGTTCATAATGCCTGCCAGCGCGGCAACGCCGCAGCCAAGGGCAAAGGCGGTCAGCACCACCAGCGAAAAGTTGACGCCCATGAGCTGTGCGGCTTCGCTGTCCTGCGCCACAGCGCGGATGGCCATGCCCAGGCGCGTGCGCGAGATGAGCAGGTGTATCAGCACCACAGCCGCCGCACCGGCGCTGAACAGCACCAGATTGTCAAACCGCAGCGAAAGCTGCCCGTAATTCAGCGACCAGTCAGGCAACAGATGCGGAAAAGGCTGCGGGTTTGAGCCATTGGGAAAAAACAGGCGTATGGATTCGCGCAGCACCGTGCCCAGCATCATGGTGGCCAGCAACGTGTTGAGTGCGGGCGCCGAGCGCAGACGCATGATCATGGTGCTGGCCAGCAGCATGCCAAGCAGGGCCATGGTGGTCAGCGCCGTAAGCACCACCCACAGCAGCGACCAGCCCGGCGCAAGCCCTGGAAACACGTGCTGCAGATACATATACATGGCGAGGCCGGAAAAACCGCCCAGCATCACCGTGTCGCCGTGGGAAAAAACGATGACGTCAAGTACGCCGAAAAATATGGTGAATCCCACGGCGACCAATGCGTACATCATGCCCAGCATAAGGCCGTTGATGACGAATTGAATGAAGAGTGACATGTCCATGCGGAAGTCCTTGCCTTGCTGGGCGTTGTCGCCGTCCGGCGGGAGACCCCCGCCGGACGGCATGTCTGAAACCTGCTACTTGTTGGGATGCCTGAGCTGACGCTTGCCTGAGGCGTAGTCGCTGTCGTTCCAGAAAACCCACTGGCCGTCCTGAACCACAAATGTACTGACGGCTGGTTCTATGTTCTGGCCGTGATCGTCAAAGGTAACCTTGCCCACCAGGGTATCCTTGCCTTTAACGGCGCTCAGCGCTTCGACAATTTTTTCGCGGTTGGGGCCGGTGCTTTCAATGGTATCCAGAACAAGCTTCATGCTGGCGTAGGCAAAGGGGCCGTAGGCTTCGGCAGATTCGGCGTAGCCGTGGTCCTTGTAGCTCTTTAAAAAGGCATCACCGCCGGGCAGTTTTTCAAGTGGGGTTCCTTCAATAAAGCTCAGGGTGCCCTCGGCGGCCTCGTTGCCCACGCCGGTGACAAATGCGTCGGACTTGATGCCCGAGACGCCCTCAAACTGGGCGTCGATGCCGAGTTTTTCCATCTGCGAGCGCACGCGCACGCCCACGGGCACAAGACCGCCAAAGTAGATCACGTCGGGGTGCAGAGACTTTATCTTGGTCAGCTCGGCGGTGAAGTCCTGCTGATCGGGGGTAACGCCAAAGGTTTCTATAACCTTGCCGCCCTGTTCGGTGATGAACTGGGTAAAGTAGTCTTTGTGCGATTTGCCGTAGTCGGTGATGTCATGGATGATGGCAAAGGTCTTGTAGCCCTGGCTGCTCATAAATTTGGCCGCAACCTGGTTCTGGTTGATCATGGTGCCGGGCGTGCGGAAAATTTCCTTGTAGTCGTTGCCGTAGGTAATGCCGGGATGCACCGCGCCCCAGACAACGGCGGGCATATGAAAGCGGTGATAGATATCAACCGTGCCCAGAGCCACGGCGGAGCAGTAGTGGGTTACGGCAGCCGCAACCTTGCGGTCGGAGGCCAGCTTGGTAGCCACCTGAATACCGATGTTGGGTTTGCATTCGTCGTCGTACGATACAAAGAGGTAGTCGAATTTGCGGTCGGGGTCTTCGTTGCGTTCCTTGACGGCCAGCTCGGCAGAATTGCGCCCGCCAACACCAATGGCGCTCACGCCGCCGGTAAGGGGACCCACAAAGCCAACCTTGACGGTCTCGCGGGCCTGTACGGAGGTGGCGAGGCATAAAATTGCGGCGCAGCAGGTAAGCGCTTTGCGCCAGTTGATCGAGATACGGGACATGGCAATCCTCCACGTGTTTGTTTGATCTCTCAAACAGCAAGTTTTGTGCCATGTCTAAACTTACTTGTAACTACTCAATATATTACTATTTATTTGAATATGCGGGAGTTTAAGCAGTACGAATTTGTTATTTTAACGGTTTTATGAAAACATTTTTGTATCAATTTATGGCGTAAGTACGCCGAGGCAGAAGCCCGACGGATATATATAAGCGCTCAGGCAAGAGGGTGTGCCCCCTCTGGCTAGACCCAAAAGACTGCATCGCCCATACCACTGCCCTTAGTTGTGCTGTTGCCTGCTCCGAAGAAGTGCAACAGCTTCTCCCCTCACCAATTCTGTCAATGATTCGTTCACGGTAATTCGTATTGCGATTAATAAAATTCACACTGTTTCCACGGAAATGTTTTATTTACTACTATATCGATATTTTTTAAATGGCATTTACTTGTTTTTACTTTTAAATATTGCATTGTGGTACAAGATGAAGTAGTATTAAAAATTAATAAATAACTATATAAAATAAGTATGATAAATGGGAGACGAATACGGTGAAGAGTTCTATGTTGGCTATTTATAATGATGCAAAGCAGTTTTTTCTTGAAAAGATTCCATCACAACAGCGAATAGAAATCCTGCAAAGTTATCTGGAACGGCCTGATGCCAGCGCAAAGCCAGTAGATATGCCGGAACTTTTTGAGCGGTTGCTGAGGTCGGCTCAGAATGCAAATATGAAAAAAGGCGTTATTGGAAAATCAATAGGTAATGTGCATAACCTGGGAAAAGTATTATTCGATTTTGATGTAGCCAGAACCCTGGAAGTATATTCGGGCAAGCCAGAAAAGCTTTTGTCAGACATAGAAAAGAAACTTAAGCCAAGGGGACAGGTCAGAAAAGAACCAAGAAGCATTTGGCCAATGTACTGCAAAACCATATTGTCAGCTGCCTTGTTTCTTAGCCAGTTCAGGAGTGGTGATGAATTTTATCAATGGACAAGGCTTTTTTACGAAAACAAGCAGGCGATGGCAGCGCTCCCCTTGATAATTTCCGAAGAGGTTGTTGGTCTTGGTTACCCGCTCTCCTGTGATTTTCTTAAGGAACTGGGTTTTATTGAATACGGCAAGCCGGATGTCCACATAAGCAAAATTTTTGCTGGAATAGGGCTATGTGAGGAAGCGCATGGCCCCTATATGATACAAAAGATCATAGTTAGAATTGCTGAAGCCGCCAATGTCTCCCCTTACAACGTTGACAAGTTGTTTTGGCTGATTGGGAGCGGCAGGCTGGACAAGCATATAAACCTTGGTAAAAACGGAAAGATCGGTAATTTTAGGCAAGAATACATTGATCACGTCAATGCAAAGCCAAAGTTATCACGTAAACGCTCCTAGCAGGGCCAAAACCTGATAATCTGGGTGGCGCGTTACATCTAAATATTTTTCCATGTTTGAACGATTTAACTATTCACTTAGACGAATTCAAGAATGTTTTATCCTGCGCTGCATTCCATGCGATAGGCCTAATCGAGCGCAATAGATTATTAGCTGTATATATCCATTACGTTCAATTTATCCACCGTTATATCCATGAGCTATGGTATTGCAGTTCAAAATAAAAGGGCCGGAGAAATCCCCGGCCCGTTGGCTTTGGCTAATCGCTAGATATTTTTGTCACGCTTAGAAGGTGTAACGCAGGCCAAGGCTGAATTCATTGGCATAAGGGGTATTGCCGATAGATACCCTGTTGTCGTCAACATGCTTGCTGATATCTGTATACCCAAGCCCCACATAGCGGTAGGCCAGATCTGCCGACAGATTCTCGGTAAATGCATACGAACAGCCCGCGCCCAGATTCCAGGCAAAAACGGTATCGTGCTGCGTCAGGCTGCTAGAATCGCCGTCGCCGTCAACGTCGGCAGTATACTTGGTTTTGATGAATCCGAGGCCGAGGCCGCCCCCAATGTAGGGGGTAAAGGCCGTGGAGTTGTGAAAGTCCCAATAAGCGTTGGCAAACAGCGTTTGCAGGCCCCATTCGCCTTTAAAAGATGCTGTGCCGTCAGCTCCGCTGGCATCCCATGTTTTGGTAACGTTGCTTCTGATTGCGTATTCCAGTTCTGCGCGCATGGGCACCTGAAACTGCGGGTAAAAATCATAGCCCACAAAAATGCCGCCGCCCACAGAATTTTGTGAATACTGGCCTATGCCAATGCCTTTTACATCCCCGCTGAGCGAGAAAGGCCCCGTGCTTTGAATAGAATCAATAAATTTTGCACCAGCATACACGCCGGTAGTTTCCGCCGCCGCAGGGGCAGCAAGAGCCAGGGACAGAACTAATGCAAGCACAGCACGCTTAAACATGATGTTCTCCTTTGTTTCAAATCAGATATAACTTTTATGATGAAAGTAAACTCTTTTTATCTTAATAACAATAGTAGTAAAAAATAGATTAATATAGTGAATGTGTCAAAAGCAGATGAGGACAGTCGATGAATCTGACTTCTTGGGGTGAAGTATGAAATTTGGCGGAGATTTTGTGTAGAGCCATAATGGGCGCGAAGAAGTAGCCAGGATGTTCCGTTTATCCGGAATAACGGCATCACAGAAGGTTTTCACCGAAAAATGAAGTTGATCCAGCGGCGTGCGTATGGCTTCCGTAACTTCGAAAACTACCGCCTGCGTGTACGCGTTTTGTGCTGCTGAAATGGCTGGTGAATTGATCAGAAACCTGTCGGGAAAACTGCCCGTTGAAGGGGCTTGCCCCTGTCTTTGGTGTAGACCCGTGTAGGGCAGAGCCGGGTAGGTCTCACAAACGAGAAAAGGGAATTCATGTTTCCATGAATTCCCTTAAATCTCTGGTCGGGATGAAAGGATTTGAACCTTCGACCCCTTGAACCCCATTCAAGTGCGCTCCCAGACTGCGCTACATCCCGACGCGAGAAGAGTAACTACGCGGAACCACCCGACCTGTCAACGATTTTTAAAAATTATTTTACAATTTTTAAAATTAGTCCCACAAGCGGCGGAAGATAGAGGGCAATATCCCCCTCGTTTCTGTCTGGCAGCGGGCTCGTAAAATGCGCGGCTGCCGGGCTTTTGACCGCCAGATTGCCGTGCCCGGCAAAGCGCAGTTCGTCCGACGAAACAAGCTCGATATATTTTCCGGGGGTAACGGCAAAGCGCAGGTCCTGCTGGGCGTTCAGCTCATGAAAATTGACGGCAAAGAGCAGTTGCCCCCGTTCAAAGGCCAGCAGGCGTTTATCCTCATGGATAAACCGAAAGAGCGGGGGCTGGGCAAAGTCCTGCAAATGCCGCTGCACAAGCTCCATCAGCTCTTTGTCCCAGTCGCCCAGCGCGTGGTACTTGAGCATGGGGTCGTCGGCCAGCGCCCACTGGCGGTGGGCGTACGCCTCGGCGTCCAGCCATTCGGGGTGGCCAAATTCGCAGCCCATAAAGTTGAGGTACCCCGCATCAGCCGTGGACAGCGTCATCAGGCGCATAAGCCGGTAATAGGCCAGCCCGCGCGAGATGTTCCAGCTTTCATCCCGCAGGCCCATGCGGTTGTACATTTCATTGCCCAGCAGCCGCCAGATCATGGCGTCGCTGCCGTTGATGTGCTGGTCGTGGCACTCCACATAGCTGATGGTGCGGTCGTAGGGCCGGTGGTTGGTCATTTCGTACCACAGGCTGCCCATATCGCGCGGCTCGGCTATGCACTTGGCCCAATAGTCGGGAATACCCATGGCAAAGCGGTAATCAAAGCCAAGACCGCCCTGTGCAGGCGTGCAGGTAAGCCCCGGCATGCCCGAAAATTCTTCAGCAACGGTTACGGCATTGCCGCAGGTTTCGTGCACCAGGGCATTGGCAAGGTTAAGGTACAGCTCGCCGTCCACATTGGCGCGGGGCTCGCTGTGCTGGTCGTAAAAGCAGCGCCCCACGTGCGAAAAATCGTCGTCCTCGCCAAAGTCCCGGTACAGCATGTTGCCGACCGCATCAAAGCGAAAACCGTCAACCAGAAACTCCTCCAGCCAGTAGCGGCAGTTGGAGAGCAAAAAACGCCGCGTCATCTCCTGACTGAAATCAAAGGAGGGCGTACCCCACTGGTTATGCTGCCCGGTAAAAAAGTACCGGCTGCCGTCGTACTGTGCCAGACCCTGCTCCGTATTGGCGCTGGCGTGCCCGTGGGGCACGTCAAGCAGCACGGCCAGACCAAGACCATGGGCGGCATCTACAAGCGCTCTAAAGCCATCTGGTGTGCCGTATCGCGACGACGGCGCAAAGTAGCTGCTCACCTGATAGCCAAACGACCGGTACAGGGGGTGCTCCAGTATGCCCATGAGCTGCACCGCCGTGTAGCCGCTGGCCTTGATGCGGGGCAAGATGTCGCGGCTGAAGGCCTCGTAGCTGCCCATGCTGTCGCCGTGGTGTTGCTGCGCCGGTTGGGCCATGCCCACATGGGCCTCGTAAATACGCGGAAAGGGCGCACGCGCGGGCCGTGGATGCCTAAAGCGGTAGGGGGTCTGCGGCAACCACAGGCGGGCGCACCATTGCTCCGGCACAGCGGCGTTCTGCTCCACCCAGGCGGCAAAGGCAGGCACGCGCTTGAGCGCCTTGCCGTTGGGCTTGGCGGCGCTCTGCGACGGAATCAGGCGCAGCTCCACGTACGTGCCGTGTTCGAGGGCATCGTGGGGCAGCTCCAGTTCAAAAATATTGTCGGAGCACCGCGTAAAGCGGTATTTGGCGTGGCGCTGAAAATTGAGCCGGTCGGTGGTCAGCCACAGGCTTTCGGCATTGGGCATATACTCGCGCCAGCGCCATACTGAGCCTGCGGAGGTCTGGACAAGGTGCGCGCCAAGGCTGAGATGCAGATCGGCATACGCATGCAACGACCCGTAGTGGGTACGGATGCGTTCTGCTTCTGCCATATACGTGCGGATGCGGCGTTGCAGAAAAGGACGGTATGGCTCCAGGGCTGGGTCATTTAAGGGACTGCCGGAGCAGGTGGGGGGCATGGCGGATCTCCTGTTTACGGTTGCCCAAAAGAGGCGGGCTCAGGCTCGTCATGCTGTGTTGCCCGCCCGGCTTTGCAGCCGGGCGGGCATATGGCCGCACAGGGCCGTACTTCAAACTATTTGCAGCAGGTCTTCCACTTTTTGGCCGAGAGTTCGGCAAGGCATTCCACCAGCGCTTGCGTGCCCTTGCTGCCCTGGCCCCTGGCCTGCATGGTGCGGTACAGCTGGTCAGCCAGGGTAATGCCGGGCAGCACAAGCTTCATGCGGCGGCATTCCTCAAGGCAGAGGCCCAGGTCCTTGATAAAGTGGTCGATGAAAAAGCCGGGGGCAAAGTCGCCCTTGAGCATGCGGCGGCCAAGGGTGTTCATGGCAAAGCTGCCGCCAGAACCGGCAACCACAAGCTCCATCCATTTTGCCACGTCAAGGCCTGCCTCCTGCGCAAAAAGGAAGGACTCGCACGTGCTGATCATCACGCCCGCAATGGCTGCCTGGTTGGCAAGCTTGGCCTTTTGACCAAAGCCAGCGCCGCCGCAGTGCAGTATGTTGGCGCCCATCTTGTTGAAGCAGGGCAGAATGCGCTTGTACGGGGCCTCGTCGCCGCCCACAAAGATGGAGAGCTTGGCATCGCGCGCGCCCACGTCGCCGCCGGTAACCGGGGCGTCAAGCGCTTCGCAGCCCTGCTTTTTGGCGGCAGCGGCGATGCGCTCGGCCAGCATGGGGCTTGAGGTGCTCATGTCGCACACAATGCCGCCAGCGGCCAGGCCGCGCAGCACGCCGTTTTCGCCCAGGGTTACTTCTTCCACGTCGTGGGGGTAGCCCACAATGGTAAAGACCACGTCAGAGGCTTCGGCCACGGCGCGGGGGGTATCGGCCCACTTGGCGCCCTTGGCAATCAGGGGGTCGGCTTTGGCCCTGGTGCGGTTATATACGGTCAGCGGCCAGCCTGCGGCCTGGAGATGCCCCGCCATGGAGAGGCCCATAACACCAGTGCCAATCCAGCCAATGCGCAGTTTGTCAGACATTGATTCTCTCCTTTTACCTATTGAAAACGGCGTTCAAGAATTTCTTTCTGCATGGCATCACGCGGTACAGCCTTGTTTTTGCGCTGCATGTCGATGTGAAGCCGATACAGCTCAAGGTTTTTATGCATGTTCTGATTGAAAGGATCATTGCCGTTAAAATCTTTTACCAGTGAATCATAGGCGGCGGACAAGACTTCCGGAGCAAGCAGAGCGCCATCCTCTACCTTGCTGCGGTAGAAGGTGAGGGATTTTTCCAGGCTGGTATCCAGCATGACCAGCCCCCGGTTTGCAGTATCTAATATCTGCTTGAGCTTTTCAAGGTCAGCGCCTTTTGCGGAGGCCTTTTCACGGCCCATGCTTTCTATTTGCGTTTTTAGGCTGTTACGTCTGCTTGAGTAGTTTCGTATGGTTTCAATCATATACACGCCGGTACGCAGCAGCGATTGCGCCTCAAGCTGCTTCTGGCGTTCAAGCATGATGTTGTTGTCTTTGATGGTATTGCGCAGATCCTGCAGGTTTTTTCTCGACGCCTCGTCGGGTGCGGCTGCCAGCAGTCGGTCCAGCTCGTCCAGAGGGTTACGGGCCGTCTGGCCGTCCTGCGCCAGCGGGGCAAGCTTTTCGCCCGCCTTGCTCCATTCCGCTGTCAGCTCCTGCGGGCGGGGGCCGCCGGGGGTATTGATACCTGATATTACGGGCCTGAAACCCAGATCGCGGGCATGGGCCGGGCCGTCGGTGAGAAAGAAGGGCACTTCTTCCCTGCGGCCAGGCAGAATCTCCGCATCGCTTGAGAGGTACGAGCCGCCCTTGCGCACAAAGCCGCCCGCCGAGCCGTGCAAACGCCCGGCCATGGAAAAGCGAAAGGCGTCCAGAACCATCTCCGCCGCATTGCCCGCCGTGTCATAGACCCCAAGAGGGTTGGGCTTGCGCGAGCCTATGTTGGCCATGCTCTCGGCTCGGGGGCCCTGCTCCGGCCGGTAAACGGCGTAGTCAGCCTTGCTTTCGCCTGCTGGCAGGGCAAAAAAGTCTTCCTGCAACAGCAGCTGGCTGCCTGCGGTCTGGCCGCCGCGGGCGGCGTATTCCCACTCTGTTTCGGTAGGCAGCCTTACAAAGCCCACGTTGCGCTGGTCACCGGCAAAGCGGGGCAGCGCGTCGGGGGCGTTTTGCAGCAGCCACGTGGTGTAGCGGCGGGTAAAGTCCACAGCGTCGTACCAGCTTACGTCGGTTGCGGGGCGGGCGGCTTCCGCGCCGGGCTGGGCCGTGTCGGGGCAGGCATTGTCCATAACCGCGTGCCACTGCAGGTTGCTGACCTCGTACTTGGCCACCAGATAAAAATAGTTTTGACCCTGGGGAGCCTGTTTACGCCAGGCCGCAGGCAGATCTTCAAGGGTAAACGCCCCGGAGAGCGCCGTATTGTAGCGACGGTCATAGTAAGCGCGGTCCTGATGTGCCGTGTCGTCAACGCCGGGACGCATGGGCATATCCCACAGCAGGCCCTTGGCGGGTACGGCGACAAGCTTGAAGGCCATACTCAGCCCGCAGGGCATGGGCAGTATGATGTCGTTATCCGCTGGCTTGGGGTTGCATGCATCCGCAGCGCTTACGTCGGCCTTGCGGGCCAGAGCGGCCAGCGCCGTGCCTGCGAGGCAGGGAGCCAGCAACAGCGCCAGACAGGCCGCAGCCGCGCACGCCCAGTGCGGGCGGGCATGAAAATAAGGGCGCAGATCAGATTTCACGGATAACCTCCGAAGGTTCAATGCGGGCAGCCCGCAACGCGGGGCCAAAGGCGGCCAGCAGGGCAAGCCCCGAAACAGCGGCAAAGGCCAGCAAAAAATGCTGGGGCAGCAGCAGGCATACCTGCTCCATGCCGGTGACGCTGGCGCTGAACAGCCGGTTGATGACAAAGGCGGCCACCGCGTACACCCCGGCGGCCAGCGCCGTGCCCATGAGGGCCGTCAGCAGCGACTGCGCAAGAGGGAAGAGCAAAAGCTTGCCCGTGGTAAAGCCGTTGAGACGCAGCAGCCCGAGTATGCGCTCCTTGCGCTTGATGCCCGCCATGACGCTGCTGACAGTGGAAGCCAGAAAGCCAATGCCCGTCGCCGCGCATATAAGCGCAAATATCAGGTTAAGGGCGCGCGCCAGCGCTGTAACCTGCTCGATTTCTTCCGCATGGGTGTACACGTCGAGCTTTTGGGCGGCAAAGGCCTGCCGCAGCTGCGTAACGTCGTCGAGGCTGCGCGCATACAGCCGAAATCCGGGGTAGATGCGCTCGCCTTGCGGGCGGGGGTCGCCCAGCCAGCCGTTTGACGCGCCAAGCTCCGGCACGGCGCGGCCGTCGCGGTAGTCCTCGGTGGCTTCCATCAGCGGCAGCGGCACATAGGCCACATCCTTTTGCTGGGCGGCCAGCGGCAGTACGGCTGCAACGCGCAGGGCTACACGCGCTGTCTGCACCTTGCCCTGAAAGCGTCTTTCAACCTTTCCATTAAGTTTGTCGCCCTGCTTGGCGTGCAGTTTTTCCGCAGCGGAGGCAGACAGGGTAATGCCAATCGCATCAGTAGCCGGGTTTTGCGGCATGGACGGAGCAGCCGCGCCAAAGCGCAGCAGCAGGGGGTCGCCTTCTGCTGTCGGCTCAAGCGAGGCAACAACCAACGTACGGGAGTCTCCCTCGCCCTTGCTCAGATCCATGGTGGCGGCAATGGACCGCGTGCGCGGCAGCACAAAGGCCACATCCGGGTGCGCGGCCAGCTTGGCCAGATACTCCGGCGTGTAGCGGCCACTGACAACGGGTGAAATTTCCAGATTGCGGGGGTCGTTGCGCAGGCGCTCGGTGAGGGTTTGCACCACGCCAAACTTGACGCCGTAGAGCACCAGCAAAGGCGTAAGAACAGCAGCCAGGCCAAGAACCGCGCAGGCGGAGAGCAAAAATTCGTGCCAGTAATCCTTGCAGGCCAGCCGCAGCATGGTTGTCCAGGTATTTGCCGACATATCAGGCTGCCTCCCCGGACCAGCGCAGTACCGAAACGCTGCCGCCGGCATCCTGCCCAACCAGTACCCGCGCCAGCGCAAAACCCGCCTGACGCGCCTGGTCGATATTGTGCGTGACCATCACCACGGTGATGCCCAGCTGACGGGCCAGCTCGGCAAAAAGGCGCAGCACGTTGGCCGCGTGGGCGGGGTCAAGGGCGGCTGTGGGCTCGTCCGCCAGCACCACCGACGGGCCGTGCGCAAGTGCTCCGGCTATGGCCACGCGCTGGCGTTCGCCAACCGAAAGCGTTGCCGGGTAGTGCGCAAGCAGATGCCCGATGCCAAGGCGCGCCACAACCGTATCCACAGCCTGTTGACGCCGGGCAAGGGTTCCCAGGCTTTTGCAGCGCAGAACGATGTTTTCGTACGCTGTCAAAAAGGGCAACAACCCGCCTGTTTGCAGTACATAGCCCAGATGGTGCAGGCGCAGCAGGGCCAGCGCGTCCGTACCGCCTGTGCGCCATGCGGCCAGGATGTCTACCGGCGCTGCCTGGGTGGGGTAAAAGGTAAACTGGGGGGCGGCATTGGCCGCCGCAGGCAACGTGCCCTGAGGGATGTTTGCATGGTGGGGCAGGGCGAAGCCCTCGGGCGTCAGGTCGGGGCTCAGGGCGCAGGCAAGCATATCCAGCGCGGTGCTTTTGCCGCAGCCGCTGGGGCCAACCAGCGCCAGCAGGCTGCCGCGCTGTACGTCAAGCTGCTCGATGCGCAGGCGAAAGCCCTCGTCGCCGGGCCGGGTCTTGGCGATGTTGTGCAGGCTGAAAACCATGTCGGACATCAAAACTCCCAGGCAGGGGCAAGGCTAACCCTTGCCCCGCCCAAAACCTCAACGGTTTAAAACGCGATTTGTGTCGGCAACAGACTAGGGCAGCATGCTCAGCGGCACGCGGTACACCCAGTCGCCAGAGTTTGACTGGCCAAAGCTCTCCCAGTTGGCGCGGTCGCGGTCGTATTCCTCATAACGCGCAAGGCGGGATTTCAGCCGGTTGATAAAGGCCGTCTGCTCGCCCACGCTCATGCGGTACCAGTCTTCCTCGCGCAGCAGCATGACGTCGCTCTTGTACGGCAGGCCGTCCAGGAATTCGGAAAGCACGCCAAGCTCTGCCAGATTTTTTCCCTGCGTGGGCATGTTGGGGTCGCGGGCCATGCGGGTGGAGGCAGACAGCACGCCCTGAAAGAAATCGCGCGCGTCGGTCTTTTTGGTGCGCTCGGCATTATCGATGATGGCTTTGAGCTGCGAGCTCAGGTCGTTGAGCTGGTTTTTGCTCAGCAGCACGGCCACGTCCACGCAGGGAGTCTGCCTGCTCTTGGCCAGCTGGTTGAGGTCCATGTCGGCAATCCACGAGTTGACCACCGATGGCGCGGCATTTTCGTGTTTTTTGCCCAGATATTCCAGCTGCATGGCGTAACCAAGGGTAGCCGCCATGTTGGCGGCCTGATCCTCCGCCGAGGCGGTTTGCGGCTTTTCGTCCTTGGGCTTGGTCATTATTTTGCCCTCGGCGGTGTTTTTGACCATATCCACCATGCCGGAGGCCAGGGTTTTGGTAATTGCGGCAAACTGCTCCGCCCCTTTGGCCGGGGTCGGCGCGGCAACCACCAGATAGTTTGAACGGTTGCCCGAAAGCTTGCTCAGGGCGCGGTAGCTTTGCTCGGCATAGGCGTGATTGGCGTGGCCGCCGGGGCTTTTGAGGTGCAGGGCGGTAATCCAGATGCCTTTTTGCCGGGCAAAGTCGTTGACTTCGCTCGGCCCCATGCTCACCGAAGCGTATTTGTCGCCGCTTTTGAGCGGCCCGGCATCGGTAATGAGCAGAATCAACCGCGAGGAATAATCGCTCCAGTTAAGGCCCTCAATGGCCTTGTACACGCCAGCGAGCGAATCTTCGTTAAAATCGTGGCTCGAGACCTTGGCCTCCTGCACCTTTGAAAGCTTTTCTTCAAGGCTTTTGCGGTCTTTGGCAGTGGCAAAATCGCTCACGACCTGCGCTGTATATTCCAGACCGGGCGTCGCCTTGGTGCTGTTGCGAAAGGCCACCACGGCAAAGCCCACGTTGTCGGCCATGTGGTCTTTTTCTATCTTGTCGTATATCTGCCGTACCACGTTGAGGCTCTGGTCGATATAGGGCTTCATGGAAATGGTGGTGTCTATGACCAGGGCAATGCCAGTCTTGGGCGGGCCGTTTTTGCCGTCCTTGTTGTTGCCGTTGCCGGGGTCGATGGAGGCCACGCGCAAAAACTTGACGCCGTCAAAGGGGTCCTTCATGTCCAGTATGGGCATGAGATAAAAGCGCTTTTCTGAAACAGCGCCCTGCGCGTCAGCTGGCTCGCTGGCAAGTATGGGCAAAGATTCCGGCACTGGCTGGCTGCCCTGACGCAGGGCGGCGGCCTGCGCCTCCAGCCCGTCGAGGCGTTTTTCCATATCCGGGGCGGAGCACAGCTCGTTGAGGCCGGTCTCGGTCTTGAAAAACAGCACCGGGTCACGGCCTGTGCGCGGCGTAAACAGCAGGGTGAGCGACTGGTTCCAGTCCGTTGACTTGGCGGATTCCATCCATCCTTCGGGCTGGGTGGTGGATGCGCCGACCTGGATCCAGCCGTCCTTACGGTCATAAACGTACATCACCGTAAAGGGCACCACGTTTTTGCGCACTACTGCCGCGTCCGTCTTTGGCTCGGCCAGCAGGGTTGCGCCGGGGTGGCTGACCACACGCTGGAACAGCGTTTTTTTGCCCTGCTGCAGCAGGGGCGCGGCGGATGCCGTGGACACGTTGCCAGCAAGGCAGAGGCCAAGGCCCAGCACCAGCAGGGCCATGAGGCAGCAACGGCGTATCAGGGTGCAATGCATAGTAAACTCCTCACGGATGCGAGCAATTACCGATAAAGTTGCTCTGGCGGCTGCCAGGCGGCCTGCCGCCATGCGCGCCGACCTACGTACCTGCCCGCCATAGGCGTTATAGACCTGATGTAGACCTTGAACCCCTTCGCAACGCGTTGGGCCTGGGTCAGTTTATCGCGGAGCCCTACTGCCAGTTTTGCAGCAGGGAATGCGCTTCCGCGTCGCCCTTGGCATCCAGCGCGCGGGCGTGCTCCTTCAGCTTTTCAAGAGCGGCCTTGGCGTCGGGCTGCCCCTTTTGCGCCGCCTGATCATACCAGCGCTTGGTCTGGGTAAGGTCGGCGGGGATGCTGCCGCGCGGCAACGTACCGGCAGGGTCGTAAAACTGGCCCACAAGGTACATGGCTTCGGCGTCGCCCTTTTGCGCTGCGTCTTCCAGCAGCAGAAATGCCGCGTCGCTCTCTTCTGGCGTGGCGTCGGCCTTGCGCATGGGCTTGGCCATGGCCAGGCTCACATCGGGCAAAGCCTGACCACGCAGCTGCTCGCGAGCGGATGCCAGCGGCGAGAGCTGGGGTTTGGCTGCGTCCGCGCCCTGCTGAGCGGCGGCATCCGCAGGTTTGGGCTGCGCCTGCTCCGTCGTGTGCGGTTTGTCCGCATCCTGGCTTTGCGCGGGCGGGGTGGGCAGGGGGGCTTTTTCCGGTTCACGCAGCAAAAACCACCATGCAGCCACGCCAGCGGCCAGGGCCAGAAGAACAAGCAAGATTACGATCCCCGCCTTGCCGCCGGATTTGCCCTCATGCCCGCTGGCCATCTCGAGCGGAGCCTCCTGGGGGGAGGGCTGAGACGGCACGTCAAAGGCCAAAGGCGGCTCTGGGGATTCGAGCACAGGTTCCGGCTCAGGCTGCGGTGCTGTTGGCTGAGGCTCAGGCTGGGGGGCGGGCGCAGCGGTTGCAGCGCCCATGCCGTCTCCACCCGCAATGTGCGAATAAACGAGCGATTTGACAGACAGAGCGCAACTGCCCACGCCCCGCAGGCTGATGCGGTAGGCGTCGAGGTTGTCCACCTCGTCCACCACGGCAGACCCCACGGCCAGACGCAGGCTGCCGCCGTCGTTGTCCCATGCTTCGGGGGCCAGGGGCGATTCGCTCTCCTGCCAGCCGCGAGGGCCAAGACACTTGCCGTCAGAGGCGCGCAGCAGGGTAAAACTGGGGTCTGTCACATCGCCCGCGTCAAAAATCTCGATGATGCCGTTGCCGGGGCCGCGCCCCGTATCGGCTGAAATGCTGGCACGCATGCGCTATCCTTTAAATGCCTGCAAAATTTCGCGCAGGCGGTTGTTCTGTTCGGGGTTGACGCTCTGCTGGCCGTCAAAATCCACATTGGCCATCACGCTGTAGGCCATGGCGCGCAGCCAGTCGGTATACCACAGACGGTCATAAGGAGATTCCTCCTCGCCAATGCGCGGCTCGCCCTTTATTTCCTGCGGCGGGTTGAACAGGGGCACGCTTTTGCCGCCAAACATCACGGTGCGTTGCGCCTGATCCTTAAAGCGGGGGTCAAAGCTCCACCAGTCGACAAAAGCGTTGACGGCGTCTGCCGCAAGGCTGACCTGCTTCCACATCAGCCTTTCGCGGGCCATGTTGCTGAATGCCGAGGTACGGCGCAGCTCGGCTTCCAGATTTTCGCGCAGCTTGCAGCGTGCCGCCGCTTGCGCAAGTTCATGACAAAACTGGTCAAGATCTTTGGCGGGCAGGCCCATCAGGTTTCTGACTTCGGCGTCGTTGCAGAGGTCGCGCAGGCGTTCTGTCCAGTGGTCCATGACAAGCCCGGCAAAAACCTGAGCGCTGTCCCTGGCCTGATCATCCTGCGCGTCGCTGCTGGCCGGAGCCGCTGGCGCGTCGTCGCCAAAAATATCGCCCAGAATGTCGCTTGCCGACACGCGCGCGCCCACAACCTGCGCTGGCGCTGCCGTCTGACCGTCGTCCGGGGTCTGGCGGGCATTGAGGCAGATTTCGTACAGGTCAAAGTCGCGCACCTGCAGCCTGCGCAAAAACTCGCCAAACAGCTGTTTTTCCGCAACTCTGGCCATTTGCGAAACCAGCAGGCGCGAGAGCTGTTCCTTTTGCCTGCGCAGTTCTTCCCTGTCGTCGCTGCGGTAAAAGGGCGCAAGGCCTGTGCGCACGCGGTCGCATTTTTCTGTAAGGCTGCCGCTGATCTGCTGCCGTTTGAGCTCTGGATTGCAGAGGGGGCGCAGGCATTGGCGCAGCAGGCTCACGCCGCCGTCGTTGAGGGTCATGGCAGCCTGCCAGGCCCGTTCGGGATTGGCCACGTGCTTTTGCACCAGGGGGGAATGCAAAAACGACTGGTGCACCTCTTCCACAAAGGTTTGCTGCTCCTGCCGAACGCCGGTTTCGCTTCTACCGTCGTAGTCAAAAATAGCTTCGCACAAAAAGTTGGGGTTGCGCAGCAAAAAAACGTTGTTGAAGGGATGCACGCCGTCCCAGTTTTGCGGCCAGTCGTGCACCTGGCCAAAAAAGTTGACCAGCGAGGACTCAAGACGCGTTGTCCAGCGCGTTTCCACAGAGGGCGAACCGGCCTTTTTTTCAAACTCCATATCCATCTTGGTCAGCACAAAAAAGAGCGCAGGCGCTTTGCTGGCGCGCATCTCGGGCGTCTCGCCGTGGGTGGAGCATATCCATTCGTACACGGCCTGCGGCAGGTCCTGCACCTCCTGCGTGCTGGGGCCGATGCACAGCAGCATGCTGGTGAGTTCTTTTTCCTCGCGGTAGCGCTCAAAAAGATAGGCCACCTTGCCGCGCAAAAAAAGTTCCTTGAGCATGTCCTTGCGGCTGTCCAGGGCGGCGCGCAAATCACTGAACTTGTACCGTGCGCGGTAACCGGGAAAATCGAGCAGGTCGGTGTGGTCAAAAAAATCGTCCGGCTTTTCCCGCATATAAATGGTTATTTCGGCCGTAAGCGCCGTAACAAGCGCACGTGGCAGATCAGCCTTGCGGCCCTGAACGCCCACAATGGTCAGCATGTCGGAGGGCGGCTCGTTGAGGCCCTGCAGCCGGGCCACATCAATAATGCTGTTGCTGCGCGGGATGAGGGCGTCAATGGCGCAGCTGGCCTCTGCGGGGTTGCCCAGCTGACGCAGGGCGGAGCCAAGCTGCTCGTACACAGCCGTAAATTCGGGCACGCTGTCCCAGATCAGGCCCACAAGGTGCGCGCGGTCCTCAAGCTCAAGTCTGGGCGCAAGCTCCATGGCCCGCACCCAGTAGCCGTTCTGAAGCATCTGCACCCGTGGGCGCGAGATAAAGTTTTTATTAACATAATCGCGCAGTTCTTCCACATCATCCACAGTCAGGCCGCCGGGGACTGGCCCGGACTGGGCGCGGCCTTCCAGACGCTCAAGCTCTTTGGCAAGGGCCTCGGCGTTGGGGGCGTCCTTGTGGTCGCAGTCCGCGTAATAGGTGTTGGCAAGCACGCGGGCCACGTCTGTCTCGGACAGCAGGCGCAGGCGGATGGGGTAGGCTTCGCTGACGCCCTCGGGCGGCGTGGTGGTAAAGCGGGTGACAAGCCCCGTGGATTCCTTGCCGCCTTCTGGATTGATATCCTTGATAAAATTGAATGTCTGGCCGCAAAAATCGGCCAGAAGCACCTTGTTGGCATCGCTGGCAAGGGCCGAAATCAGATAGGACTTGCCCGACTGGCTGGGGCCAAAGACGCCCACGCACATCTTGCGGCGGGCCGCCTGCTCGCACTTGCCAAAAAAGCGGGCCGCGTGGCGCAGATCCTTTTGCAGGGCTGCGCGCTCGTTGCCGACAAGCTCGGCATTGTCCTGAAGCCACGCCCCTGCGGAGCGCGACGTATCGGCCAGTTCGCGGCATCGCCGCGCGAGATCCATATCCTGCTGCATAACCATCCTCAATTATCCGGCGTCGGTGACAATGCCCGTATCCAGCCAGTAACCTTCATCCAGTTTCAGGGTCTGCAGGCGAATTTCGAGATCGCGCCTGTCAACGCTGCGGTCCTGGTAATCCACAATGGAATCAATGCGGAACTCGCCCTCGCTGCGTTTGTCCTTGTCCGTCTCGCTGCGGATATCGTCCTCGTCCAGGGCATCGGCAACACTCAGGCTTACCTCGACCTTGTAGGGAAGACGGCCCGATGCGCGCGAGCGGGCCTCCTCAGTGGCGAATGTCAGCAGATGATAGCGGGTTGTGGGCCAGCGCTCGGCATCCAGCTGCCGGTACCCGATGGACAGCGGCCCGCTAAAGGCCACCTGGCGTGTCTTATCCGTGCCGTCCTTGCTTTCAACATCTACGGTAAACCAGACCTTGGGGCGTTTAAGCTGGCTGTTGATGTCCATCTCGCCGATGTAACGGGCGGTGGATGTCAGCTTGAGCGCGCCGGAATCGAAAGAAAACCCTTCCAGATGCCCGTCGGCCAGGGCGCACAGGATGGCCCCCACCACAACCGTGGTTTTGGGGTCGGTAATGCGCCCCTGCGCGTCGGCAAAGGGGTACCACGACCCGGCATGGTAGCGCCGCATGGGGATGATTCTGTCAGGCGGCACGGGCAGCTTGGCAAGCACGGTGGCGATGACGCCGTTCCACGAGCTGGGCCGCCCGGTGAGCAGCAGCACGTCGCAGTCGTACATGTGCACCACTTCGCATAGGGCGGAAAGCGTTGACCCGAGCGTGCTGCGAATGGTTTCTTCCACTGCAGCCTGGTTGACCGCAATGGGCACATCCAGAATGTTAAAGTTCTGGATGAATGCAGCCGAGCGCCGCACCATGCCTGCCACATCGCGCAGGGTGGCCGGTTGCGGACGCGGGGCCAGCGCTACGGGGCTGAAGCCTGCGGCGGCCTCCCGCACGGGTTCTGCGGCTGCCTCGGCTGCTGCCGCGTCGGCCAGGGGGTCGGGTTCAAAAAAATCGCGCAGGGCGCAGTTGAAGTTTGCGCCGCGCAGGTCGGGGTTTTCGCAGGTGCCCAGCAGGCCCAGCGCCACGGGCACGGCAATCTGCCGCACAAGCCGCACGCGGGTGTTGCGGTCCTCCTGCGACATGCCTATGGAATCGCGCCCAAAAAGCTGCCCCAGCAGCGAGCGAGGCTCGGCAAGACCCTCGCGGGCCAGCGCCTGGCCAATGGCCGGAATAACGTGGTTGGCCACAACCTCGCGCAGCACCTCGTCGCCCGCAATATTGAAGCCGTCGCGGAACTCCGTATGCGGCTTGATGCGGGCGGTATCGCCCTCGCCGCTGGCAAGCTCGAAGGTGGTGATGGAAAGGTCGGTAGTGCCCCCGCCGATGTCGATGGAAGCCATGCGGATGCAGGGATGCCTGTCGCAGGCCTCGCGCGGTTTGCCCATCAGGCGGAAGAGATGATGGGCGTCGCCGTGCTGTTTGACGGCCAGCTCGTTGTACAGCAGCACAAGCTGCGAGCAGCTGGCTTCGTCCCAGTCGCAGCGCACCTGCGGGCTCAGGCGGTAGTCGCCCGTGACGGCCCGGTTTTGCTGGCGGGGCGAGTACCACTGGCTCCAGCCCAGGGCATCCCACACCACGCGCACGGCCCAGGTAACCCAGCGGCGAAAGATGCGCTTCTCCGCCACCGGCATGGCCGTAGGCACGGTAAAGATAAGCCGCCTGAGCCTGCGGGGCAGGTTGGGCAGCTCACGCCGGGCGCGGGTGGCGGGCGAATTGATGGTTACAAGCGCCTGGGTCAGTATTTCACCCAGCATAAAGAGCATGAGCGACGAGCGTGTGAACAGCGATTCAAAAATGGGTTCGGCCTGTTGCTTTTGCAGGGCCGGGCTTTTTTTGAACATGGGGTCGTCAAAGCACGAAAGCGGCGTGCCCTGCGGGTTGAGCTGACGCGGAAACAGCCCCCGGCTGACCATGGGCTCGGACTTGCCGCCGGTATTGTACCGCCAGCTTTGCTGCCAGGGGCGCTCGTCCCACAGGTAGCGCTTGGGGCTGGACATGCCGGTTGTACCCTCGGCGCACACGGCCTGGGTGGCAAGGCGGGCCGCCTCAGGCCCGATACGCACGGCCGAGGGCCAGGCAAAGGCAGGCGTTTGCCGACCAGAGCGGCGCGAGAGCGCATCGTTGCCAAAGGCGGCGTCCACAAACTCCACACGCGTCTCAAAGGGGTCGGAATAGATGTGCTCCGGCTGGCTCAGGTCGCGCAGCTCAAGCAGATAGCTGTCGTTGAGGTTGGTGATGCGCTGGGGCAGGGTTTCAACCAGGATGCCCGTAGTGCGCGAATTGCCGATGTCGAGCACCAGATCGACGTCCACAGGGGTGTCCCGGTCCGGGTTGATGACCTGGGCGGCAAGGTCGTTGAGCGCAAGGCGCACCACGTCAAGCCATGTGAGGTAGTAGGCCAGATGCTCAAGCACATAGGGGTAGCCGTCGTGCCACGCGCCGCGCCCTCGGTGCTGCGACTGTTTCCAGCCGTCGTACAGGCCGTAGAGCCACTCGTCCACCCAGGCGGCATTGAGAAACCACGAATTGTCGCGCACGAGGTGCGCAAGCATGAAGTGCCCGTGGGCTGTCACATCCTGCGGTGATAGCGCGTGGTACTGCTCGCCCTCGGCGGGGCGGTCCTCCACGTTGGTGTCAAACATCAGCACCACCCGCAGCTGGCCAGGGTGACGCTCAGAGCGCATAACCCGCGCCCGCGCCCAGTTGGAGGGGCCGCATTCAAAGCGTTTGCCACCGTCGGGCCAGGGCTGGTCGAGCGTGCGCAAAAAGGGGATGGGCAGCCAGTGGCCTTCCCATGCGTCGAGCGCGCGCCGGGCCTCAACGCTGTAGTCTTCGTCGCAGGGCAGGCCGCTCAGCTGGTCGATAAAGCCGTTTTCCGTTTCAGTCAGGCAGCGCAGATAGTGGGTATAGCGCGTCTGCTCGTCGGTTTCTTTTTTCTTTTCTTCACGAAAATACCGCCTGAGCCGCTTAACGGCCTCTTCAGGCATGGCGAAGTCAAGAAACTGCGGGCAGCCGCCAGGGATGATGCTGACCGGCGAAAGGTAACGGGGTATGACATCCATCATTATTTCCTTTTAAAGCGGGCGTCCCACCTGAGATTGGCCCCGCCAAGCTCTCTGCCCTTGCACTGGGTGGTGTTTTCCTGGCCGTTGCACTCGACTTTTTGCGGAACATAGGTTCCGCCGCGCGGGCAGCGTGCCTGGCTGGAATCAAACTGCAGCTGATTGCCCTGAAAACGCGCCGAGGCGGAGCCGCTGCACACCTGCCCGTTGCGTTCGCGCACCAGGCGGCGGCCACGGCCGCTCTTGTCAAAGCAATACTCTGCAATGATAGGCTCGTTGGAGGGGTGCGAATACAGGCCGGTCTCGCTGGTCCAGCAGCCTTCAAGAAAACTCAGGTCGTTCTTTTTGGCCGCGTCTTCAGGAATGGCAAGGTTGTCATTCTTTTTGGGCGCGGGCTTGGGCGGTTCTACCTGCTTGGGTTCTTCTTTGGGCGGCTGCACCGGTTCCGGCTTGGGTTTGGGCTGCGGCTTCGGTTTGGGGGCTTCGGCCACCTTGGGCGGTTCAACCGGGGTTTCACCAAGGAAGGGCTCGACCACTTCGGGGTCGGGCTGCTTGGGTTCTTCCACCTTGGGTTCAACCTTGGGGGCCACAGGGGGCGTAACCGGCGGGGTCACCGGTTTGCAGAGCGCGGCCTTCTCCTGCAGCTGACGCCACAGCAAGGCCAGCTGGTCTTCATTGGCGGCTGATTTTTGTTTTTCGGCCTCCAGGGCAGCCCGGTCAACGGGCATGCAGCCGGCAGGCAGGGGCGAGGGCAACAGCCCAAGGGCAGCGCCCAGCAGCCAGAGCAACAGCAGCAAAAGCAGCAGCGGCAGCAGCCACGGCAGGCAACCGCTGCGCGGCGGCGCAGCGACAGGCACGGCAGCGGGTACGGGTGCTGGCGGAGGGGGCGGCGGCAGTACTCCGCCAAGCCGGGTGAGATCCTGCGGCTGAGCGCCCACGCTGCCAGGGGCAAACCCCCAGTTGATCAGCACAGGCTTGCCGTCCACAGACCAGATATCTTCGTCCGTCGGGTGCTGCAACGCAAGACGCAGCAATTGGCCCGAAATGGCCTGGCGCGCCTGCGCATCCACTGTCAGGTCATTTGCAAGACCGGCAATATCCGCAGCCAGCGCCCCAGCGCGGGCGCGCAGGGCCTGCGCCTCAGGTTCCGCAAGATCGCTTAGCGGTACGGCTGGGCCGTTGCCCTCGGCGTACCAGTCAACGCTGTTGCCCTCGGCGTTGTGCTGCGGCTCGGCCAGCAGGGCCGCATGCTCCGGCCCAAACTTTTGCAGCAGTATGGATTTAAGCTGTTCATAACAATCGGTGGCAAAGATGCCCTGGCTGGCAAGCGCGCGCATCTGGCCGCGCAAACTAACGGCAATGCGGGTGCTCATGGCTTGCCTCCGGCTGCGTCACTGGCCTTGGCCATGGTAATGGGAACACCCGCCCCGCGCAAAAAAGCCGACAGGCTGGAGCTTACGATGGCAAGGCTCGACTGGCGGTACGACGCGTCGTCCAGTTTGATAAAGGTATTGATGCCCACCACGTCGCCCTTGTCGTTGACCAGCGGTCCGCCGCTGTTGCCCTGCGAAACTGTGGCCGTATGCACAATGAGAGGGGGAGTGCGCTCAAGTATGACGCTCACCACACCCTCGGTGTACACCACTTCGGGGGCGGCCGCCTCGTCGCCCTTGAGCAGGGCGGCAAACTTGGGATCATCGTTGGTCACGGCACCGGGAAAGCCCCAAGCGCTCACATGCTCGGTACGGCTTACGCTCGCCGCCAGCTTGAGCGGCACAATGCCCGAGGCCCCGTCAACGCCCAGCACGGCAAAGTCCTGCCCGTTATCGTGAGTGACCAGACGCACGACGGCGGCAAGCGGCCTGCCGATGGCCTTGTTGATCACCACGGCCTTGGCGGCATTGCCCACCACATGGGCATTGGTGACCACGTAACCGGGAGCCACAAAAAAGCCGGAACCCATGGAAAGGCCTTCTTCACGCAGGGCCAGCACAAGCACTGTCGCCTGCTCCATCAGCTCGGAAACATTGCGGGGAGTCTGCTTTTGCACCGGGGCAGGGGGCGTCTGCGTTTTGCCAGCCGCATTGTCCTGCGCAGGAGCCGCCGGGGCGTCGACCGGCCCGGCCCCCTGCCTGTCAGCGCCGGTTGCGCCCGCCGCCAGCGGCGGCCACATTACCCCGGCAGGCGGGGTCATGAGGCCCAGTCCCTGCTTGACCTCGCAGGGGTCCTTGGTCAGCAGGGCGCGCAGCTGCTGCATGAACGACTCCAGCGCCGCGTTGTGCTCGCGCCACTGTTCCGTCTGTGCGGCCACTGCCGCCTTTGAGGCTTCGGCCTCCTGCCATTCTTTCCAGAACAGCCATGCTGCAAGCAGCAAAAGCCCCAGAAACAGCGCAACACCCCAGAACAGCGGTCGGCGGTACCAGGGCAGGGCGATTACGCCTGCAGCAACGGCGGATCCGGCCTCTGGGGCCTTGGGCGTGTTTTCAGGCGGTGCGGATTGTTGATTTTCGTTCATATATGGCTCCGCGCGGTATGCGGCGCAGTAAAATACCGCGTTGCCGCCACGACAAATGGCGGCAACGCGGCGGCATAGTTATCCAAGCAGGTTGTTGACGGTTTCTTCGTAGCTGGACATGCGCGAGTTGACGTCATGGCGGGTATTTTCAAGATCTTCGCGCGAGGACTTCCATTCCGCAGCCTGGGTGGCCACCTTGTTTTGTTCCGGCGTGCGCGAAGCGCTGGCAGCCGGTGCGGGCGTGCTCTTTTGGGCTGCAGCGCCCTTTTTGAACTTGGCCGCGCCGGATGAGCTGGAGGTCGTGGTCGTTGCGGGCTGCGCCGATGTATAGGGCTCGGCAAGGGCCTGCTGATATTCGCTGTCTTTTTTGGCCATGGTTGTGGCCGTATTGTTGAGGATAAACGAGGTTTCTTCAAGACCGCTGCGAATTTCGTTGTACCTGTCCTGAAATTCGATGCGCGATATCTGACCGGCCTTGAACTGGTTGGCGGCAAGCTTGAACTGTTCGTCGTAGCACTTGGCCGCAACCTTGGCGGCGGCAGTGGAGCGGTTCATGCTGGCAGTTTCGCTGCCGAGCTGCTGGCTGTACTGATGCAGATAGGCGGCATCACGATCCTGCGCCTTGGATTTGCCGTATACGTTGCCCGCAACAGCGCCCGCAGCGCCGCCCGCCACGGCTCCGGCGACAGCCCCGCTGGCCTTGCCTGTGGCCAGGCCGCCTATGAGCGCACCCAGCAACGCACCGCCCACGGCGCCAGCCGCCGTGCTTTTGCCTGTGCTGTTTTCGTCTTGCCGCAGCTGATTAACAGGCTGATAGCACTGAGGATAATAGTTGACCTTGGTCTTTTGATCACCATATTGGCTGGTGCAGCCAGAGACCAACAAGCCCGCAGCAAGAAAGAAGCACAGAGGGATGCTCGCAAGCCTTTGCATAAAACCGTCTCCTCAAAAAGGGTTGAGTCTACGAGCGCCATGGCATGTCTGCCCAGAGCTCCCGGCAATCCGCGCGAAAGAGCGGCGGATTGGACTGATCACTCGCGGATAATGTACCCTGAACATTTCGTATTTACTGCAAAGCGCAGGGAGTCGGCAAGCCTTATTGCCCGGTGAGCCCCGCAAAGCCCCAAAGAGAGCCCGCGCAGGGCATACCGCAGTTGAACGCCCTCGCGCCGCGCGCAGGGTGTAAAAAAAGCCGCCGGTCTGTTCAACCGGCGGCCGTGGCTTATACGGAAAACAAGTTGCTATGCCTTGATGGAACGCGAAATAAACTCAAGCACGTCTTCATAAAGGGTGGGCACGGCATAGGGGGTAAGCACGCGGGTACGGTTTGAACCGACCATCAACGAGATGATCACCTGCGAGGTGCTCGTGCTGTCCAGCTTTTTAATGCTGCCGTCTTCCACGCCCTTGGCCATGACGCGCTCAAGCTCGCTGTGCACCTGCGAAAACATGGAATCCATGATGTCGCGGTCGGTCTTGGTCTTCATGTCGCTGTAGGGCGAGCAGCGCACAAGCACCAACAAGTTGGAATCCTTGTCGATAGAAAAATCGAGGTATGCCTTGCAAAAACGCATTACGCCGTCATAACCGCATGTGGCCTCGGCCGTGGCGGCGCGCAGCTTTACAAGAAAGCGTTCAAGAACATCCAGCCCGGAAGCGAGAAACAGTTTTTCCTTGTTGCCATAATGGTGCGTAAGCAGACCAAGGGCAACGCCGGCTTTGTCAGAGATTTTCTTGAAGGTGGTTTCCACATACCCGCATTCGCCAAAAAGGTCTTTGGCGGCCTGCAGCAACGCTTCTTTCTTGTTTTTGTTCATCACGGCTTTTGCTGGGTTAGAGTGAGGCATAAGGAACTTCCATGCGTTGACCCCATTACACATCCGATGGCAAAAGTCAAGATATGTGTGGGGTTATTATACTGCAGCGGTTACGCGTTTGTCTTTTGAACAGTCGCAGCCCCGCTAGGCGTCCTTGGTTTTTTTGCTGCGCCTGAAAGCTCTTTGCGCATACACACCCAACTGTTCAAGCCTTGTATCCACCTTGTCGTACAGGCTGCCCCTTGTAAAGCCGTTGTTTTTGAGCCTGCGGCCCACAGCGATACCCGTCAGCAGTGCAAGGGCCTCCTCTATGCGGCGTACAGGGTAGATGGCAAACTGTTTGTTTTCAACCGCCTTTATTACGCTGGGCGCAAGCATGAGGTGATCGACATTGTCGTAGGGAATGATCACTCCCTGCGTGCCGGTGAGACCCTGCCGCGCGCAGACGTTGTAAAAGCCCTCGATTTTGCGGGTAACGCCGCCCACGGCCATTATCTGTCCGGTTTGGCTTACCGCGCCGGTAAAGGCCAGATCAAGACGCACCGGCACATCTGCAATGGCCGAGAGCAACGCCACAAGCTCCGCGCCAGAAGCGCTGTCGCCCTCGATGCCCGCGTAACTCTGCTCGAAGTAGAGCGAGCCCGAGAGCACCAGCGGCTTTTTTCGCGCAAAAAGATCGGTCAGGTAACTCTTTAATATCATCATGGCCTTGGTGTGGATGGGGCCGCCAAGCTCGGCCTCGCGCTCAAGGTCGATGATGCCCTCGTGACCGACGCCCACTGTACAGGAGATGCGGTGCGGCAGGCCAAATTCAAAGTCGCCGTGCCATGTTACCGAAAGACCGTTGACCTGACCGATAGCCTGACCAGAGGTCTGCACCTTGATCATGTCGCGGTCGTATTCCTCCATGTAGATTTCTTCCACCAGGTTGGCCCGGTAGACGCGCGCGGCATAGGCCTCTTCGAGCACAGGGGCGCTGATGTATTCCTGCTTTTGCATGCGGGCCAGCGCCGCCGCTTCAATCATAAGCTCGCGCAGCTCGGGAAAACGCAGCGAAAGACGGCGCTGGTCTTCGCAGATGTGCGAGCCAAGGTCGATGAGCCAGGCCAGGGCCGTGCGGTCAAAACAGGGCAGGTCTGTCTCCTTGATGATGGTGGCAATGTGCCCAAGGTAGGCCCGTATGGTGGCAGCGCCGCGCTCGGTCGAGTCGGCCATGTGGGCCTTGATGCGAAAGAGCTTTGCAAAGCGGTCGTCGTTGACGAGCAGGCCTTCGTACAGTTCTTCGTCGCCGATCAGCACTACCTTGAGGTTCAGGGGCAAGGGTTCGGGATTGATGCCCTTGGTGCGGATGGGCGTATCCGGCCCTTCACCAAAGTCTTCAATCCGGGCCATGTTGGAGCGCAGGGCGCGGAGCAGGCCTTCCCAGGCGTTGGGGTGCTGCAGCAGATCCTCGATGTGCAGTACCAGAAAGCCTCCGTTGGCCTTGTGGATGCTGCCCGCGCGGATCAGCGTAAAGTCTGTGACCAGCGCGCCCATTTCAGATTCGCGCTCGACGCAGCCCAGCAGGTTGACGGCCGTGGGGTGGTCTTCGACCACAATGGGCGCGCCGTCGAGGCCGCTGTTGTCCACCAGCAGGTTGACCTCGTACCGGTACAGCACCGCATCGGCCGAAGGCCCGCCGTGCATGTCGCCCATGGGGCCAGCGCCGCCGTCGCGCTGCAAAAACGCATCGGTATTCTTGAGGATATCTTCGCGCAGAGCCGCAAAATAGGCGTCGAGTCCCTTGACCGGGCAGGCCTTGAGCATACGCTGTTCAAGCTGCGTAAAGGATGAGGAGAGCACCTGGTTCATGGCGTCCTGTTCAAGCCCGCGCTCGTCGTCCTGAAAGCTCTCTTCCGCCTTGTTCAGCTGGCGCATAAAGCCCGACATGGCCTGCACAAGGTTGTCGCCCCGGCTTTTGAGGCTGAGGCGCAGGGTCGTGTCAAGCTTGTCGAATTCTTCTTCGCTCAGGCGCTTGCCTTCCACCAGCGGGTGCAGGGTAAGACCGCCGCTCTCGTCCATATCAAGGTTAAAACCCTTGTCCACGGCCACGGAATTCATTTTGCGCAGCAGGCCCATGCGGGCGTTCTGAAAGTTGTCCATCAGCTTGGCGCGGCGCTTTACAAAGGTACTGGCCTCAAAACGGCGGGGCAGATCATCGCGGATGTGCTCAATCAGTTCTTTAAGGTGTTGCTTGAACTTTTTACCCATGCCGGTGGGCAGGGCAAAAAGACAGGGTCTGTCAGGGTCTGAAAAATTGTGCACGTAGACGAGATCGTCGGGCGTTTTGGCCTTTTTGGCCTGCGGGCCAAGGTAGTTCAGCAGCATGTGGCTGCGGCCAAGGTCTGGCTCGCCAGAAAGGTAAATGTTGTAGCCCTCGGTCTGAATCTGCAGGGCAAGGTCAAGAGCTTGCATGGCCCGAGGCTGAAAGGGATTCTGTCGCCCGTTACGCGGCAGTGGAATATCCTTGCTCGAATCCCAGGGGATGCGGGCAGGATCAAACGTGGCGTGCAGACGTGACGCGGGCAGGGGAGCGATAGTTGGCATAAGGGATCTATTGTTGGTAAAGTTTTTCCAGAATGGCGCGGCCGCCTCTGGCAAGAAGTTTGTCGGCCAGTTCAAGACCTACCTGACGGGCCTGTGAGGTGTGACCGCGCTGCGCCTCGCGCAGTATCCGGCTGCCGTCAACCTCCGCCACCAGACCTTCAAGAACAAGGGTATCGTCGTTTTCAAGCCGGGCGTGACCGGCAATGGGAACCTGACAGCCGCCCTCAAGCCCCGCAAGAAAGCCGCGTTCTGCCTCGACGCACACGCGGGTGGGCGTGTCTTCTATCTCGGCCATCAGGGTAAAGAGCTCGTAGTCGTCCTCGCGGCATTCAATGCCAATGGCGCCCTGGCCCACTGCGGGCAAAAATGTGTGCGGGTCCAGGGCGTGCATGCAGGGCGCGCGCAGCCCGAGGCGGTTCATACCGGCCGAGGCAAGCATAATGGCGTCGTACACGCCTTCGTGCAGCTTGCGCAGGCGAGTGTCGACATTGCCGCGCAGGCTTTCAATGCGCAGGTCGGGGCGCAGGGCCAGCAGCTGGGCCTGACGGCGCAGGCTGCTTGTGCCCACGCACGCGCCCTGCGGCAACTCGTCAAGAGTGGCGTACTTGCACGAAAGCATGCAGTCCGTCGGGGTCTCGCGCCTGGGAATGCAGCCAAGTATAAGCCCTTGCGGCAGCTCCATGGGCACGTCCTTGATGCTGTGCACGGCAAGGTCGGCGCGGTTGTCGAGCAGGGTTTCTTCAATTTCCTTGACAAACAGCCCCTTGCCGCCCACCTGCGCCAGGGGCACATCCTGAATGATGTCGCCCTTGGTTTTGATGACGACCAGGTCAACGATCAGTTCCGGGTTCAGGGCCTGCAGTCGGTTTTTTACGTGTTCTGCCTGCCAGAGTGCCAGCTGGCTGCCGCGTGTGGCGATGACTAAAGACTTGCGCATGCCTACCGCCTAATGCCCGCAGCTTGCGCAGTTGCCGCCGGAACATCCCGAGCAGCCGCCGCCACCGCCGGTTGACGCCGCATACTCGCCGCCTTCCGCGCCGTTTCTGCGCCGGGCGCAGCACGACATGAACTTTTGCGTGTCATTGGAGCCGCAATACGGGCAGGTGGGCGGGGTTTCGTCAAATACCAGTTCTTCAAAATCCCGTCCGCATTTTTGGCAAGAATACTCGTAGATGGGCATGGTCAAACCTCGGTTGTGTGTCCGCTTTGCAGATAGGGGGTCAGCGCGACAGCATTTTCAAAAAGATAATAGTCCGTCAGCCGGCAAAAAAGGTGTCCGGCTGCAAGGTGCAGCTCCTGAACAAATTCGGGCTGCGCCTGTGGTGTTTCGATAACAAAATCGCAATGGCGGGCCATGTCGCTTGCAGGGGCGCACAGGCACAGGACAAGCAGCCCGGCATGCCTTGCCGCCGTAATGGCGGCCGTGATGTTGGCGGTATGGCCGCTGGCGCTAATGGCCAGCAGCATGTCGCCGGGACGCCCCAGGGCTTCTACCTGACGCGAAAAAATCTGGCTGAAATCCAGGTCGCTGCCTATGGCCGTAAGCGAGGTGGCGTCGGCTGACAGAGCCAGAGCGGGCAGGGCGGGCCTGTCCATAAAAAACCTGTTGACAAACTCTGCGGCAAGGTGCTGCGCAAGAGCGCTGCTGCCGCCATTGCCGCAAAGCAGTATTTTGCCGCCTGTAGCCAGGCAGGCCGCCGCGCGCAATGCCGCCTGCCGCAGACAGGCCCCTTGGGAAAGAAAGAACTCCTCTCTCAGGCGTGCCCCGTGGCTGGCGTGCTGTTCAATAATTTCAAGGGCTGTATCGTGCATGCTGCTCACAACTGCCGAAGCGTGATGTCGAAGCCTTTGTATTTATGTCAAACCCACGCAACTGACAAGCGCCCACAGGCTTGCGGTAACAGACTTGATAACGTAACTTGCAAAGGTATGCAAAACGCAACCTGCCGACACATTCTTTTGGTTTACAAGGCCCGGCATGAAAAGGCCGCCGCCCTTGCCGGGGAGGCTGCCCTGTGGCTGCGCCAACAGGGCCATGAAGTTACGGGCGTGGTCTGCGCAGGCACAGATTCTCCCGCCTACGCCGTCGCCCCGCTTGATTTTGTGGTCGTTCTGGGCGGCGACGGCACCATGCTTGGCGTGGCGCGCCGGCTTGTGGGCCGTAAGGTGCCGGTTCTGGGCATCAACTTTGGGCGCATCGGCTTTTTGACCGACGCACAGCCAGAGCAGTGGCGTGAAAAACTTGAAGAATGCCTTACCGGTACGGAACCTGTGCGCTCGTGCATGGCCCTTGACTGGTCGCTGACCCGCCACGGTGAAATAATCGCCAGCGGTTGCGCCGTCAACGATGTGGTTTTGAGCCGCGGTTCATTATCGCGCCTGGTGCTTTTTGACGTCTATATTGCGGGCGAGCGTCTGGGTTCCCTGCGGGGCGACGGCATTATTGTGGCCACGCCTGTGGGCAGCTCGGGCTACAGTGTTTCTGCGGGCGGCTCGCTGCTGCATCCCTCCATGAACGCCCTGGCCATTACGCCCGTCTGCCCTTTTCTCAACAGTATTTCGCCCATGGTGTTTCCGGGCAATACCGAGTGCACGTTCCAGATTTTGCAGGGTTCCACCGACTGCTTCATCACTGTTGACGGGCAGGAAGGGCAGCAACTCGAACGGGGCGACATTGTGACGGTTGCCGGGCTGCCCAACGCCGTGCACTTTCTTGGCAAGGGAACCACCTTTTTTGAACGGCTGCGCTCACGTGGCTTTGCCTTGCAAGGCGCGGATTGCCCAAGATGCGGAGAAAACGCATGAGCAGCGCCATCAGCGTCGACAAGGTGAGCGATTTCAGGCTTGGTGAAAATGTCCGTTTTGACGCATGGCTCTACAGCATGCTGATGGACAACAATATCGCCTACGGCATGAACCCGGATATTGTCGCCAGTCAGGAGCAGATGTCCTTTATGGTGAGCCTTGCACGCAATCAGGTGTACCTGCCGTGCTCGGACGACACCTTCAAGCTGCTGTGCAGGCCAACCCCGCCCAAAGAACTGCGCAACCAGTACAACCGTTCGTGGCGCATCATTATGCGCCTGGTGCGATCCTTTACCCCTGAAGGCGAAAAACGCAGGCGGATTTTGCAGTTTTGCCGTTTTCGCTTCAACCAGTATATTGCCCAACATACCCTTATACCGTCGCGGTTGGTCAAACGAATGACCGACCTTGTGCTTGCGCAGGGCAACCAGCTGGACGACCCCTGGCGGCATCTGCGCCGCATCTCCACCCGACGGCAGCTGGAAATGCTCGGCGAAGCGCCCGTGCGCGACAACCTTGCCGCCATGCCTGAAGTGACCATGGCCGACTCCATAGCCACGGCAAGACGAATGCTCAACTATGTGGAGCTGTCGCGGCTGCTGTGTCTCTCGGCCATGTCCCGCCCCTGGATAGACGCGCCGCCCAGCGTCGAGAGCGTGCGCCTTGCCATGGACATGACGCGGGAAGCCTGCGCCCATTTGCGGCAGTTTTTTGAAGCCAGCGCGGTCAAATCCGGCACGGTGCTTTTTTTGTGCGATGCCGACGGCGGCACTGTTTTTGACCTGTCTGTGGCCAACAGCCTCATACGCATGGGGCACAAGGTTATTTTTGCCGTAAAGTCGGGCTTCTTTTTTTACTCGCCAACGTTGGAAGACATGGAGCTTGACCCCGCCATAACGCGCATGCTTGGCGAGGGCAAGGTTCTGCACGAGCCGCGCTTAAGCAAAAACGAGCTGCTGCGCCAGCTGCGCGAGCACCGGCTTGTGGTAATCGGCGACGGTACGAGAGAGCGCCTCAATCTGTACCGGGTTTCCGTGACCTTTTCACGCGCGTGGAAAGAGGCTGACCTTATCCTGGGCAAGGGCTGGCGCGTGGCGGACGTGCTCATGGGCAGCAGCCACCAGTACACCCGCGACGTGGTCTGCTACTGGCATGACGACCATGGCTTTCACATCAAGCTGCGCCGCCATGCCGAGTGCGCCCACAAGTTCAGCGAGAGCGACATTGCCGCCCAGTCCGCCAGCATCATAGAAGGCATGCGCGAGGCCAGGCAACAGGGCCGCACGGTGATGTTTTACAGCTGCGTCATCGGCAGCATACCGGGCGAAACCTCGACAGCCACGGAACTTGTGCGCGCCTTTATAGACAATTTGCGTAAAAAAATGGATAATATCCTGATAATCAACCCCGCCGAACACTTCATTGAAGGCATGGACGGCGACGACCTCATGTATATGTGGGAGCAGGTGCAGCGCAGCGGCTATATCGACGTGTGGCGGTTTCAGACCGTTGAAGACATCGAGGAAAGCTTTGCCCTGCTTGGGCGCAAGGTTCCGCCGCAGTGGTCGGGCAAGGATTCGACCTTTTCCACCGGTTGCACCAAGGAGATGCGCATCGCCCTTGATGTGCAGTCCAAAAACAGGGAAATGCAGATCATCGGCCCCGACCCGCAGCGGTTTTTCCGCAGGGGAGAGTACGGGGTTGGTAAATATTTTGATGCCAGCATCCCCCATTGACGCCAAGGCGTCTCAAGGGCAGCATCCGCTGCCGGATGTTTGGGTTACCGGGCGCGTTAACGCATAGCGGCGCTTTTGCCGCGCAACTACGGGGCTGACCCCGCTTGAGGGAGTAATTTGACCTATGGCCGCCTATGAAGCCGTGATTGGCCTTGAAGTGCATGTGCAACTGGCCACGGCCTCCAAACTGTTCTGTTCCTGCCCCACCACATTCGGGCAACCCGCCAACGCCAATGTCTGCGAAGTGTGCTCAGGCATGCCCGGCGCCTTGCCCGTGCCCAACAGGCAGGCTGTGCATTATGCGGCCATGGTCGGTCTGGCCACCAACTGCGCCATCAATACCCGCTCCATCTTTGCCCGCAAAAACTATTTTTACCCCGACCTGCCCGCAGGCTACCAGATATCGCAGTTCGAGCTGCCCATCTGCGAGCACGGGCACCTTGAAATAAGCGTGGACGGTCGCACCCGGCGCGTGGGCATTACCCGCATCCATATGGAAAACGACGCGGGCAAAAATATTCACGTCCAGGGCGAAAACCTGAGCTACGTCGACCTCAACCGCGCGGGTACGCCGCTGGTGGAAATTGTTTCCGAGCCGGACATGCGCTCCGCAGCCGAGGCAGTGGCCTACCTCAAGGCCCTGTACAGCATTGTGACCTACCTTGGCGTGTGCGACGGCAATATGGAAGAGGGCAGCTTCAGGTGCGACGCCAACGTTTCACTGCGCCTTGCGGGCACAGAACCCTTTGGCACCCGTACCGAGCTGAAAAACCTCAACTCCTTCCGCAATGTGCAGCGCGCCATTGAATATGAAATTTCACGCCAGCAGGACGTGCTCGACGACGGCGACAAGGTTGTGCAGGAAACACGCCTGTACGACGCCGTTAAAAACGCCACGGCCTCCATGCGCAGCAAGGAAGAAGCTCACGACTACCGTTATTTTCCCGACCCGGACATCCTGCCCGTAGACATCACGCAGGAAGAACTGGACCGCTGGCGGGCAGAACTGCCCGAGCTGCCCCATCTCCGGGTTGCCCGCTTTGTGGCCATGGCCGGTCTGCCCGAGGCAGAGGCTGAGGTACTGGTGCAGAGCAGGGGGCTGGCAGACTTTTTTGAAGCCGCCGCCGCTAAAGCCGATCCCAAAAAGGTGGCCAATTTTGTCCTTGGCCCGCTGCTGCGCGAGTGCAATGCCCGGGGGCTGAACGCGGCCGACCCCTCCGCCTGGGCCATGAAGCCCGAAGCCCTGGCCGAACTGGTGCGCCTGGTTGACGGCGGCGCCATCAGCGCAAAGATCGCCAACGATATCTTTGGCGATCTTTTTGAACAGGGCGCCATGCCCGAAGCTTATGTTAAAGAAAAAGGCCTTGCGCAGATTTCCGACTCATCGGCGCTCGAGGCTGCAGTGGACGAGGTTATTGCCGCCAACCCCGCCGAGGTTGAGGCCTACCGGGGCGGCAAGACCAAGCTCATCAGCTTTTTTGTGGGCCAGATCATGCGCGCCACCAAGGGCAAGGCCAATCCTGCCCTGGTCAACGAGCTGCTGGCCAAAAAGCTGTAACTGTCCATAATTTGCAGACTGCAAGAACAGCGGAGTTTCCGGTAGTGCCGAAAGCTCCGCTGTTCTTTTGCCTTGCGGCCAAATTTTCCGGGGTTCTCAAACGTTGAGGTTGAGCCCCGAGAGCATGGAAAGGCTGCCGTCAGCATATGTGCCAAAAGAGCTGGACGAGTTGCCGGAGCCAGACCACCATGCGGCCATGGATTCCACCTCAATGCGCTTGCGCAGGTCGGACGGCGAGACCTGCATGGCCTTGCGGGCGTCATCCAGTCCCGAAAGCGCCTGAATCTGATTGAATTTTTTGACCAGAGCGGAGTTGTTGTCAAAAAAACTCTGCACTGCGGCCTTGGTGGCGGCATCGCTGCTCTGCACGGTTACGCTGCCGTCCTCATTGCTTTGCAGGGTAAACTTGGCGTCGCTGCTCACAGCGAGGCTTTGCATGCCCGTGCTCAGTGTTTTGCCAAGAGTGGATTTGTCCAGTACGGCCTGGATGGCGGCTTTGGTCGAGCTGTCGGTGCTGCTGGCTGCCGTCAGCTTGCCGGTGCTGTCCACAGTCATGGAGACCGCAGTGCTCGAGCTTATGCCCGCTGTGGTCAGGGCCGTGCGCAAATCCTTGGCGATGGTCGTATTTTTTTTCAGCCAGGCCTGCACGTTGGCCTGATCGTTGGCATTGGCGCTGGCGGCGGTAAGTGAACCGTCAGCTGCCAGAGTGAAAGTAACGCCTGAAGGATCGCTGACGCCCAGTTTGGCCAACCCCTCCGAAACGGCGGTGTTGAATTCCGTATTCAACTGCTCGCGATACTTGGTAATCTGGCTGAAGGTAACGCGGCTGTCGCTCTTGAGCCCCATGGCGTTCATGGCGTATTTGGTCAGCTCAACCATGCTGGAAAGCTGGTTGGACATCGTGTTGCCGCTGAGCAGCTGGCTCAGGGAGCTTGAAGAACTGCTGGAACCCGAAGACGATGAGCTGTCAGAGGTAGAGGTGCCCAGCTTCTGGTTTTGCCACTGGTACAGTGCGCTTGTATAGCTGCTGACGCCCGATACGCTGCTCATGGTGACTCCTCGGCATTTTTTGCCCTAAATCGTGTGGAATTGGGGCTGTTCTGCATGTTTTTACATGAATATGCATATTTCAGGCCACAATGATATGCCATGTCAGCCGCGCACCTGTTACCCCGTCATGTTGAAAAACATCCGGCAGTCGAAGCCTGCAATAGACAGGCAAACTGAAATAGGCTAGAGAGCGGCTATGGCAGTACATTCCTCCATGCTTGAGACCGTCGAATTCGACGATCCTGCGTTGGCCAACCAGCTGTTTGGTCCGCACAATGCGCACCTTGAGCTGCTGGCTGCGGCCAGCGGGGCCTCTATAGGCAGCCGCGGCGCCAGCATTCTTATCGAAAGCCCCGACATGGACGTGCGTCAGCTGCTGTGCAACGTGTTTGTGCAGCTGTACGAACTTTTGCGCGGCGGCCTGAGCCTGAGCCAGCAGGACATTGCCCGGAGCTATGAAATGCTGCGGGCCGATCCCGGCCTGAACCTTGAACAAATTTTCAAGGATGCCGTATTCGTCAACACCCCGCGCAAAACCGTTAGCGCCCGCAATGTCGCCCAGCGCACCTATCTTGACCTGCTGCGGCGCAACGAGCTTGTTTTTGCCGTGGGCCCTGCGGGCACTGGCAAAACATACCTTGCCGTCGCCATGGCGCTTTCCATGTTTCAGCAGCACAGGGTCAAGCGCATCGTGCTGACCCGCCCGGCTGTGGAGGCTGGCGAGCGGCTGGGCTTTTTGCCCGGCGACCTGGCCGACAAGGTCAACCCCTATCTTCGCCCTCTGTACGACGCCCTGCATGACATGATGCCCCAGCCCAAGGTGGCCTCCATGCTTGAGGTGGGTTCCATTGAGGTTGCGCCGCTGGCCTTTATGCGCGGCCGCACGCTCAACGATGCCTTTATCATCCTCGACGAAGCGCAGAACACCACGCAGGAACAGATGAAGATGTTTCTTACCCGCATGGGGTTTGGTTCGCGCATGGTCGTGACGGGCGACACCACCCAGATCGATCTGCCCATGCAGCCCGGGGGGCAGCGCCCGCGTTCCGGCCTGATCCATGCGCTGCAGATTCTTGCCAAAGTCCCAACCATCGCCGTGCACCACTTCACCAAGGCCGACGTTGTGCGTCATCCATTGGTGGGAGCCATTGTAAACGCCTATGATAATGCAGAAAAAAACGGCTCGTCCAGCTAGCATCTTCGCACTCATCCAAATGCTGCGCGCCCGACACCATTGCGGTCTGGGTCTTACTGTACTGGTGGTTACCCTGCTGTTTATCGGTTTGCTGGCAGGGGCCAACTTTGAGGCCGTGCCACGTGTTTATGTGGCGGGACAGGTTGCGGAGTCGGACGTTATTGCCGACCGCGACATTCTGGTGGAAGACGTGCAGGCCACCAAGGCCAGGCGCAAACAGGTGCAGCTGCTGCAGCCGCCTGTCTACGATCTGAGCCTTGAACCCTTTGCGGCGTTTCAGAACCGTATTGTGGAGATAATGCGCAGCCTCAACAACGGCATTGATTATCATGCCGGGCACGAGGGGCCGCTGCACCGACTGGTGGAAGAACTGACGCCCACCGTTGCCGATGAAATTTTGCCCGAACTGGCGCAGCCCGAGGCCCAGACCTATCTGCTCAAGGTGCTGCTGCCCCAGATACGCGACCACATGGCCGAGGGTCTGGTGGGCGACATACGCTCTGCCCGTGTAGAGCGTTCAGGCGTGATCGTGCGCAACCTGGATACCAGCACGGAAATGCTGCGCCCGGATGTGACCAACCTGCCCGACGTGCAGTCGTACCTGGCAGAAATTTCTGCCCAGATCCGGCAGGTATCCACTCTCAACCCGCAATCGCGGCGGGCCATCAATATTCTGCTTTCCGCCACCATGCCTTCGTCGCTGACGCTGAACAGGGAATCGACCCAAAAACGCAGCAGTGCCGTCATGTCCATGGTTGAGCCTGTGTACTACCAGATACAGAAGGGCGAGATTGTCCTGCGCAAGGGCGAACGCGTCAGCCGCGAACAGCAGATCAAACTGCAGACCCTGTACAAATCTGCCTCTGACCCCATGCGCTGGGACATCGCCGCAGGCGCGTTCTTGTGCTCGCTTGTGTTTTCCATCGGTTTTTTTGTCGCGCCCAGCGGCAAGCCCGGCACTCCCCTGCGCTGCAAGGACATGCTGCTTATCTCGCTGCTGTTGCTGCTTTTCAGCGTTGGGGCAAAGGCCGTATACGTACTGGGGATGCGCAACGACAGCCTTACGTTTCTTAATACGCTGGCGGTGGGCTACCCGGTAGCCGGTGCGGTAGGTCTGGTGGCCATGGTTTTTGCGGCCCGGCGCTACTGCACCATGGCGCTATTGCTGTCGTTCTTTACCATGCTCATGTTTCAGGCGCAGTTTTCACTGTTTTTGCTGCATTTTCTCGGCGGCATGCTGGCCACGTGGCTTGTGACCAATGCGCAGAGCCGACAGGATGTGGTCTGGAGCATTGTGCCGCTTACCATCGGCCAGTCCATCATCTGGTTTGGCGCAACTTTGCTGGCCCACAGCGCTCCCGGCGTCATGCCCATGCAGCTGCTGGCCGTGTTTATCAACAGCGTGCTTTCGCTCATACTGCTGTTTGCCGTCAGCCCGGTGCTTGAAATTTCTTTCGGCTACAGCACGCGCTTCCGCCTTATGGAGCTCATGAGTCTCGAGCAGCCCCTCATGCAGGAGCTGATGGTCACAGTGCCCGGCACCTATCATCACTCGCTTGTGGTGGCCAACATGGTGGAGGCCGGGGCCAAGGCCATAGGGGCCAATAGCCTGCTGTGCAAGGTGGCGGCCCTGTATCACGACGTGGGCAAGCTATCGTACCCCGAATACTTTATTGAAAACCAGTTTGGCGGCCCCAACAAGCACGACAAGCTTGCCCCCTCCATGAGCGCGCTCATTCTGCTTTCGCACGTCAAAAAAGGTACGGAACTGGCCGAGCGCTACAAGCTGGGACAGGATATTGCCGACATCATCAGCCAGCACCATGGCACGCGGCTCATACGCTTTTTTTACCAGAAGGCTATCAACCTGGGCGAAAAGCCGCGCGAATCCGATTTCAGCTATGTGGGGCCGCGCCCGCAAACCAAGGAGGCCGCCATTCTCATGCTGGCCGACTCGGTGGAGGCTTCAAGCCGCACCCTTAATGATCCTACCCCCGCGCGCATCAAGACGCACATCGACACCATTATCAAGGGCATATTCTCTGAGGGCCAGCTGGACGAGTCCGAGCTGACATTCAAGGATCTGCACTTCCTGAGCGAAAACTTCCAGCGCATTCTCACGGGTATTTTCCATCAGCGTATTGCCTACCCCGATGCCCGCATCGACGCCGCCAAGGCCAACGGCAAAAACGGCACTACAGCCGCGTCTGCCGCAGGCACGCAGGGCGCAACCGTACTGACCCCCGCAGGGCATAACAAGGCCTGCGGCGACAAACCGTGCGGTGATAAAACCCCGCACGCGCAAGATCTTAAAGCTTTGCCTGAAACCAAGGCCAACGGCAAAACAGACGCCCCTGTACATCCTGCTGCAAGTAATGAAGATAAGGGGCAGGCATAGAGGCCATGCACGCTGGCGAACCGGTTAACTTGCAGGCAAGGGTCTGTATTTTCAGACGTTATGCAGCAGCGTGGCTTTTGCCCCTGGACAAAAGGCAGCTTGCGGCGGCCCTTGCAGCCATGCTGGCGGCATGCGGCAAGGCCAGCGTGCCCAGCACGCCGTCGGCCGTTGAACTGCACCTGCTGGATGACGCCGCCATCAGCGCGGCAAACAGGCGTTGCCTGGGCTGCTCTGGCCCGACCAATGTGCTTTCTTTTCCGGGTGGCTGCGACGCCCCTGGTTCACTTTTGTTTTCACTGGACACGCTGCGCAGGGAATGCCTGCTGTACGGACAGGAGCCCGCAGAGCATGCCCTGCGTTTGCTGGCGCACGGCATGGCCCATTTGTGCGGGCTTGATCACGGCGAACGGATGGATGCGGCAAGCGCCGTATTTATGCAGGCTGCGGCGGCAGCATTGGCGTGACGCCGCAAAAATGCCGGCAGATTGCGGAGGGCATTGGGGTCAGACGGCCTGTTTTTTGCGTAGCGTTGCCAGAGCCGCGCACTGCAGCTCACGCAGCTTGCGGGCCGAATCTTCGCCCCGGTTGCGCCATTCTTCCGGAAGGCGTATGTTTGTAATGGCCTCAAGGCTGGGATAGGCTAGGGCGCTGACGGCGGAACTGCTGTCAGCATCCGCAAGCTTCCAAAAGGGCTGCGTAAGCCCCAGCTGATTTACCCGCCAGAGCAGATCGCGACGTGTGCCCGCCCGCAACGCGCTGAACATGCCCGCCTTCATGTGTTCTTCCGCAGCCAGGGTTCCGGCTTTGGCGTAGACAGCGGGCAAACGCAGACGTTTTGCCAGCGCCTGCACAAAGGGCACACCCCGTGCCTCATGCCCGTAGTGGTGCGGCAGCAGGGCCGGGTCTGTGCCGATTTTTCCAAGGTCATGACACAGGGCCATCCACACCGCCAGGACATCGCCTGCAAGCTCGTCCATCAACCTCAGGCTGTGCCCAAGCACGCTGTTGGCATGCCACTGCGGGGGCCCGGCGGGAATGTGCCGGGCGCGCTCGTGCTCTTCAAACCAGGGCTCAAGACAGCCCCCCTGCGCCAGCACGCGAAAAAAACGCGCCGGACGGGGAGCGGCCAGGGCTTTGAGCATTTCTCGCGCGACTCTCTCGGGCGGTATGGACGCAAGCTGCTGTCTGCTGACGGCACGCATCTGGGTAAAAGCCTCGCGGGCTATGCGCCAGTCGGGCCAGCGCGCGGCAAACCGCGCCAGCCTGAAAATACGGGTAGGGTCGTCGGCAAAGGCGCTGGGTGATGCCGGGCGCAGCATGCTGTTGCGCAGGTCTTCCACCGCGGCGGGATGCATGTGCAGCCGCCCTGAGCTGTCGAGGGCCACGGCATTTATGGTGAGATCTCTGGCCGCAAGGTCTGATGCAAGGGTTCCGCCGCGCAGGGGCATGCATTCGCGCCCGTGCCACAGGCAGACATTGACGCTTTTTCCCACGCACATGGCGTCTGCATGCGCGGCCATAAAAGCATCCATGCTCCCGGCAAAGGCATAGTCCAGTTCCGTGGGCCCGCGCCCAAGCAAGAGGTCGCGGACTGCGCCGCCGACGAGGTAAAGTTCCATGTCCATAGTATACCATAGCCACCGGCATGAGGGAAGCGCCGCCGAGGATGCGGACAAAAATTTTACACCGCGCATCTGGCGCTTCGGTCAGGTTGGCTCGTGTCTTGACACTGCAGTCAACCTTGCGGCTCGCGGCTGGCTTGAACCCTGGGACAGCGTGCAGGTCTGCAGCCAGACAGCAGGGCGCGGGCAGCTCAGACGGCAGTGGCATTCGCCTGCGGGCAACCTGTACGCGGCCTTGCGGCTGCCCCTGACCGCCCCCTTTGACGGCTCGGCGGCGGCTCCTGCTGTGGGCGCGCTGCTGGCCGAGGCACTGGCCGTGGACGGCTGGCGCATCAAGCTCAAATGGCCCAACGACCTTGTTGTGTGCGGCAACGACAACAAACCCCGAAAAGTGGCAGGCATTTTGCTCGAAGAGCGGGGCGGCGTGCTGCTGGCGGGCATAGGCATCAATGTTTGCTGGGCTCCGCCAGCAGAGCAGATGCGCGCGGACGCGGCCCTCGAAGCAACATGCCTCAAAAATCTGCACGAATCGACCAATTTTGGCCATTCTACGGCGGAAGAGCTATGGCAAACCCTTGTAAAACGCATATTTTCGGCATATATTGGTTGCCACTCTTTTCCTGAGGGGTGGAGATCACGCGCGGAGTCTCTCTTGCTCTGGCGCGGCGAGAACGTGGAGCTGCGTGACGATGAACGCATCGTGCGCGGCTGGCTGGCGGGTTTAGGAACGTCAGGCGGCCTGTGTCTTAACATCAACGGACGGCTTGAGGAATTCTTTTGCGGTAGTCTCCGGCTAAACCCTGCGCGGAAATGATGTGCGATTGCGGTCAGTTCTGCAGGTCAGGCATGGGGGCATCGCCGCCCAATGCGAAGCACGTCAGCGTGTTTTCGCCGTCTAACGCCGGTGCATGGGCAGAAATACACCGGTAGAAAAGGGCTGAAAGGCATGGCCAACAAGACATTCTCGGAAGTACAGGATTTTTTGAAGGGCAAGGTTATACTGGTTGCAAACCGCGGTATACCGGCCCGTCGTATTTGTCGCTCTATCCGCGAACGTTTTGACGCGGTAGCGGCAATGACTGCGACTGATGTGGACAAAACGGCCCCTGCGGCCTCAACGGCGCAGGAACTGATGCTGCTCGGGACAGACCCCCGCGCGTATCTGGATCTTGACCGCATTATTGACAAGGCCAAACAACGTGGCGTTGTCGGCATTCACCCTGGCTGGGGTTTTGCTTCCGAGGACACGCGCTTTCCGCAACGCTGCAAAGAGGCGGGTATTACCTTTATCGGCGCGACCGCCGAGGCCATGAACCTGTTGGGCAACAAGGTTCAGGCTCGCGAAGTGGCCCGCAAATTGGGCATCCCTGTTGTGCCCGGCTCTGAAGGAGCCGTGGATATTCCTACCGCCCGCAAGCTTATCAACGAAATCGGGCTGCCTATCATGCTCAAGGCTGAGGGCGGCGGGGGCGGACGCGGTATTTTTGCCATCCATAACGAGGCCGACCTCGAAGACGCCTTTTTCAAGGCTTCTACCATGGCCCAGGCATCGTTTGGCAACCCGCGCCTGTTTGTTGAAAAGTTTCTTGCCGATGTGCGCCACATCGAGATTCAGGTTATTGCCGACATGTACGGCAACGTGTTTGCCTTTGACGAACGCGATTGCACCGTGCAGCGCAATCACCAGAAGCTCATCGAAGTCACGCCTTCGCCCTGGCAGGGCATGACCAAAAACCTGCGCGAGCGGCTCAAGGATTATTCCCGCCGCCTGGTGCGCGCCGTGGGCTACCATTCGCTCGCCACGGTAGAATTTTTGGTTACGCCTGACGGCACGCCTTATCTTATTGAAGTAAACACCCGTCTGCAGGTCGAGCACGGCATTACCGAATGTCGTTACGGCATTGACCTTGTGGAAGAGCAGATTGCCGTGGCCTTTGGCGCTGAGCTGCGCTACCGCGAAGAAAGCCAGCGTCCCTCGTACTGGGCCATGCAGGTGCGCATCAACTGCGAAAATCCGCAGGACAACTTTGCTCCCAATTCCGGTCTTATCTCGCGCTACGTGTCGCCTGGCGGCCCCGGCGTGCGTCTCGACTCAAACATCAGCGCAGGGTACGAATTCCCCGCCAACTACGACTCGGCGGGCGCGCTGCTCATATCGTACGCAACCGACTGGGAAAAAGTGCTTGGCATCACGGACCGCGCCCTGAGCGAATATGTGATCGGCGGCATCAAGACCACCATTCCTTTCTTCCGTCAGGTGATCAAGCACCCCCTGTTCAGGCAGGGCAACATCAACACCAACTTTATCGCCGCGCATCCCGAGCTCATGGTCTATACCGATCTTGCGCCCGAGGGCGAGCGCCTTGCCAAGCTGGTGGCCGAGATTTCGGCCAAGGGCTTCAACCCCTATGTGCAGCTGGGTGAATACCGCTCAAGCAGCACCCCCTGTCTTGGCCCCTTTGAGCCGGTACTGCCGGCCATAACCACGGCTGTGCGCCGTCAGCCCTCGCCGTATCCGCAGGGCGACCGCAAGGCCACGCTCGACTATATTCGCGATTCTGGTTTTGTGCACTTTACCGACACAACCACCCGCGACTTCACGCAGTCAAACTCCGGCAACAGGCTGCGCCTGGCCGAAGACAGGCTCATTGGCCCCTACCTTGACAATGCGGGCTTTTTCTCGCTTGAAAACGGCGGCGGGGCGCACTTTCACGTGGCCATGCTGGCCAATATGACCTACCCCTTTACCGAAGCCAAGGAATGGAACCGCTTTGCGCCCAAAACCCTCAAGCAGCTGCTGGTGCGCTCCACCAACGTGCTCGGGTACACGCCGCAGCCGCGCAACCTTATGCTCAAGACTGGCGAGATGATCTGCGACCACTATCAGGTCGTGCGTTGTTTCGACTTTTTGAACCATGTGGAAAACATGCGCCCCATTGCCGAAGTGGTCATGAACCGCAAGGATGTACTCTTTGAGCCCGCCATCTCCATGTCGTGGGCCAAGGGCTTCGACGTAAAGCACTACCTTGGCGTTACCGAGGCCATGCTGCACATGGTGGCCGACATCATGGGCACCAACAACAAGGAAGCCTCGCGCAACATCATCCTCGGCCTCAAGGACATGGCCGGCGTTTGCCCGCCGCGCTTCATGAACGAGCTGGTCACGGCCCTGCGCAAAGCCTGGCCCGAACTGGTGCTGCACTACCACAGGCATTATACCGACGGTCTGTTTGTGCCCTCATGCGGCGCTGCGGCCAAGGCCGGAGCGCACATCATCGACGTGGGTCTGGGTTCTGCCGTGCGTTCGTACGGGCAGGGCGACGTGCTTGCCACCATGGCCTATATCGAAGACGAGCTGGGCCTCAAGTGCAACCTCGACAAAAACGCCATCCGCGACGCCAACTTTGTCTGCAAGCAGATCATGCCCTATTACGACCGCTACTGCGCGCCGTACTTCCAGGGCATAGACTACGACGTGACGCGTCACGGCATGCCCGGCGGGGCCACTTCATCCTCACAGGAAGGAGCGATGAAGCAGGGCTACATCCACCTGCTGCCCTACATGCTCAAGTTCCTTGAAGGAACGCGCCAGATCGTGCGCTATCACGACGTTACCCCCGGCTCGCAGATCACCTGGAACACGGCATTTCTGGCGGTTACCGGCGCGTGGAAGCGGGGTGGCGAAGACGAAGTGCGCTACCTGCTTGAGGTGCTGGGACAGGTTACCCGTACCCCCGAAAAAGACCTTACGGACGAGATGCGCCGCGCACGCCTGAACATCTATCAGGACTGCAACGACGCCTTCCGCAACCTGCTGCAGGGCAAGTTTGGCAGACTGCCGCTCGGTTTCCCGGCCGACTGGGTCTATCAGAGCGCCTTTGGCTCCGACTGGAAAAGCGCCATGGCCGCCCGCACCGAGGCCTCACCTCTCGAATCGCTGGCAGAGGTCAACCTGGCCGCCGAGGAAAAGGCCTGCACCGACATACTCAAGCGCAAGCCCAACGACGAAGAGTTCGTGCTTTACCTCAACCATCCGGCCGACGCGCTCAAGACCATCCAGTTCAAGGCCAGGTTTGGCGATCCCAACAACCTGCCCCTGCATGTGTGGTTTGAGGGGTTGAAAGTAGGGCAGGATCTGTACTTTAACGACAGCAGCGGCAAGCCCCACCACCTGCTGCTGCTCAGCATTTCCACTCCCAACGATGCGGGAATTTCCATATGCCGCTACGTGCTCGACTCTGAATTCATGAGCTGCGAGGTTCAGGTTCGGCAGCCTTCGGGCAATGGCGCCAAAAGCACGCTCATGGCCGACCCGGCCAACAAGTTCCATGTGGCCGCGCCGAGCAACGGCGACCTTTGGGTCATGTATGTACACCCTGGTGATGTGGTCAAGGCTGGCGAGGAGCTCTTCAACGTGTCGATCATGAAGCAGGAAAAGGCCGTGCTGGCCCCTGTGGACGGCATGGTGAAGCGTGTGCTCAAGACCGCCGATTTTAAGGAAAACAAGCAAATGGTTTCGGTCAGAGAAGGTGAGCTTATTGTGGAGCTTGGGCCTGTGCCGCGCGTGTGCGGCAACGAGGCCTGCGGTCAGCCCATTCCTATGGATAACATCGCCTTTTGTCCTTACTGCGGAGCACGGGTAAGCTAATTAGCTCCCACTGTGCTGGAATTTGTGGACAGTTCCTTCATGGCGATATACAATTTCCAAGGTTGTAAAGCTTCTGTTTCCCAAACCGGAGGAAGACATGTCTAAGAGTCCCGCCGCCAAACCTGCGCAGAACAAACCCAAGGTCAACGCGACTGAGGTAGTTCAAAAAAAATTGGTGCTTGATGGCGCCGAAATTGTGCAGATTGGTCCCGAAGCGGAGTTGCTTGTTGGTGGTAAGAACTACAACACAGCCCTGATCAGCCAGATTCAGGGGATTCAGGCACCTCACTTTCGCGCCATCTCGTCCATTGCCTTTCATCATCTGCTGGATGAAACAAAGGTCAACGGACGCGTGGTACGCAGTGTAGTAGACCGCGAATACGGGCGCATTGACTGGAACGACCCGGAAATCAACCAGGATCCGGACTTCTTGCAGAAGTTCGTACGTCAGCTCGGCAAGCAGATACATCAGGCCGCGCTGGCGGAAGGTGAGCAGTCGCACACCAAGCTGCGCACTTTTATAAACAATATAGTAGAAGGCTTTGCCACCTCCCCCGAGGGCATCGACCAGCTGCGCAAGCGCTCGGTTATGGTGCAGGCGGCCATTTTGTCTGTTGACGTTCCCACCGAGGTTGCCGAAGCCGTGCGCGGTGCGTACCGCGCCATCTGCCGCGAAAATGAAGACGACATGACCCCCGTGGCCGTGCGTTCTTCCGCTGCGGGTGAAGACTCTCGCAAAAAGGCTTTTGCCGGGCTTCAGGATACCTACCTCAATATGGTGGGTGAAGAAAAGGTTGTGGAAGCCTACCACTGGGACTGCTCTTCGGCCTACAACCTGCGTTCCATGACCTACCGGCGCGAGGCCATCCTTGACGCTCTGGCCAAGGCCGAGGAAACCGGCGACGAAAGCATTGCCGAAAGCGCCAAGCTTGAGTGGGCCATTGAGCACACCTCGCTTTCGGTCTGCATGATGCAGATGATCAACCCGGTCATTTCGGGCACGGCCTTTTCGGCTGATACGGCTACCGGCTGCCGCGGCACTGACCGCCGCGAGCTGGTGAGCATCGACGCCAGCTACGGCCTCGGCGAGGCTGTGGTGGGCGGCAAGGTTACGCCTGACAAGCTTTATGTCTTCCAGCGCGACGACGGTGGCGAAGTTGTCATCCGCCAGATGGGCTGCAAGGACATGAAGATCATTTATGACGAGCGCGGCGGCACCCGCGAGGTTGAGGTCTCCGAGCTGGAGGCCCTGCGTTGGGCGCTTTCGCTCAGTCAGGCAGAGCGTGTGGCCCAGGGCGTGCGCGCTGTAAGCAAGGCTTACGGCGGCATCATCATGGACACCGAGTTCTGCATCGACGCCAACGACAAGCTCTGGTTCGTTCAGGCGCGGCCTGAAACCCGCTGGAACGACGATCTTGAGCTGCACCCGCACACCATCTTCATGCGCCGCCGCGAGGTGGACGCCAAAGCCGCCGCCGAAGCCGAAGTGCTGGTGGAAGGCAACGGCGCTTCACGCGGCGCGGGCCAGGGCACGGTGCGCTTTTTGCGCTCCGCCCTTGAGCTCAACAAGATCGCCAAGGGCGACGTGCTTGCAGCCGAGCGCACCGACCCTGACATGGTACCCGGCATGCGCGTGGCTTCGGCCATCATGGCCGACGTGGGCGGCGACACCAGTCACGCGGCCATTACCTCGCGCGAGCTTGGTATCGCTGCTGTCATCGGCATTCAGCGTCTCGACGTGCTGCGCGCGCTCGACGGCGTTGAGGTGACCGTCGACGGCACGCGCGGCAAGATTTATCGCGGTCTTTTGCCTCTGCACCTTGTGGGCGGCGAAATGGACCTCTCCAAGCTGCCCGCCACCAAAACCAAGGTCGGCCTTGTGCTGGCCGACGTGGGCCAGGCGCTGTTTCTCTCGCGTCTGCGCAACTTTGCGCAGTTTGAAGTGGGCCTGTTGCGCGCGGAATTCATGCTGGGCAACATCAGCATTCACCCGCAGGCACTTGAGGCATTTGACAACGGCGAGCTTGAAAATGTCGTTCGCAGCAAGCTGAAAGAGCTTGAAAACCGCCTTTCCAAGGTGCTGCGCGAGCAAATGGCCGCTGGCCTCATCGTGTTCAACTTCAACCTGCGTGAATACGTTGGTGAAGTGACCGGTCTTGCTGCCGAAATTGAAGCCCTTGCCGACTCCAACAAGAGCCTCAATGCGGAAGAAGTGCTGATGCAGCACCGCAAGATGCGCGAGCTTGATCACAAGGTTGACCAGCACCTCGAAATGGCCTCCCGCCGTATTGAAGTGCTCAAGACCTCCAACGATCTGGCCGACCACGTACGCATCATCATGGGCTATGACGACGCTCTGGCCCTGCTGAACCCGGCTGACCCCGAATCAGCCAAGCGCACTGCCGAAATAGAAGCCTGCGTTGACGAACAGGTACTTCGCATCCGCGAACTGCCCGCCGTCACCAAGCTGCTTGAAAATATCAACCGTCTGCGTGAAGAAGTGAGCCTCCGTTCCGGCCTGAAAAAGGAAATGGACGACCTGCGCAACCTGACGGACAAAATCCGCGGCATCATCAAGTCCCGTGGGTTCCGTACCGGCAAGGAGCACTACGTTCAGACCCTGGCCCAGAACCTGGCCCTGTTTGCCATGGCCTTTTACGGCAAGCCCATCACGTACCGTACCACCGACTTCAAGAGCAACGAATACCGTAACCTGCTGGGCGGCAGCCTCTTCGAACATACCGAAGACAACCCGATGCTCGGCTACCGCGGTGTTTCGCGCAATATTCACGACTGGGAAATTGAGGCGTTCAAGCTCGCCCGTGGCGTGTACGGCGGCTCCAACCTGCGCATGATGCTGCCCTTTGTGCGCACGCTGGAAGAAGCCCGCTCCATGCGCAGCTACCTTGAACAGGTGCACAAGCTCAAGAGCGGCCAGGACGGCCTGAAGATCATCCTCATGTCCGAGCTGCCTTCCAACGCCATTCTGGCCAAGCAGTTCATTTCGGAATTCGACGGGTTCTCCATCGGTTCCAACGACATGACCCAGATGGTTCTGGCCACTGACCGCGACAACGCGCGTCTGTCCCACATCTATGACGAGGAAGATCCGGCGGTTATCTGGGCCATTCTTGTCAGCATCTTCACTGGCCAGAAGTACGCCAAAAAGGTGGGCTTTTGCGGTCAGGGCGTCTCCAACAGCATCATCCTGCGCGGTCTGGTGGCCATTGCCGGCATTACCTCTGCCTCGGTCGTGCCGGATACGTACTACCGCACGGTGTTTGACATCGCCAACGTGGAAGCGGAAAACCTCACTGCCGCCGACCTCGGCAAGTGGCTGGCCGCCCAGCACCACAAGCGCCTTGCCGACCTGATGGAAAAGACCGGTTACGGTCATATCCTCAAAAAGTACAAGGAACCGCAGGATATTCAGGAATGGTACGAAGGCGAGCTGCAGCGTCGGCACGAGCAGTTCCGCGAGCACCTCGACACGCCCAAGGAGGCCTTCTACCGCTCCGAGCTGCAGAGCTTCCGTTCCACCTTCCACAAGCCTGTGATCTACGCCACATGGAATTGGGATGAAACTGTTGAGGATGCGCTGCATCACTCGGGCTTTGAGAACTTTGACGAACAGGCCAAAGCTCTCGAATACTCCCGCCAGGTTAACGACTAGTTTTTAATTAGTCGCTGAAACGCTGAGACAATAGGCCCGGATCTTCGGATTCGGGCCTATTTTTGTGATGTGGTTTCGTACTGCAAAAGGGCAGTATTGAACGGTTGGGCGCATTGCGACGATGACAAGGCCCCAAGACCGCCCCTTGCAAAAAGCAGCGGCATGCGCGCAGAATTGCCAACACAGGAGGATATATGCGTATGTGGATGACGCCCCCTGCGGGCATGTGCCGCAAACATCTGCTTGGCGAGCATGTGGAACTGCATATGCTGTTGGGCAGCTTGCGGCGCGGCAAGAGTATTGATGGTTTTATCAGCGGCAGGCTGGTTGACCCGCAGATGGTCTTTGCCCGCCATGCCCTGCTGGTAGAAGAGATGGAGCGCCGAGGCTTTAAACACTCCTCGCCGATTGACGCGCAGGAATGCGCAACGCTAGCCGCAAGGTATGCGGGCCGTGCTTCCATTGATATTGCCGCAAACCTCATAGAGCTGATGCGCCGTTGCCCGGATTGCGGGCGCGGATGCAAGGCCGCCATCCTTCCAGCTGATACCGCGTTACAAGCAGCAAGCGCGACCGGCCCGCCTGCCTCGCTTGCCTGAGCGTCGTCAAAAACAGAATACCCCAAGCACGTATAGCGCTTTGGTACAGCAGACAAAAAAAGCCGGATCTGGAATTTCCAGACCCGGCTTTGCATACAGTGAGGAGGGCGATTACTTTGAATTAAGGTTCAGCCTGTTCTGCATCTGCTGCACGCTTTTGCTCAGGTTGTTCATGGCCTCGTCAAACTCTTTTTGCAGGCTGTCCATCAGTTCATGCACAGAGATGATCTTGTTTACGCGGGCCACGTTGGCGCCGCAAAACGCAAAGCCGCGTTCAAGGTTGCCCCTCATGGCGTTGATAAGCGCCTGGGCGATGCAGTAGGGCGTTTTTTCCTGCTCGCAGGTATGCACGCAGTGGAACACGCACTTGAAGGGTTTTTTCTTCCCTTCGCGTGAGGCCGTGATAAATTCGTTTTCAAGAGCGCGGCCCGGCATGCCCACCGGGCTTTTGATAATGGTGATGTCCTCATCACGCGCCGTAAGGTAACTCTGCTTGAAGCGGTCGTCGGCGTCGCACTCGTGGGTGGCCACAAAACGGGTGCCCATCTGCACGCCCGAAGCGCCAAGGTCGAGAAACTTCATGATGTCGGCGCCGGTGTAGACGCCGCCAGCGGCAATAACAGGCACGGCGCGGCCGCACTTGTCTTCCATGGCTTTGGCTGCATCAACCACCTGAGGAACCAGAATCTCCAGCGCGTGGTTGGGGTCCTGCAGTTCTTCGGGCTTAAAGCCAAGGTGGCCGCCAGCCTTGGGACCCTCGACCACAAAGGCGTCAGGCGTGTAACCAAAACGCGAAGCCCATTTTTTTGCAATTACCGTGGCCGCTCTGGCCGAAGAGACAATGGGAACCAGCTTGGTTTTAAATTCTTCCTTCTTGTCTTCGCACAGCTGCAGCAGATGATGCGGCATGTCGAGAGGAAGGCCCGCGCCGGAAAAGATGATGTCAGCCTTGTTTTCAATAGCTGTACGCACCATCTGGCTGAAGGTGGTCAGCGCCACCATAAGGTTGACGCCGATGATGCCGCTGCTGAGCTCGCGGGCTTTGAGTATTTCATTGCGCAGGGCGCGCAGATTGGCGGTAATAGGATCAGTAGCCACATCCGGCTCCCTCATGCCGATCATGGCCCCGGCGATAACGCCGATGCCGCCCTGATTGGCAACAGCCGACGCCAGCCCGGAAAGTGAAATCCCCACGCCCATGCCGCCCTGTACCACAGGAACTTTAGCCGTGAGATTACCTATTTTGAGTGCGGGAAAAGACATTGCAAGACCTCCGTCCTGTCCGTAAAAAGGCGCACCGGTTGAACCTTGAGATTTAAAGGGTACACCCATGTTTGGCAGGAAGCATATCTGGTAATGTCACAAGACGCAACAGTCATCTTTATTATATTTATTGCGGCATGTTACCCAGCGCAAAGCGAGGCATACGGGCACCAGTCGCAATGGCGGTCTGGCCGGGCGGTAAAGGCCGGCGCGAGCTGCATGTGCCGCAGTACAAGGGAAAGCGCAGCATGGCAGTAGGCGACGGCATCCGCAAGGTCTTCGTCAACCAGACCGCCAAACAGCGGGTATTCGCGGCCCGCGTCGCGCAGTTCCACCAGGGCGGCGTCGCCTACGGGGCCAAACCTGCCGTCGGCGGCCATGCAGACATAGCAGGGCAGCTGGAGGCTTGGCAGCCGGGGGCGCAGCTCGTCAAACAGGGTCTCCATGTCTTCAAGCGTCTGGCTGTCAGGCGCTTGCCCCGTGCGCAGGGCCGCAAACAGGCCCTCCACCCGCCGGAAAAACAGTATGTCGCCCCACAAACTGCCATCATGCTTTTTGAGGCTGCCCGTCTTGTAGTCGAGGATGTGCGCAAAACCGTCGCGCCGGTCAATGCGGTCCATGATGCCTGTAAAGGAATACTCGCCGCCAGCCAGCGCCAGCGTGACGTTGAGTTCTTCTTCCAAAGCCGCCACAAAGGTGCTGTCCGGCTGGTTTTCAAGAAAGCGCTGCAGGCGTACCGGCGCGGCTTCTTCAAGCATGAGGCAGCTATCCGGCGGCAAAATGCGGCGCAGGTCGGCCTTTTCGAGCGACTCGTGAAAACGCGCCAGCAGCGTCTCGCGGCTTATGTCGCCCCGGCGCACCTCCTTATTGAGGTATGGCTCGTAAAGCGCCCGCAGCGTTTCATGAATGCATGTGCCCACAGCCGCAGGGTCGTCGCCCTCGTTGACCTCCTGCGGCGGTTGCAGCCTGCACAGGTACTGCCAGGCAAAGCGTAGGGGGCACTGCTGGTAAACGTCCAGACGCGTTGCCGAGAGAGGCTTTTGCAGCAGCTCGAGCATGGCGTTGTGCAAGGCCGCCGTGCGGGGCAGGCTTTTGGGCGCGGCGGGAGTGCTGCGCACGACGCAGCGGGCAATGCCCAACGGCTCCTGCCCCGGCGCAAGCAGATGCCCCCGGCGCTGTTCTTCCTCCCACAGCAGTTGCTCCACAAAACGGCTGCGGCTTTTTTTGCCGTCAAACAGGGCGGAGCGGCTGATGCCCTCCTGCCAGAAAAAGCGCACCTCGCGCGCACCGGCGCAAAGCCGGTAAAGCGTGTGGGCTGTGGCCCGCTCGCGGCTGCGGGCATCGGGCAGACCCAGCACCTGCCGCAGCGAATCGGGCAGCAGGGGATCCTGGGCGGGATTGCCGGGCAGTTTGTCGTCCGTGGCGTCGACAATGAGCACCCGGTCAAAATGCAGCAGCCGCGTCTCAAGCATGCCGAGCACCTGCAGGCCTGTGAGCGGTTCGGCCTCAAAGGGCACGCGCTCCTGCTGCAACACCTCGCGCACAATGCCGTGCAGCACGCTGGGCGGAAAGGGCGTCTGCGCCAGACAGTTTTGCCGCAGCACCGGGGCCGCGTGCCGGGCGAGCCGGTACATGGCCTCGGCATCAAGCGGAAAATGCCGCCACATGTCGCCGCCGTTGCGCAGCAAAAAGTCGCAGATATTCTGCAGGCATCGGGCCATGGACTCGGTAGTTTCGGCCTCGCCCGGCTGGTGGATGAGCACGTCGACCACGGCCGCAAACAGCTGCCCGAGCGCTGGATGCGTGCCGGGGGCGCACTGCTGGGCAAGGTCGTCCATATCCACAAAACGCGAGCCGCTACGGATCGTGTTTTCCATACGGCGCAGGAGTTCCCGCAGATACATGGGCGTCCCGCTGCCGTCGTCGGCCCGCAGCAGGTTCAGGTAGGGGTGGCGCAGGCACTGCAGCAGGTTGCGCCAGTAGTATCGCCCGTCTTCCGTTCTGCTTTCCTGCAGCTGCAACAGCGCTTCAAGCAGCCGGTTGAGGGGCGAGCGCTCCAGTGGATAGCCCATGGACACGTTGACGTCCTTGTCGGGCAGGTGGTGCAGCACGGGCATCAGCAGGGCGCTGTCTGTCAGAACTACCGCTGTAGACAAGTTTTTTTGTCTGTAATCCTGAGCGGTTGTTCCGCCATTGATCGTCAATTCTTCATGCAAAGCTTTAAGTTGAGAATGGCAGTCATAGCCCGCAAAAAAGGATATCCGGGGTTTGCGCGCGGCTTCATCCGCAGAGTGTTCCACGGCCAGCCGCGCCGTGGCCTTCCAGCGGCGCAGCCATGCGGCCTGCGCTTCGCACGACCAGTGCGGAGCTGTGCCCAGCGCCAGCGCCGGGTCTGCGTGCAGGCACACCTGCCCACCCGCCTGCCAGAGCCTGTGCAGCAAGGCCTCCTCACTGCTGGTGAGCAGCGAAAAACCCGCCATGATCACCGGGCGGTTCTGCTCCGGCGCAAAAAACCGGGGAAGTTCCACGCCGTCTTCCGTCACGGTAAAGGCGTCAAACCCCGGCGTTGTCCACTGACGGGCCTGCAGGGCAGCCACGTAAGCCCGGCCAATGCGCCCCAACGCACCCAGCAGGGCGGCGGCAGGGCCGGACACCTCCTGCTCCACATGGGTAAGGTCCACAGCCGCCACTCGTTGGCCCAGCATTTCTTCCAGCAGGTTGGCAAGTCGCAGGCCCCAGGGTAAAAAATGCTCCATCTTCATGCTGGCAAAGCGTGCGGCAAGGCCTTGATCCTGCTGCGCAAGCTCAACCACGCACTCGTGCAGCAGGGCGACCCTGTCGAGCACATTGGCCGTGTGCAGGGGTGTTGCGCTGGTTTGCGAGCGCCAGGCCGAAACAACATCCGCAAGGGTCATCACCCTTGGCAGCAGCCCCTTAAAACCTTCTTCGGCATACAGCCGGGCAAGATACCGCCAGGGGCGGTTGTGCGGCACAATGAGCAGGACCGTGCCGGGCTGCCCGTTGCTCGCGCTGGACAGAAAGTCCTTGAGATCAGGCAGAAAGGGGCGCTGCCATGGAAAAACAAGAAAGGGCGATGCGCTCATGCCAGAGTCTCCATGGCGGGCAAAAGGTCGCTGCAGCGCTCGGCCAGGGCCGAGACTTTCTGCGCGTCCACCAGCTGAAACCGCCGTAAATCAAGGTATACCAGCAGACCGCGCGCGCTGCCCTGCGTGCAGCAGCCTCCCGCCTCAAGGCAGGAAAGGTAGTTTTGCAGCTGTTCCACATGCCCGGCCTCGGGCTGGCCGCTTTTGTAATCGAGCACCAGCGGACCCCACGGTTCGTGCACCAGCAAATCCACCCGCAGCAGCTGCCCCTCGGCATCCATAAGCGAATGCTCGGGCCAGCCGGTATGCAGCCAGCGCGCGGCCTGCGGCTGCGAGGCAAACCATTGCAGGGCCGCAGCAGCATTGTCGCGCAGGGCGGCGTCATCCGGCACAGGCAGCGAAAAATGCCCCAGACCGAAATTAAGCGCCGCAAGGGCGTCAGCCTGCGGGTCGCCCGTAATGTGCAGGTGCTCAAGACACAGGTGCAAAAAGCTGCCCCGGTCGTCAGCCCTGAAGCTGAACCCAGCCAGAGGATTACGAAAAATCTTGAGGCGCGGCAGCCACTGCATGGGCCGCCAGGCCGGGTCAAAAAAGCCCGCAGCTTCGTCGGCAATGGCAGCAGCCGCAGTAACTGCCTCTTGCGCCGTGCCAGTCTGCCCCTGCGACACGGGCTGAGCGGCTGCGGCAAAAGCCCGCAGTGCGGGGTCGGGAGTCGCCGGGGACGCGTCATGCGGCGCCGGGGCATCGCCCACAGTGTAGGGAGCCGTGTACCCGGCCTCGGCCATCAGCAGCTCAAGGGCGTCGCTGGTGGAGCCACGCCCGCCGATGGTGCTTGTGCGCAGCACATAGAGCGCATCCCGTGCACGGGTAAAGGCCACATAGAGCAGGTGGACGTTTTCGCGGCACTGACGGGCCATTTCTTCATGATAGGGCGCGCCAAGGTGTTTTTTGTTGCCCACAGCCATGCGCAGGCCCTCGCGCTCAACCATTACGGTGGACTGCCCCATGCGGGCGCGCAGGTCCGTCCAGGGCACAACGACCACGGGGGCCTCAAGCCCCTTGGATTTGTGGATGGTCATAACGCGCACTGCGTCCATGGTTTCCGGCATGGGCACTTTTTCTTCGCCGCTTTTGGCCCGCCAGTGCTCAAGAAACGTGGGCAGGGTGGCGAGGCCTTTTTCCTCCGCGCTGTACAGCACTTCCATAAAGCGCCGCAAAAAAGTCTCCGCCTCGGGGAAGCGGCTTTCAACATCGAGCCTGGCATACCACTCAAGCGTCATGTCGTAGGGCGTCATCAGGCCGGACTGGCCGTGGAAGGGCGCAAGCAACCGCTGCCATATTTCGGGCCAGCGCTTTTTGAACCGCTGAAACAGCGGGCCGCGCCCCGACGTTGCGCACCAGCCCGCAATGTCTTCCTCGTCCAGCGCGGCCGCCTCCGGATGCTGGCAAAAGATGCTGCCGCACACAAGGCTCATAAAGGCGATGTCGTCTTCAGGGTTATCAAGAAAAGACAGCAGGGCCACGGTCTGCAACACCAGAGGGTGAGCGGCCAGCCGCAGGCTGTTTTCTGTAATCACGGGGATATTTTCGCGTATGAGCCGGTCGGCCACAAGCGTGGCCTTGTCGTTGCTGCGCACAAGTACGAGCACATCGGCCCATGGATGGCACGGCTCTATATCGTCGTGCAGCAGGGCGCACAGGCGGTCAAGCACGTCCTCGCCCAGGGCGTCGGCGTCAACGGAAAGGATGGTCTCCACATGCACAAGCCCGCCCTCGTGGGCGTTGTCGGGGCACTGCTGTTCCGTGCCCGCAAAGGCCCGCACCAGGCCTTGCGCTGCCTGCGCGCAGATATCTGGCGGGGTAGAGCCGGGCAAAAGGGCGGCCATGACTCTGGCGGCGGTGTCGGGCCGGGCCAGCGGGCCAAAAATACTGTTGTTGTGGAGCACAATTTCGCGGCGGCTGCGCCAGTTGTAGGGCAGATTGTCGCGCTGGCCGTCGGGCGCAAGGGCCGTAAGCCCGCCGTCGTCAAAAACGCCGTCAAAAAGCTCCGGCTCGCCGCCACGCCAGCCGTAGATGGACTGCTTGACGTCGCCCACCCAGGTGAGCGAGCCGCCGCGCGAGAGGGCTTCTTGCACCAGTGGGCGCAGGGCCTGCCACTGCTCGCGGCTGGTGTCCTGAAACTCATCCACCAGAAAATGCGTCAGCCGCGACCCCATGCGGCACAGGGCTTCCGGCACGCCGTGCTCGCTCTCAAGCACCTGCCGCGCCATATGCGGAATCAACAGGCCCGGCAGGCTGCCCTCCTGCTGCTGGTTGTGCACAAAGGCCTGAACCAGCGTCTGGGCCAGCAGCAGTAACGGGCCAAGCCCCAGCGCCTGACGCAGCAGCGGTGCGGTCTCAACCAGCGAGCAGGCCGCGTGCGAAAAAGCCTCGTAGGCTTTTTGCACCTCGTCGCTGACCACGGGCTTTTTTAAAAACAGGTCGGACGCGCTGTCCTTGCTCAGGAGTTTGGATTCCTTGCACAAACCGGCGGCAATGGCCTCCACGGCGGCAAGGCCATTTTTGTTAAAATTCAATCCGCTGGCGACCGCAAGGGCGTAGAAGGCCTTGGCATGGCTGACGGCCCGGCCCTCCACCTCATCAAGCCTTTTGCGCAGGGCGTCGGGGGGTGAAACATCGTCAAAGCGTCCAAGCAGCACGTCGTCCAGCAGGCCGCGCAGCTGGTTGAGCAGCTTTTCGCCCGCAAGAAAGCCCGTGCTGTTCTCGCGCCAGGCCATGGCCCGGTACACCGCGCGCAGCAGCGAACGCATGGTTTCGTCGCCCTGCCATGCGCGTTCAAGCAGCACGTCAAGGTAGGGGGTCAGTACTTCGTCGGTGGCAAAGACCGGCTGAAAGTCGGGGTGCAGATCAAGCTCAAGGGCTGCGGCCCGCACAATGAGGTGCAGCAGGCTGTCGATGGTGCGGATGTTCAGAGCGCCCATGTCGCGCATGATCACATCCACCCAGCGGGCGGCCTGATCTGGCGAAAGCGGCAGCCCGCCCATGGGATGTCCCAGAGCCGTGCTTTTGAGCTGGCGTATAACGCGGTCGCGCATTTCTGCCGCTGCCGCATTGGTAAACGTGATGGCCAGTATATCGCCCCAGCCGCAGCCGCCCCCCGGCGAAAGCACGCAGGCCGAGGATGCCGCCGCGCTGAGGGGCGGGCCGCTCTGCACGAGCCTTTGCAAAAAACAGCGCGTCAGTTCGTAGGTCTTGCCTGACCCGGCAGAGGCCTTTACCTGTCTGAGGTGCTTCATGTGCCGGTTATTCCGGGGGCAGCATGCCCTGCAGCATCCCCTGACCGGTAGACTCAAGCACGGCCCGCCACAGGTCGGAATAGATGTTGAGCTTGCGGCGCTTGCGGGTCACAAGCTCCAGCGGCAGGTGTACGTAGCGATCCTGAATTTTGCCCACAACCATGTCGGTGCGGCCGGCCATGGCGGCGTGCACGGCGTACTGGCCCAAAAATCCGCAGTAGACCTTGTCGTTGGCGTTGGCCGGGATGGAGCGGATGATGTAACTCGGGTCAATGTACTTTATGGAGTGATCAATACCCCGCTTGCCAAGGTACGAGCTGATGTTTTTGCGCAGCAGGTCGGATACGTCGCCGAGCACCGGGTTGCCGGACGCGTCTTTGTCCGCATGGCTTTCCATAAGGTGCTGGCCTGCGCCCTCGGCGGCGACAATGACGGCATGACCGCGCGAGCGCAGCCTGTCCTCCAGCGCTGGCAGCAGGCCGCCCTCGCCCTCCAGGGCAAAGGGGGCCTCCGGGATAAGCACAAAGTTTACTTCTTTAAGGGCCAGCGCGGCCCGCGCGGCAATAAAGCCCGACTCGCGCCCCATCAGCTTGACCAGACCGATGCCGTTGGGCACGCCGCAGGCCTCTGTATGGGCGCATTCTATGGCTTCCGTAGCCTTGAATGCGGCTGTTTCAAAACCAAAAGACTGGGGGATAAAGTTGATGTCGTTATCAATGGTTTTGGGTATGCCGATAATGGCAATCTTGAGCCCGCGCGCCTGCACCTCGCCGCTGATGGTCAGGGCCGCCTTCATGGTGCCGTCGCCGCCAATGACAAAAAGCGCGTTGACGTTGCTGCGCTCAAGGGTGTCGACAATTTCTTCGGCAGACTGAGGCCCGCGCGACGAGCCAAGCATGGTGCCGCCAAAACGGTGAATATCGGCCACGCTTGAGGGCGTCAGTTCAAAGGGGACATGCCCGTATTTGGGAATAAACCCCTCAAGCCCGTAGGGGATGCCCAGAATGGAAGGCACATTGTAGGCATGAAAGGCCTCCATCACTATGGCGCGTATGACGTCGTTGATGCCGGGGCACAGGCCGCCGCAGGTCACGATGGCGCACTTGGCGCGCGTGGTGTCGAAATAAAGCTTTTTGCGCGGGCCCGCCGCCTCAAGGCATACACTGACGGGTGCGCCAACTTCGTCGGACAGTTCTTCATCAACTACAATCTGCACGGTCTTGTTGTCCGCCCAGGTACGGTAGGGCAGTACAGAATCAAGCTTGCAGGGGCCAAGCGTGCGGATTTCCGTTTGCAGCGAACAATCTTGCATGGCGAACCTCTGGTTATTTGTTTAAACCGAGTTCGGCGGAATGGCTGCGCATGGCCTCGATAGCCAGGGCCAAAAAGTCGTCAAGTTCAAGCCCGGCCTCGGCGCACTGGCGAATATTGTCGCGGCATACGCTGGCGGCAAAGGCCTTGTCCTTCATCTTTTTCTTTATGCTTTTTACTTCCATGCCTTCCATGCCGGTGGGGCGCATGAGCGCGGCGGCAGAGATAAGCCCGGTGACAGTTTCGCCGCAGCGCAGGGCGTAATCAAAGCGGGTGGCCGGGCCATTTGCGCCGTTCATTTCCGCATTATGGGCGCGTATGGCTGCAAGGGCCTCGTCCGGCAGCTGGCCAGCCAGCATCTCGGCCGTATCGAGGCCGTGCCGGGAAGGGGTTTCCGCCGTAGCGGGGTAGTCGAGGTCGTGCAGCAGGCCTGTGAGGCCCCACACTTCCACATTCTCGCCAAAGCGGTTGGCAAGGGCGCTCAATATGGCCTCGGAGGCCAGGGCATGCTGCATCAGCGAAGGCGGCGTATTATGCTCGGCCAACAGATTAATGGCCGTTTGACGTTGTATCATGGCAATTACTCCCGTATGCTGGAAAATGTAAATCAGGCAACCCTGCTTGGCAAGCTGCGGACGAACGAACTCCGATGCTCAGCCGTGGCCGGGCCCGCAGCCCAGTTGACAGCACGGCTGTAATGACGGAAAAGAACCTTTTCAGAACTCATTTTCTACGACCTTTGGCGAAGCGACAACTTATGCCCATATATGGCCTTCGTTTCAGAACGCTTGGACAGACAAGCTATTATTCCGGCCTTCCCGGTTTCAAACGGGGAGATCATGTTCTTATTGAGGCCGAACCGGGCCAGACCCTGGCCGAGATAGTTTCTGGCCCGGCAGAAGAACTGCCCGGACAGATGGGGCAGGATCTGCCCGCCATTCTGCGCCACGCAAGCTCCGAGGACATCCACCGGGGTGAAGCCAACGAACAGCTGGCGCGCGATGCGCAGGAGTTTTGCCGCCAGTGCATCCGCGACCGCGACCTTGATATGAAGCTTGTGGACGTGGAAGTCTTTTTTGACCGCAGCAAGCTCATCTTTTATTTTACCGCCCCCTCGCGCATTGATTTTCGCGATCTGGTCAAAGACCTCGTGCGCGAATACCGCGCGCGCATCGAACTGCGCCAGATCGGCGTGCGCCACGAAACGCAGATGGTGGGCGCTGTGGGCAACTGCGGCATGGTCTGCTGCTGCAGGCGGTACCTGCGCAAGTTTGCGCCCGTTACCATCCGCATGGCCAAAGAGCAGAACCTCTTTTTGAACCCCGCCAAGATATCGGGCATCTGCGGCCGTCTGCTTTGCTGCCTCTCGTACGAGCAGGACAACTACGACCATTTTCACCGCATGTGCCCGCGTCTGGGCAAAAAATACCAGACGGACAAGGGCCCCATAAAGGTTTTGCGGGCCAACATGTTTCGCAATTCCCTTTCTGTGCTGACCGAAAACAACGAGGAACTCGAACTGAGCCTCGACGAATGGCAGGCGCTCTCGCCGCACCGGCCTGAAGCGCCTCAGAGCGTGCAGCAAAAACAGCCGCCCAAAGGGCCGGTCAACGACAGCCTGCTGGTGGTTTCCGCTACGCCGGACACCCTTGATTCTCTTGATTTTATGGATGAATTCCGTCAGGACGAGCACGAGGCCCAGGCAGAGGCCCCCGCGTCGGCCGATGCGGGCGAGAGGGGGGAGGCGCAGGCCGAGCCGGGCAAAAGCCGTCGTAAACGCCGCCGCAAGCCGTCGCAGCGCCCTGACAACGAATAGTCAAAAAGCTTACGGAGCCTTGAGTGAACAGCTTCTTTATCACAACGCCCATTTACTACGTTAATGCCAAGCCCCATCTGGGGCATGCCTACACCACAGTGGTTGCCGACACCATGGCCCGCTATCACAAGCTGATAGGTGAAGAAACCATGTTTCTCACCGGCACGGACGAACACGGCGACAAGATCGTTCAGGCTGCGGAAAAAGAAGGCAAGACCCCCAAGGAATTTGTGGACGCCATCAGCGCCCGGTTCCGCGCCCTGTGGCCCCAGCTTGATGTGGACAACGACCGCTTTGTGCGCACCACCGACCCGCAGCACATCAAGGCCGTGCAAAGCTTTTTGCAAAAGGTCTATGACGCTGGCGACATCTACTTTGGCGAGTTTGGCGGGCATTACTGCTACGGCTGCGAGCGCTTTTACACCGAAAAAGAGCTGGAAAACGGCCTTTGCCCCCAGCACCTGACCAAGCCGGAATTTATCAGCGAAAAAAACTACTTTTTTCGCATGTCCAAGTACCTGCCCTGGCTCAAGGAGCATATCGAGGCCAACCCGTCGTTTATCCGGCCCGAGCGCTACCGCAGCGAAGTGCTGGCCATGCTCGAATCGGGCGCGCTGGAGGATCTGTGCATCTCGCGGCCCAAGTCGCGTCTGACCTGGGGCATCGAACTGCCCTTTGACAAGGATTACGTGTGCTATGTGTGGTTTGACGCGCTGCTCAACTATATAAGCGCGCTGAACTGGCCTGACGGAGGCGACTTTAAAAAATTCTGGCCGGGCGAGCACCTCGTGGCCAAGGACATCCTCAAACCCCACGCCGTTTTTTGGTCCACCATGCTCAAATCAGCGGGGCTTCCCCTGTACGAGCACCTGAACGTGCATGGCTACTGGCTTGTGCGCGACACCAAGATGTCAAAATCATTGGGCAATGTTGTTGAGCCCAGTGACATGGCCCAGCGCTTTGGGCCGGACGCCTTCCGCTATTTTTTGCTGCGCGAGATGCACTTTGGCTCTGACGCGAGCTTTAGCGAAGAGGCCCTTGTGGGTCGCATCAATGCCGACCTTGCCAATGACCTTGGCAACCTGTTTAGCCGCGTGCTTTCCATGACAGCAAAGTATTTTGGCAGCCGCGTGCCCATGCCCAAGCCGCTGCAGGACGACGACAAGGCCATTGCCGAGCTGTGCGCCAACTCCATGCGCAATTTTGTGCAGCTTTTTGGCAACGTACAGTTTGCCCAGGGGCTGGAATCACTGTGGGAGCTGGTACGCGCCCTGAACAAGTACGTCGACACCCAGGCACCCTGGACGCTGTACAAGCAGGGCAACATGGAGCGCCTCGCAACCGTCATGTACGTCATGCTTGCCGCCATGCGCAAAACCGCGCTGTGCCTCTGGCCCGTGATGCCTGTTGCCTCGGGCAAGATGCTGACCCAGCTTGGCCAGCAGGTGCACGAAACCATGCCGCCCGTGCCGAATATTGAAGATGAAATAGCCCACTTTGAAGGTCTTGAACCCGGCACGCAGGTGGCCGAAGGCTCCAACCTGTTTCCGCGCATTGAAGTAAAAAAAGAAGGCGCGCAGGAGGTCAAGGGCCAGACCAAGGAACAAAAGGCGCAAAAGAAAAATCAGGACAAAGCCCAGGACAGCGCTCAGTGCAAGGCGCAGGAAAAATCAGCGCCCAGCGAAACCGCTAGCGTCGTTGCCGCAGATGGACAGGCGGCATCCATTGTCAAACCCAATGTGGAATTTGAGCAGTTCAAAGCCCTTGATCTGCGGGTTGGCACGGTAAAGACGGCGGAAAAGCACCCCAATGCAGACCGCATCCTGCGGCTGGAAATTGATTTTGGCGAAGGCGAGCCTCGCCAGATACTTTCCGGCCTGGCGGAGCATTACGCGCCTGAAGATATTGTGGGCAAAAAGGTATGCGCTGTGCTCAACCTTGCGCCGCGCAAAATTCGCGGTCTGGTCTCGCACGGCATGGTGCTTACAGCGGGTACGGACAACGCACTTGGCCTGCTGGCAGTAGACCGCGATGTGCCTGACGGCAGCGAAATAGCATAATAGCTCTGGGTGGCGTCGCATCTCGTTTTTGGGCGGGGTGCGACGCCTGCCCGTACCTCAAGTAGAACCTGAAAACAGACAGAATTGGCAGATCAGTTGGCCTGCGCCTGCTCCGCGCGGAACAAACGCTCAAGAGCGGCCGCATCAAGCGGGGTAAGGTTAAAACGCATACCAGCTTCGTCCAGAAGAGTAGCCAGGCTCTTGCAGGGGTTCAAAGCCCGCTGTTCGGCCAGGTAGGCGGCAGCCTTACGCACAAGTTCGCCTTGGGGCATGATGGTTGTCATGGAGTTATCCTTTTTGTTCACCCATAGCCGTTGTGCCGTCTTTTGGCAATGCCATGCCCGACGAAGGGCTACACATTCCTCAGTCGGCGACAGCATAGCGCGCCAGAGGGTTTTATGGACAACTTGTTTACAGCGCTGATTCTCAGCATCGTTGAAGGATTAACGGAATTTCTGCCCGTTTCCTCCTCCGGCCACCTGATTCTGGTCGGCGATCTGCTCAATTTTTCCGGTGAAAGAGCCGCCACGTTTGAAGTGGTCATTCAGCTCGGCGCCATCCTGGCTGTTGTAGTACTGTACTGGAAGCGCTTTTGGGGTCTGGTGCGGCCCGAGCCCTACGTGCGTTTTGCGGGCGCGCGGGGCATAATGCTGCTCATCCTCACGTCGCTGCCCGCCAGCGTGCTGGGGCTGTTGCTGCATTCGACCATCAAGACCTACCTGTTCCGCCCGGTAACGGTGCTGGGCGCTCTGGTGGTGGGCGCGGTGGTGATGATTTTTGTGGAGCGCCGCAAATTCAAGCCTTCGTACATTACGCTTGACGATATGACCCCCAGGCTGGCCCTGGGTATCGGCTGCTTTCAGTGCCTTGCGCTGTGGCCCGGTTTTTCGCGTTCCGCCTCGACAATCATGGGCGCCATGCTTTTGGGATCCAAGCGCTCGCTGGCGGCGGAATATTCGTTTATCGCCGCCGTGCCCATCATGATTGCCGCCACAGGCTACGACATGCTGAAGAGCTGGCATCTGTTCAGCGCCGCCGATATTCCCTTTTTTGCAGTGGGCATGATTGGCTCTTTTCTGGCGGCGCTGCTGGCGGTCAAGGTGTTCATAGCCCTGATGGGGCGTCTTACGCTGGTGCCCTTTGCCATCTACCGGCTGCTGATTGCCCCGTTCATCTACTATTTTATGGTGAACTAAAAAAATACTTGCCAAGGGGCTACAAATTTTATAAATAGATCGTCGCGCTAACGAGGCGCAACATGGCAAGGTAGCTCAGTTGGTCAGAGCATGCGGTTCATACCCGCAGTGTCGGGGGTTCAAATCCCTCCCTTGCTACCAGATATTATGCACATGATTAACTTCAATGTGCTGCAAATATGAGTCGCTCATGCCTCCATAGATACATACGGAAGCATGAGCGACTTGTTTTTTTATCCTTCCAGCCATAGCGCAACCACGCAACAGCCTGAGCAATACGGAGGGGCATGCTCAACGGCCCGTTGACACTGCAGCACGCTGACCTTACCGTGCATGCGGTGCGCAAACGCCTTGCAGCCCTTGCAAAGTCCGCGTAATTTGCGCTGGGTGCTGGCGGGCCTTATTGCGGATGGGGTTATCATGGCGTTGCAACGGCCTTGCCTCCGCGTATGCCCCCGTCTTTGAGGTAGAGCCAGCATACGCGTCTATCATATTGGATTGTTCGCATGCAGTTTATTTCCTTGCCCCATAATGCCCAGCCAGACCAGTACGCCGCATGGCAAACAGCGGCGCTGCGTTGCGACCAGACAGACCCCTTTTGCTGCATGCCCTCGTGGCAGCTGGCCTTTCACGACGCGTTTGGCCCCAAACGGCGACTGCTGGTAGCCGAAGCGGAGGGCAGCGTTATTGCCTTTGCCGAAGGCCTTGTTTCAGAAGAAGAAATCTTCATCACGCCCCTTGAACCCTCGTGGTTTTTTGGCTGCCCGCTGCTGGGCGATGCCGCGCCCAGGCTCTTTGCCGAAGTCATGCATTTTTTTGCGCAAACGTATGCGCCGCGCTTTCCCAAGGTTTTGATCGGCGGTCTTGGGCCCGGGCTTGAGTATGTGCAGAACCTGCTGAACAAAACCGGCATGCCGCTTCAGGCGCACCTGGTAAAGGCCGGTATACAGGGCGCGGCCTCACTTGAGGGCGGACTGGACGGTTTTCTTTCGCGCAGATCCGCCAACCTGCGGCGCAACCTCAAGCGCGCGGCCAAAAAAGCGGCGGAGCAGGGCATCAGTTTTGAACGGGTGCTGCCCACCACCGCAGACCATGCCAGACAAACCTATGCCCGCATGATCGCCATCGAGCGCACCAGCTGGAAGGGATTGGATCACTGCGGCATGGCCGAACCTGTGATATGCGATTTTTACGCCAATCTGCTTGAACGGCTGGCCCCGGAAAAAGGGGCGCGGGTGATATTTGCCCGGCGCGACGACAAGGATGTCGGCTTTATCTTTGGCGGACTGGCAGGCCAGATCTATCGTGGGCAGCAGTTCAGCTACACCCAGGACTGGCAGGCGCTTTCACTGGGCAATCTCATGCAGGTAGAAAAGATACGCTGGCTGTGCGAGGAGGGCGTGCAACGCTACGACATGGGGCCTCTGGACGGCCCAAAGATGGACTACAAGACGCATTGGACAGAAAAGGCCCTTCCTATCCGCACCTGGCTGGTTGAAAAAGCCTGAGGCCCCGCGCCGCTCGATGGCTCTGCCGCACCGGCTGTCAGCGACTAGCAACCATCAAGGCGTTTTTTTCAGGGGCGGGCATTCCAGAACAACAGGGCAACCCGCGAGCTGCCTTTCTCCTTAACCATTCCATTGGTGCTGAGTTCGCTCAACCTGCGGGCCAACGCAGCCTGTTGCTCCCCGGAGAGCTGGCCACGGCTGTTAAAGTGCCGGGTGTACATCAAAATGGCTTCTTCCAGCGGACATTCCGAATCCCACGAGCGTTCCTGATATTCCACCTCGGGGTAATACCCCTCCAGCCACAAAAGATTAAAGGCGCAGTACAGCCCCCGGCGGGTAAATTCCTCATGCGATGCATCATCCACAAGCGGCGCCAGCTCGCGCCGTACTGAGTTGTCGCTGGTAACCTGCGTCAGCAGGCAGCAGTAACCGGATGAGGCCTCGGTCATTTTTTCAAGGGTAGAGCGGTTGTATACCGCAGGCGTGCGCGAGGCAAAAACAAGCCTGAACCGTTTTTTCCAGCCCAGCCGCTCCATATCTGCTCCGGCCCAGTCAAGTACCCTGAAGCTCGCGTTGGGCAGGTTTTCGTCAAGGGCATTTTGCTGTGCACACGTTATCATGCCGGGCGCAATGTCGCAGCCTTCAACCGTTCCAGCCAGCCTGGCAAAGGAAAGGGCATGCCTGCCGGGGCCGCAGCCAACGTCAAGCACCGCATCCGCCTTGCCAATATGAGCTCTGGCAGCCAGTTTTTCCACCAGGCGCTGCCGATACACGCTGGAGTCTGCCTCGCCCGCATGCGCATTGAACGACTCTGCGCGGCGGGTCCAAAAATCTGCCATATCGGTCCGATCTGGCTGTCTCTCTGCCCAACAGGCTTCAAAATCGCTGATATTCATAGTTCCGCCGGGTAGGGGGTTGTATGCAGTGCATGCATGGCCGGACAAGCGCGGCGCATGCAAAGCGTACAGGGTGTCGGCGTGAGAATAAAGAAAAATCGCCTGCCGTTCAACTCCGGCAGACGATTTGATGCATTGCCTGATGCAGGATGCCCAGATATTCCTGCGCCCGCCGCCAGCCAACACGGCAGCCGGGCGCGGACTGAGGGCCTATATGATGGGCACGGGCTGGCCTACGGATTTTTTGCGGTCCAGCACATCGTGCAGCTGGTCCACATCCAGGTTGCCGGTCACCTTGGAGACAAAAATGGTGGCAACGCCGTTGCCCACAAGGTTGGTGAGCGCGCGGGCCTCTGACATAAAGCGGTCAATGCCAAAGATAACCGCTATGCTCTCGGGGGGTATGTTGCCCACCGAGCTTAACGTGCCGGCGAGAACGATAAACCCGCCGCCCGTCACTGCTGCCGCGCCCTTGGATGAAATAAGCAAAATACCCAGCAGTACAAGCTGATCACCGAGCGGCATGGGCGTGTTGGTTGCCTGGGCCAGAAATATGGCCGCCATGGTCAGGTAAATGGCCGTGCCGTCAAGATTGAATGAATACCCGGCCGGTATAACCAGATCCACCACGCTTTTGTTGCAGCCAGCCTTTTCCATCTTGCGCAGCATGTTTGGCAGCACCGATTCAGAAGAAGATGTGCCGAGCACGATAAACAGTTCTTCACGAATGTAGCGAACAAACTTGAAGATGTTGAAGCCGCAGCTGAAAGCGATTACCCCAAGCACAAACACCACAAAGAGAATGCTTGTAATGTAGAAGCAGACGATAAGCTCGCCCAGCACAAGCACAGAGCCGATACCCTCCTTGCCGATGGTAAAGGCCATTGCGCCAAAAGCGCCGATGGGGGCCACATGCATGATAATGCCGATGACCTTGAACAGCACTTCGGAGAGGCTCTTGATCAGGTCAAAGCAAAGCTTGCCCTTTTCGCCGCTGTAGTTCAGGGCAAAGGCAAACAGCATGGCCACCAGCAACACCTGAAGTATCTCGCCGCTGGTAAAGGCTGAAACAAAGGTATTGGGGATAATATTAAGGAAAAAGCTGACAATATTGTTGTCTTTGGCCTTGCCAGCGTACTGGGCGGCAATGTTTTTGTCGGCGGCGTTAAAGGTGCTGACGTCAACATTCATGCCCACGCCGGGCTGTGCCAGATTTACCACCACAAGACCGATGGCAAGAGCTGTAAGGGTAATAACCGTAAAATAGACTAGAGCAATGCCGCCCGTTTTGCCGACAGCCTTGAGGTCTTTCATGCCGGCAATGCCGGTCACCACCGTCGAGAAGATCAGCGGCGCGATAATCATTTTAATAAGGTTGATAAAGCCCTTGCCCAAGGGCTGCATCTTGACGGCCAGATCAGGATAAAAATGCCCCAAAAGAATGCCTATGAATATGGCAATGAGAACCTGAACATACAAAATTTTCAAATACTTCATAGCTGCTATCCTGGCTGTTGGCCTACTAGAAGTCTGGTCTTACAACTTCTGCTGCATCATCAAAACATTACCATGACTACTGCCGGACACTTCATGGTGGGAGTATCCATCGACAAAGAAACTGGTTTTCTTTGCTCATCAATAACAACGCAGTGAACATCATTGATTTTCCGCACCGCACTAAGTATAAAAGCGTCAATCATAAATTTCATGCAGATAATCTTGCAAAAAGCAACATTTTGCAAATGTTGCTTTATAAAAACTGTTTGTTCATTCTATCAATAACTGCATGCTCCATAAAAGAGTCCACTGACTTAGACATACCACTGCATGGGATAATGATGCAATCAAAATATTTTTTTAACTAGTTGCATGCAATCAATGCTGTTTGATCGCACAATATAATAGCTAAAATTTGTTAACTACTGGTCATATAACAGATAGTTTGCACGTATAACAAATGTTGGCAGCGAGGGCAGGTTGCACCCAGCCTGGCATGCCGGGGCAGGTAAAACATGCTCAAAAAATATCCACCTGTATAAAATTGATTCAGCTGCCAGTTTGCGCCCGGATTGAAAAAACCGGAGGAAAAAAGACAATTGTTTTCCTCGTGCGGATGGCGTAATATAGCCGACTTGAGCAATAAGCCCAGCTTGTAAGGAGCAGGAAAACTATGACCGAGGACAAGATCGCAACCTCCATGTCGGAGGAAGGCGCTGAGGATTTTGCCGCCATGCTGGCGGCCCACGAAACCGCATCTAGCCGCCTGCAGCCCGGCCAAAAAGTGACCGGAACTGTAATTGCCATCACAGGCGACAGCGTTTTTGTGGACGTAGGCATCAAGGTTGACGGCATCATTGACCGCAAGGACATTCTTGACGCTGAGGGCAATGAAAGCGTCAAGCCCGGCGATAGCCTCGAAGCCTGGGTTACCGGCGTTTCTTCGCAAGAGATCCGCCTTTCCCGCTCCATGGGCGGCAACGGTATTGCCGCACTTGAAGAAGCCCGCGATGCGGCGGTTCCGGTCGATGGCCGCGTAACGGCGGTGTGCAAGGGCGGCTACACGGTTGACGTGCTTGGCAAGTCCGCATTCTGCCCCGGCAGCCAGATCGGCGTTGCCGCGTCTGAGGATGCCGCAGCGCTTGTGGGCCGCAGCATGCAGTTTTTGGTTATCCGGGTTGAAAACCGTGGCAGAAACGTCGTGGTTTCGCACCGGGCCATTGTTGAGCGCGAACGCGCCGAACAACTTGACGCGTTGCTTGAAAGCCTCAAGCCCGGCGACACCGTCGAAGGCAAAATTTCGCGCTTTGCGACCTTTGGCGCATTTATGGAACTTGCACCCTCTGTTGAAGGCATGATCCACCTTTCCGAGCTTTCGTGGTCGCGCGTCGGTGCCCCCGACGAAGCGGTCTCGCTCGGCGATGTAGTACGCGCCAAGGTTATCTCCATCAGCAAGGACAGCAAGGGCCACGTGCGCATTTCGCTTTCGCGCAAGCAGGTCGAGGGCGACCCATGGCAGGACGTTACCGAGCGGCTTGAAGCCGGTACGGTTGTCACCGGCAAGGTTGTGCGCCTCGCGCCCTTTGGCGCTTTTGTGGAGCTTTTGCCCGGCATCGAAGGCCTGGTACATATCTCTGAAATGTCGTGGACCAAGCGCGTGGCCAAGGCCGAAGACGTGCTTGCCCCCGGCGAGATGGTTTCGGTAAAAATCAAGGAAATCAACCTTGAAAGCCACCGTATTTCGCTGAGCCTGCGTGATGCCGAAGGCGACCCCTGGAAGGAAGCCGCCCAGCAGTTTGCCGTGGGCTCTACGGTAAACGGCACGGTGGAAAGCCGCACCCCCTATGGCCTGTTTATTACGCTGGCCCCCGGCATCACGGGCCTGCTGCCCGCCGGAGTGATCAAAAACTCCAAGCAGGGCAAGCTGTACAGCAAACTGGACAAGGGCGACGCCGTAACCCTGACTGTACAAAATTTGGACACCACCGCCCGGCGCATCAGCCTTGCGCCTGAAGGCGAGCAGGCCTACGCCCCGGCGGAAGACAAGGCCTGGAAACAGCATGCGACCTCGGGCAGCTCTTCCTCTGGCGCTGGAATGAACATCATGGCACAGGCTTTGCAAAAGGCTCTGAAAAATAAGTAACCAGGAGCTTTTCCATGATGATAAAAAAATGTCTTGCAGCCATGCTTGCCGTAACTTTTTTTGCGGCATCGCAGCTTGCCCAGGCAGCCAACCTGCCCGAGTTCACAGACCTTGCGGCCAAATGCGGCCCAGCGGTTGTAAACATCGGCACGGAGCGAAAAGCCAGCGGCAACAGCCAGGACGATCTCATGGGGGAAATGTTCCGCAATATGCCGCCAGGGTTCGACAAGTTTTTTGATCAATTCGGCGGCAAGCGCGGCGGCAAGCGCCCCCTGCAGAAGCAAAAGTCTCTGGGGTCGGGCTTTATTGTCTCCGCTGACGGCTATATTGTTACCAACAATCATGTTGTTGCCGATGCGGATGTCATCCGCGTAACCCTTGATCAAAGCAACGGTAAAAGCGAGCCGGTAACGGCCAAGCTGGTTGGCGCTGATGAAGAGACCGACCTTGCCCTGCTGAAGATTGAAACAAAAAAAGCACTGCCTTTCCTTGCGTTCGGCAATTCAGACGAACTCAAGGTGGGCGAGTGGCTGCTGGCCATTGGCAACCCCTTTGGCCTTGATCATACGGTGACGGCGGGTATTCTTTCGGCCAAAAACCGCAATATACACGCCGGGCCCTTTGACAACTTCCTGCAGACCGATGCCTCGATCAACCCCGGCAACAGCGGTGGCCCGCTGCTGAACATGGCCGGGCAGGTCATAGGCATCAACACGGCCATTCTTGCCAGCGGGCAGGGCCTTGGCTTTGCCATCCCCAGCAACATGGCTGCCAAGATTGTCGACCAGATCAAGTCGGGCAAAAAGATCAGCCGAGGCTGGATTGGCGTGGGCATTCAGGATGTTGAAGAAAACACCGCCAAGGCGCTGGGCCTCAAGGACGCCAAGGGCGCGCTTGTGGGCAGCGTGATGGAAGGCGAACCCGCCTCCAAGGCGGGGATGAAGGACGGCGACATCATTGTTGCCGTGGACAACAAGGAAATCGAAGACGCAGCGGCCCTGCTGCGGGTGATTGCCGACAAAGCCCCCGGCAGCAAGGCTGCCATAACGGTGTTGCGCGACGGCAAGACCACCGAGCTCACAGTGACCCTTGGCGAGCGTAAAACCACGCAGTCTGCCGAGCAGAACGACAAGGATCAAAAACAGAAAAACGAAGGCCTGCTTGGCATTTCTGTTCGCCCGCTTACGGACGAGGAACGTCGTGACCTCAAGATAGAAAAGAACGAAGGCCTGCTCATTGTGGATGTGAACCCTGACAAGCCCGCTGCCGAAGCCGATCTGCGGCCTGGCGACGTGATTCTCAAGGCCAACCTCAAGTCAGTGCGCAGCCCTGCGGAACTTACAAAAATCGTCAATGATGAGGGCGTCGCACGTGGCGCTGTGATGCTGCAAATTTCGCGGCGTGGCGATGTTTACTTCCGCACAGTGAGCCTGAGCAAATAACTGGCATCAAACCTTCTGGGCTGCCTCCCAAGCGGGGGGCAGCCCTTTTTTTATCTATGAGCTTACGTATCCTTTGCATAGGCGGGCCTCTGCTGGTTTCCGCACTCAATCGGCTGGGTCACAGCACGTTTACTGTCCATCCGGGCACGAACGCCGATTTGCCCACGCCGCATCCGTATACGGTGCGGCAGCTTTCTGCCCGTCTTGAAGCGCGCGGCTTCATACCCGACGCCCTTTTTTACTGCGACGACGGCAACATGCCGCAGCTGCTTGACCCGCAAGATGCCCCCTGGCCGTCAGTGCGTTATTCCATCGATACCTACTGCAATCCCTGGCATGTTCCATATTCCTGGGGTTTTGACGTCACTCTGGTGGCGCAAAAAGACTACGTGAGTCTTTTTGGCAACGAGGGTATGGACGCGCAGTGGTTTCCCCTGTTTTGCCCGCAGTTTTCGCCGCTGGATGAGGATGCCGCTCCCCGCGATATCCCCGTAAGTTTTGTGGGAACGCTCGGCCACAAAAACAACCCTGACCGCGAGCCATTTCTCAGGGCTTTTCGTGCCCAGCATCCCCTTGTCATGCTTTCGGGTGATTACAGACCCATATTTGAACGCAGCCGCATCGCCCTGAACCAGACCGCGGCTTCGGAAGTGAATTTTCGCTGTTTTGAAGCCATATCCTGCGGCGCGGCCCTGCTGATGGAAAACTGCGGCAACGGCCTTGATGAACTGCTTGCAGTTGGCGAAGAAATTTTGCCCACATATGAGCGCAACAATGCGCAGGCTGCGGCAGCCATTGCGGCCAGCGCGCTCAGCCAGCCGCAAAAGCTCGCGCAAATCGCCAGGGCCGGGAGCAGGGCAGTGCACCAGCGGCATACCGACACCGTGCGCGCGGTACGCCTTACCCAGATTTTGTCCGCGCTGTGCGCCAGGCAGGCCCACAGAGAAAGACTTGAACAATCACTTGAAAGACGCACAACCCTGGTCAAAGCCGCCTATGGCATACTTGCCAGCGAGCTTACTGCCCCAGGATTGCAAGAACACCGCGAATTCTTTAAAAAATTATGTCTTTAGCAACAATAGCGATTGCTTGGCTCACATTTTGCGCGCATCTTGCCGTGCAGCGTTGCGGCCGCTCCCGATAGGGCCTATAGTCTGACCAGCCACATCTTTTGGAGGAGAATCAATGCCAGTTGTGCATAGCGATGCCGGGCACTTGTCCGCACTGGAAAAGCTGGAAAATATCCCGGCGCTCATGAGCGCCTACTATACGGAGTTTCCCAATCCGGCGCTCGCGGCGCAGCGCGTGTCATTTGGCACGTCTGGGCATCGCGGCACCTCCGTGCTGTGCAGCTTTAACGAGGAGCACATCTACGCCATAACCCAGGCCGTGTGCGATTACCGCGCCGCCAGGGGCATTGACGGCCCGCTGTTTCTCGGCGGCGATACGCATGCCCTGTCCGAAGCGGCCTTTCGCTCCGCCCTTGAAGTGCTGGTGGCCAACAACGTGTCTGTGCGCATTGCCGCTGGCGGAGCCTATACAGCTACGCCGGCCATTTCGCATGCAGTGCTCAAGTGGAACGCTGGCCGCGTAAACGGTCTGGCCGACGGCATTGTCATTACCCCTTCGCACAACCCGCCCAGAGACGGAGGCTTCAAGTACAATCCGCCGCACGGCGGCCCGGCGGAAGGCGAAGTTACCAGCCAGATCGAAAAATGCGCCAACACCTACCTTGAAAGCGGCAACAAGGGCGTTAAAATCACGCATCTGCGCGCCGCCCGCACGTCGCCGCTGGTTGAGGAATACGATTTCATCGGCAGCTATGTGAAGGACCTGGCTGGCGTGCTGGACATGAAGGCCATTGCCTCGTCAGGTCTGCGCATTGGCGTGGACCCGCTTGGCGGCGCAAGCCTGCCCATGTGGGAACCCATTGCCGATGCCTACGGCATTGACCTTGAAGTGGTAAACCGTGCGGTTGATCCCACTTTTCGCTTTGTGCCCTGCGACAAGGACGGCAAAATCCGCATGGATTGCTCGTCGCCCTACGCCATGAGCCGTCTGCTGGACATGCACGACCATTTTGACCTGAGTTTTGCCTGCGACCCCGACTCTGACCGCCACGGCATTGTGACGCGGCGCGAGCTGATGAACCCCAACCATTACCTGAGCGTCGCCGCCTGGTATTTGTTCCGCACCCGCAGACAGTGGCCAGCGCAGCGCGGCATCGGCAAAACGGTTGTCACCAGCGCCATGCTCGACAGGGTAGGGAAGGATATTGGCCGCCCGGTGGTGGAAGTGCCCGTGGGCTTCAAGTGGTTTGTGCCCTATCTGCTTAACGGACGTTGCGGCTTTGGCTGCGAAGAAAGCGCAGGCGCGTCGTTTTTGTGTTTTGACGGTACGCCCTGGAGCACGGACAAGGACGGCCCGCTCATGTGCCTGCTGGCGGCAGAGATGATGGCTGTGGAGCAGTCGGCCCCCGACGAGCTGTACACCAGACTGACCGAAAGGCTTGGAGCGCCAGCCTATCAGCGCCTGGACGCCCCGGCTGACGACAATGTGCGGGCAAAGCTTGCCGCGCTCACGCCCGAAAGCGTCCCCCTCAAAACTCTTGCGGGCTCGCCTGTCACCAGCGTGCTTACCCGCGCGCCCGGCAATGATGCCCCCATCGGCGGGGTCAAGGTGGTCAGCGAGGACGGCTGGTTTGCCGTACGGCCTTCCGGTACTGAAGCCATATGCAAGGTCTATACAGAGAGCTTTAAGGGCGAGGACCATCTGCAGGCCGTGCAAAAGGACGCCATTGACTTTTTGGAGCAGTTGCTCAAAAGCGGCAACTGAGGGCAACTCCGTCGTTCCGCACGCTGGCGGACGTCGGATTTTGTAAAAGCAGACATATTATAAGGTACTGATACGCTGTAGTTGCCGGAGGCCCGGCAAACAGCAAACGCGCAGCTGCACTGCCGGGCATCCGGCTTATGCAGCTGCGCGTTTTTTGTCCACGCAAAAGCAGTAAACAGGCAGGCTACGTCTGAAGGCCAGCGGGCAGCCCGGCGCTCTCGCGCAGCCGTGCAATTTCGCCCTCGGTGAGGGGGCGGGCTTTGCCGCTTGCCAGGTCGCCGAGGCGCAGGGTCCCCTGGGCGACGCGGCACAGGCGCAGAATGGTCAGGCCAAGGTCACGGCACATGCGCCGTATCTGGCGGTTCAACCCCTGGCGCAGCACCATCTGCAGCAAAGTATTGCCGGAAACAGGCTGGGCGGTCACATCCACGGGCAGCAGTTCGTCACCTTCGGCAAGGCGCATGCCGCGCCGCATGATTTTAAGGGCCTCATCGGGCACTGTGCCGCGTACCAGCACTTCATAGGTTTTGGGCTGGTGATGCCGGGGATGCGTGAGACGTTGCGCCAGCTGGCCGTCATTGGTCAGCAGCAGCAGCCCTTCAGAAAAATAGTCAAGTCTGCCGACAGGATAAAGCCGCAGAGCCTTGTATTCCGCAGTCAGGCAGCCGAGCACGGTGGGCCGGCCTTCCGGATCGCTCACGGTGCAGACCACATGCACGGGCTTGTTGAGCATAAGGTAGGTAAATGCCTGCGGGGCCGAGAGAACGCGCCCGTCCACAGCAATGCCCTCAAACGGCAGCACATGGCGGGCGGGGTTGACCTCAGGCTGACCGGCAACGGTCACCCGGCCAGCAAGAATCAGCTCGTCGGCCTTGCGCCGCGAGCAATGGCCCGTGGCGGCAATGGCCTTGTTGAGGCGCACGCCGTCCTGATTTTCAGGTTCTGGCGCAGGCTGATTGGGCAAAACGGGTGCATTGCCTTCAGCGGGGCGCTGCGAGGGCCTGCGCTGTGAACCGTCTGCGTGGTAATCACGCTGGTCAGGCCGTGACGGCTGGGAACTGTTTCGCGTGCCTGAGCGGGACTCTTGCCTTGAATCGGACCGCGATTCGGGCCGTCCACCGGGTCGATGGGCAGACCGTCCATCATCACGCGAGTCACGTTTTTTGCTTACGCCAGCAGATTGTCTGGGGGTATGGCCCACAGGAGGCTCCGCGGTGGATCCTCTGGACGGTTCCTTTTTTGAAGACCGGCTGGACGAATCGTCCTGGGGTCGTTTTGGTGTGGCTAATCCGGCATTGCCGGAATACTTGGGCGGCACGGTAATTCTCCTTGGCAAGATGCGCACATGGTGCGTGAAGTGGGGCATGGCGTCAAGGGCAGTTGGGAGTTGCCCACATAGAGCCGCCATTCCAGGGTTCCCCATCTTCAAAAGTTTACATAATTATCATTATGGGACATTTGTAAATATGCTGCGGAAGATGAGCAACGTTATAGTCCTGCACAAAATCAGGCCTGGGATGACCACTGGCGGCGCTGTCCTCTGGCGTGCATCCCAAACAAGGCTGCTTGCAAATTTATTCTGACTTGAGAACTTTTGCCCGCCAGTTCCTTGTTGGCTGCATATTCAAAAACGGATCAGCCCACGTATTTACTTTTTTGCCTTTCGCGTTTCCTTTCCTTATATAAGGAAGCGCTGGTCTCTGTGCATAGATTCCCGGCCATGCAGGCCCGTCCCAACCCTTGCCAGAGAGCCTAATTACCGCCGTGCGGGCTTGCAAAGGCATTTCACCATAACCTGGCTCGCCCACCCTCGAGGTCAGTCTCGCACTTGCTCCCAGGGCGGCTCTGACGTACAACACTGCCAACACTGGTTTCAAAGCAAGGAGTTTACATGGGCTTTGCCAACAGCTCTTGCAGCTTTACACGGTTTCGTATTCTTGACCCTGTCCCGGCCACGCTCTGGCCGCAGATACCGGACAAGCTGAAGCAGTTCGCCATGCGCGACATTGATGATATCCCCGAAATGCAGGCCCAGGGCTGGACCTGCTTTGAGGACATGCTGGATACGGATTGGGTGACGGCTCCGCCGCAAAAAGGCGCGTACATTGTTTTTTCACTGCGGCTCGATATGCGGCGCATACCTGCGGGCGTAGTCAAAAAACATGTAGCCCTTGCGCTTAAGGAAGAAAAAAAGCGCATGGCCGAACAGGGCAAAAATTACATTGCCCGCGAGCGCAAAAAAGAGCTCAAGGAGCAGGTTTTGCTGCGTCTGCGCGCACGTTTTTTGCCGGTTCCCGGTGAATTCAACGTGCTGTGGGCCACGGACAAACATGAGGTCTGGTTTGCATCTACCCAAAACAAGATGATCGACCTCTTTCTGGAAGAATTTCTCAAGACCTTTGAGCTGCACCTGGAGCAACTGACGCCTTACAATCTGGCGGTCTCCATGCTGGACGAAGAAAGCCTGATCCATCTGGACAAGCTGGAACCCACGCAGTTCGCGCCCCTTTCCTGATTGACGGCACGGAGCACCCATGAACATGCCTTATCTTGGTGAATCCACAGACAGCATTCTCGGCAAGGAATTTCTGACCTGGCTCTGGTACCAGAGCGACACCGCCCCCGGCGCGTTTACAGACAAGGAAGGCGCGCCCTTTGCCGTCTCCATGGAACAGCGCATTGTGGTTGAAGGCGGCGAAGGCGACGCCCGTGAAACGGCCTCTGTCTCCGGCTCGCTCTCCCCTCTGCGCGAGGCCCGCTTTGGCCTTGGTAACGGCAAGCAGGTCAGCCGCGCCCTGCTGCGGCTTGAAAAAGAAGAGCTGGCCTTTCAGGTGAGCCTCAAAGCTGAGGATTTTTGCCTCAACAGCCTTAAAACGCCCAAGCTCGACAAGGGCGACAGCGACGACGACCCCGACGCCCTGCTGCTCGAAAAGTTCTATCTTATGGAAGTGTGCACGGGCCTGCTGGATGCCCTGTACGCCCGCTTTCTCAAGCTGCGCCTTTCTTCCGGCTGGCAAAAGGAAGTGGACGACATGCGCCAGTGGATGACGCGCACGGAGTAAGTTTTTTTCATGAGCACCCTGCCCTCGCCTGCCGCAAAAGGCCATCTTTCCGGCCCGCTTCTGCACGTTTTACGCAAAACGCTGTGGATGCTGCTCGTACTGTGGGGCATTACCCTTATCAGCTTTTGGGTCATCCACCTGGCGCCGGGCTCGCCCACTGACATGGAGACAACGCTCAACCCGCTGGCCGGCGCTGCAGCGCGGCAGAGGCTTGAGGTGCTGTACGGGCTTGATCGCCCGCTCTACGTTCAATACTGGGACTGGCTTACGCGCATAGTACAGCTCGATTTCGGCAACTCGATGTCCGCCGATTCGCGGCCGGTACTGACCAAGATTCTTGAGCGCCTGCCCCTCACTGTGGGCATGAATGTTGTTTCGCTGGCGCTCACCCTGCTGATCGCCATACCTGTGGGTATACTTTCGGCCTGCCGGCAAAATTCGCTGCTGGACAAATCAGTTACCGTGCTGGTTTTTTTGGGTTTTGCCATGCCGTCGTTCTGGCTGGCCCTGCTGCTGATGATGTTTTTTGGCATTGATCTGCAATTGTTGCCCATTTCTGGCCTTACATCCATGAATTACGAGCAGTTGAGCGCATGGGGCAAACTGTGCGACCTGGCGCGGCACCTGGCCCTGCCCACACTGGTGTACACCGTTGGCGGGCTGGCTGGCATATCGCGCTACATGCGGGCCTGCATGCTTGAAGTATTGCGGCAGGATTATATTCTCACGGCCCGGGCCAAGGGCTTGAGCGCGGGGGCCGTGATCTGGCGGCACGCGCTGCGCAATGCCCTGCTGCCGGTCATTACCCTGCTGGGCCTTTCTGTGCCGGGGCTTATCGGCGGCAGCGTCATTATTGAATCCATCTTTGCCCTGCCCGGCCTTGGGCAGCTTTTTTACGGCGCGGTCATGGCGCGCGACTATACCATGATTATGGGCAATCTGGTGCTTGGGGCTGTGCTTACGCTCGCAGGCAACCTGCTGGCCGACTTTTGCTATGGCCTGGCTGACCCGCGCATCCGCAACGCAAAGGACAACGCCTGATGCTTCCCCGTGCCGTCGCAAGGCTGCTTGGTCGCAACCTTATGCTCGTACTGGGGCTTGGCATTGTGTTTGGCATGTCGCTGGCTGCCATTCTGGCGCCGTGGATTGCGCCTTTTGACCCCAACGCCCTGCATCTGGAAAATATCCTCGAGCCGCCCTCCTCCCGCTTTTTGCTGGGCACAGACAGGCTTGGCCGCGACGTTTTTTCGCGTCTGCTGTACGGCGGCAGGGTTTCGCTGTGGGTGGGCTTTGTGGCTGTGGGCATATCGGTGAGCATTGGCACGGTGCTCGGGCTTGTGAGCGGCTATTTCAGGCGCTGGGTGGACGAATGCATCATGCGCGTGGTTGATATCATGCTGTGCTTTCCGTCATTTTTTCTTATTCTGGCGGTTATTGCCTTTCTTGAACCCAACCTTACCAATATCATGGTCGTCATCGGGCTCACATCGTGGATGGGCGTCACCCGCCTTGTACGGGCCGAGGCCCTGACTCTGCGCGAGCGCGAATTTGTGGACGCGGCGCGGCTTGCGGGCACCTCCACGGCGGGCATACTGTTTCGGCACATATTGCCCAATGCCCTGGCCCCGGTGCTTATAACAGCCACCCTTGGCGTTGCCGGAGCTATTCTGGTAGAGTCAAGCCTCAGCTTTCTGGGGCTGGGCGTACAACCGCCCGCAGCCAGCTGGGGCAACATGCTTATGGACGGCAAGGCCGTTATCGAAACAGCGCCCTGGCTGTCGGTGTACCCCGGTCTGGCCATCCTGATTACGGTTTTGGGGTATAACCTTCTGGGTGAAAGCCTGCGGGATATTTTTGATCCACGGCTGCGACAATAGCTTGAAAATACAGCGTATTTATATAAGTTAAAGTTAAGCTTTAACATCAACAAACCGCTATAACAACACGTTGAAGCTATGCTTGAATACCTGCGCATCCGCAATCTGGCCCTCATTGAAGACATGGAACTGGAGTTTTCGCCCGGCATGAATGTGCTCACGGGCGAGACCGGGGCGGGCAAGAGCTTTATTCTTAAAGCGCTGGGTTTTTTGCTGGGCGACAAACTTTCGGCGGATATGGTGCGCGCTGGCGCGGAGCGGGCGCAGGTCGAGGCGCTTTTCAGCGCCAGCGAGGCCGACATGGTTTTGCGCCGCGAAATTGTGGCGGAGTCAGGCCGCAGCCGCCTGTACATCAATGACGAGCTGCGCTCGCAAGACAGCCTGCGCGACCTGCGCAATCGCCTTGTGGCCCACACCAGCCAGCATGCCCAGCAAAAACTGCTGCAGGTCTCCTTTCAGGCGCGGCTGCTTGAGAGCGGCATAAGCTGCCCCGAGCAACTTGGTCAGCGCGACGACCTGCTCGCCCGCCTGCAGGCAAACGCCACGCAACGCGCGGCCCTGCTGGAGAGGCAGGCCGGGCTTGCGGAGCGGCGCGAGCTGCTTGAAATGCAGCAGCAGGAAATCGACAAGGTCTCGCCTGAAAATGGCGAGGAAGAACGCCTTGAAGACCTGCGCACACTGGCCCGCTCTGTGGAGCACCAGCGCGAAAATTATGAACAGGCGCTTGTTTTGCTGCAGGGAGATGAGCAGGAAGGCGTCATCGACCAGCTTGGCCAACTGGAAAAACTGCTGCAGCGCATGAGCCGAGAGGACGAATCACTGCAGGCCGATGCCGACGCCGTCGGCGCGTTGCGCCAGCAGCTGGCCCATCTGGGCGGCAGATTGCGCCGCCCCCCCCCGCTGCCAGGCCTCGACGAAATGCCCGACATGGACCATGTGGAAGAGCGCCTTTTTGCCCTTGCACAGCTCAAACGCAAGCTGCACCGTACCCTGCCGGAAATTTTGGCCCTGCGAGAAGAAATCGCGGAGAACCTCTCCTTTCTTGATGTTTGCGCCCTCGACATCACCCGGCTGGATAAGGAAGCGGCCACGCTGGCCGCTGAGCTCGCAACGGTAACAGCCCGCATCATTCCCGCCCGCCGCACTGCTGCGGCAGCCATTGCCGCCAACCTCGAAAACGAGCTGCGACAGCTGGGTTTTTCAGACCAGGTGCGGGTTATCCCCGATTTTGCAAACCACGAGATATGGCCTGGGGTTGCAGACGAGCGCGGGCGTATTCTCTGGGCCCCCAACCCCGGCCAACCGCCGCAGCCCCTCGACAAAATTGCCTCCGGCGGTGAACTTTCGCGCTTTTTGCTGGCGCTTGCCAGTGTGCAACAGGACGATGAAGGCGCTACCTTTATTTTTGACGAGGTGGATGCTGGCGTGGGCGGCATGACCCTGAACAAACTGGCGGAAAAACTTTACGCCCTGGCCGAAAAACGCCAAATGCTGCTCATAACCCACTGGCCGCAGCTGGCAGCCCGTGCCCGCAGGCATTTTCAGATTAATAAGGTCGTGCGCGACGGCGAAACATTTACTCTCTGCTCTCCCCTCAACAAGGCAGACCGACATACCGAGCTTGCCCGCATGGCCGGTGGCGGCGCTCAGGGCGAGGCCATGGCCCGCAGCCTCGAGGTCTGAGACTCTGCAAAATTTGCCGGGCCATCCTTTTTTTGTCGGCGTGATTGTCTGCCAAGGGCCATGGGCGTTATAATCCCGGCCCGATTCAGGGGATCAGCCGACATTTTTTTGACTTTTTCTAAACTTTTTCCCTTGATTTTGGTTTTTGAGCGTTATGGCACTTATTTTGCTTATATCAGAGCCAGATGGCTGTAAGGCAAAATTGACCATAGCCACAGGGGGAGCATGTGACTACCGAAAATAACAACTGTATAAGCGCCATGCTCCACATGCAATCTGGCGCTTCCGAAGCATCAACCACGGTGCGGCACACCCCGACAACGGAGAGGCCACTTGCCGAGCTTGACGAAACTTCGGTCAGGACGCTGAATTGTCTGGCCAAAGACGGCGAGGGGCTTGTTTCGGCACTTGAGGCGAGGCTTGATTCGCTGCAAGAGGCCTTTATGGACATGCTCAACACGCAGCTGCAAGAGCGCCATCTGCGTCCGGAAGACCGCCTGCATCTGTACCTCTCGCCAGAGGGCACGCTGCTGGTCGAGGGCAACGACAACGACGCCAACCTGCTGTGCGATATCATCGCCCGCAAGCCTGATCTGCAAAAAAGCTTCAAACAAATGGCGCAGGTGGCCATGTTGTCGCACGGCGTGGAGCTGGCCGCCCAGATGCACAACGACATTATGGACCAAATCGAAGACGGAAACCCCTTGCTTGGGCACTACCATATGTGCCTCAAGGGCCCGCTCTCGCATTTCTATATCCGTTAGTGCTTGCCAAACTGGCATAAGCGCCTTATTGTATTGATTGACCAAATGGGGGCGCACTGGTTTCGACGGGGACGTGAAAGCCTTAGCGGCAGGTCGAGGCGCCGCAGGCCTCGTAAAAAGCGGCAACAAAAGTAATTGCCAACAACGATTACGACTACGCTTACGCTGCCTAAAAACAGCGAGGCAAAGACCGCCTAGGCGGTCACGTCATTCAGGGCCATGTCTGATAACCTTGAGTGGCGACACTTATCAGGCTGGCGGAAATCGGTTCTTACCGGGGTTTTCCGCGAGGAGTTTACCGGCGAGATTGCTGTGATGCGCCCGGTCAGGGGCTACCACCACGGTGAAATTAATTCCTGACATAAACCTGTAGATGCTTCGTGTGGACAGTTCGCGGACGGGGGTTCAACTCCCCCCGCCTCCACCACCCCCAAAAATTAAAGTGGCTTATACGGTCTGCATAAGACGTATGAGCCACTTTTTTTAGCCATTGCTACAGTTCAGGCCAGTCTGGCGGCCGCTTCGCAGTAATGCTTCTACGTTTCCAGGGCCATTCGATCCGCTGTTTGTTCGCTGTCATGAAATTCATTTGCAAGCATCACTCCTTGCCCCACTGGCAGATTGTTTCGAGCGCGGCAGTAATTTGCGGCAGCTTTCCGTCAGTGCGTACTCGATTGCTAAGGCTCCTGCTTATGCTCCATGCTTGCAACCAGGCATGCTCCTGCAAATCCTTGAGCGCCGCGTGAGCATTATCTTTGCCATGCGTCAAGCTTATGCTTTAATTAAATATATTACTTTAATTACAGAGCACAAAAATGTCCTGCACAACTCAAATCGTCGGACAACCGCTGACCCTGCTGCGGCAGGCAGCAAGCGCATCCTGACAAGCCGCAGGATAATTTGATCCACCATGCACCAAACAACCGAGGGGTTGCGGATTGTTCCGTAACCCCTCTTTCATTTTCCAACCGCCGCGTGCAGGGTTGCCCCTGCTGGCAAGTCAGAAACAGCGTGTAAAGATCATCCCTGCGCTACGTCAGGGGCGCACAAGAATCTTGATGTTTTCATCCTTGTTGTTGATAAGCTCAAGAAAACCCTTTTCGATGATGTCTTTGAGTTCAATCTTGCCGGTAATGAGGTTTTCCGCCTTGATGACGCCTTTGGCCATAAGCGCGGCAAGGCCTTTAAAATCTTCAATGGTATAGGCAAGCGTGCCCATAACCTTTTTGTCCGTGCCGCTGAGACTGAAAAAGTTGAAGGAGCTGGGTTCTTCAAAAATGCCCACAATAATGGCCGTGCCCGTGTTGCGCAGCACGTCGATGGCCAGAGGCCCGGTAAACTTGTTGCCGATGCACTCAAAAGAGACATCAGCGCCCGACCCGCCGGTCAGTTCCTTAACCCGAGCTACTGGCTCGCATTCCTTGGGGTTGACCACAATGTCGGCACCGCATTCAATGGCCTTGGCAATGCGCGCCTTGGACATTTCAAGCACAATAATCTTGCCCGCGCCTGCGGCTCTGGCGGCCATGATAGTGCCAAGGCCTATGGTGCCGGCCCCAAGCACAACCACATTGAGGCCCAAAATGCTGCCCGCCATGCGCACCGCCTTAAAGCCGGTGGCAAGAGGCTCCATCACGGCTCCGGCCTCGGGCGAAACGCCTTCGGGCATGATAAAGCACAATTCTGCCGGTACATTCACATAGGGGGCAAAAGCGCCGTCGTTGTGCAGCCCGGTAAAGGCCAGCTTTTCGCACACGTTGTAGCGCCCTTCGCGGCAGGGCTGACACTCGCCGCAATGCTGGCAGGCATCGGGAGCGACCATGTCGCCAACCTTGACGTTGGTAACGCCGCTGCCCACGGCCACAACCTTGCCGCTAAACTCATGCCCAAGAATAACGCTGCCCTGCTTGCCCGTGAGCGGGTGCGGGGCCTGGGTGGGGATAAAAATGGGGCCAGCCAGGTATTCGTGCAGATCCGAGCCGCAGATGCCGCACCAGTCAACCTTGATCTGAACCCAGCCAGGGGCCGGGGCGGGGGGAACGGGCACAGTTTCAACGCGGATATCTTTTTTGCCGTGCCAAACAACCGCCTGCATGGTTTCCGCCATAACTGCCTCGCTTGTTAAAAGTTGAATGCCAATACCCCCTCTTTGCACAGGTCATGCCGTAAAATCCGCGTCTGACGCGGCTGGGACGACATGACCGGCAGGCCCTGCCCCTGCTTGGTCGAGAAAAATTGCACATGCTGACAGGCATACCGCCGCTGATGGCAGTGTCCTGAAGTGGTACAGCAGCTCCCCGCTCTGCGCCAAAGTTGAACAGCCCGTTTCAGGCGCCAGCCCGGCCCCCTCTGCGCCGCCGACGGCGCTATCAGGTTAACCCTGCAGCCCGCGCCAGACCTGATGCGTTTACCACGGCAGCAACCCGCAACCAGCAGACGCGCACGGCTGCAAGCCTCTGGCTGGGCCGCCATCCATCACTACCGCCAAACTGTATGCGCAAAAAAAGGCCTGTTTCAGACCTTCAGCGCCGCTAGTGCGGACCTCAGATCCAAAACAGGCCGGTTTTTATCTTTTGTTTACTGTCGCAAACAGATGGCCCTAGGGCATAATCTTGCGCAACTTGGCGTACAGGGTGTTGCGTCCGATGCCCAGCGCCTTGGCCGCCTGAAGCATGTTGCCCTTGTAATGCTCAAGCGCAGAGCGGATGACCCGCGCCTCCTGACTGTCCAGGTTAAAGTCGGTCATACCCGGCAGCGCGGCCATAGCCTCCGCGCTTTTTTGAGCGCAGGCGTCGTCGCCGCCAGCCAGCGCGGGTTGCAGGTGCACCGGCAGGTGCGCGGGCAAAATACATCCGCCCTGCGCCATGTTGACGGCAAACTCGACGCTGTGCACGAGCTGGCGCACATTGCCGGGCCAGTCGTAGTTTTCGAGCACGCGCAACGCTTCGGCGGAAAAGCCGCCAAAAGGATGCCCGTAGGTGCGGCACAGGCGCTTGCAGTGGTATTCCGCAATAATGGCAATATCTTCCCTGCGTTCGCGCAAAGGCGGAATCTCCAGCGCAAGCACGTGGATGCGATAAAAAAGATCTTCACGAAACGCACCCGTGGCAAGCAGTTCGTCAAGGTTGCGGTTGGTGGCCGTAATAAGCCTGAAGTCAACCTCCTTTGTCTGCTTGCCGCCCACGCGGGTAACGCAGTGATCTTCAAGAGGCCGCAACAGGTTAACCTGCATCTCAAGCGGCATTTCAGAAATTTCGTCAAGAAACAGCGTGCCCTTGTCGGCCAGCTCAAACTTGCCAGGGCGGCCTTTTTCCACCGCGCCGGTAAAGGCCCCGCGCTCGTAGCCAAAAAGTTCGCTCTGAATAAGCTCGCGCGGCAGAGCGCCGCAATTAACGGCCACAAAAGGCCCGTCGGCGCGGCGGCTCGCATTGTGTATGGCCCGGGCAAACAGTTCCTTGCCCGTGCCGGTTTCGCCAAGCAGCAAAACGGCCGCTGGGCTCTGGGCCATGTGCCGTGCCTGATCTACCGTGCGCTGCATTTTTTCGCTGCGGTAAACAATATCTCCAAAGGGGCGTAGGCCTTCGCGGCGGGCAACGTGCGGCGCAGGAGCTGCAGGCAGGGGCCGCGCCTCGGCTGCGGCCTGCAGGGTCACAAGCGCGTAGCGGGCATCAGACCGGCCCGTCATGAAGGGCATCACGCAGGCCGTAAGGGAAGGGTTGGTCAGGCAGCGCAGGGGCACGCCCTCGGCCTGACAGCTGTTTTCCGCCTGCTGGCGGGCAAACAGCCCGTAGTCAAAAAACGCCTCGGCCCGACGCCCGCGCACGTCGCCGTTAAAGCCCAGCAAATGCTCGGCCTGCGTGTTGATGTAGGTAATGACGCCGCTTTCATCAACCATAAGCACGCCAATGGGCATAGAGCTGAAAAGCGTATTGAGCAGCGCGCGCGACTTGTTCTCCATGTTGCTCAGCGATGCGTTGAGCAACAGGCGCTCTATTTCGCGGGCAGCGCCAATGGCCAACCATAGCGCCTGACTGTGATCCGCCTGCGTGGGCCCAGAAATGTCAAAACAGCCCCACAGCTGGCCAAAGGGCGTAAATATTGGCGCGGCTGAACACCCCCAGGCCTGATGACTGTTGCAAAAATGCTCCTCGCCCATGACCTGCGCAGGTATGCCGTCTGAAAGGGCCAGGCTTATGGCGTTGGTGCCCACGCTCCGCTCGGACCATACGGCTCCGGGGCCAAAATAAAGCTGGTCAGCCTGCAGCAGCACATCCTTGTTGCCGCAGGTGCGCAGCAGACGGCCATTGGCTTCAGAAACAGTCATGAGCAGGCCTTTGTCCTTGATCTGCTCATACACCTGCCGTTCCACCCCTGCCGCAAGCTCGGCATACACCTCGGCCTGCGTGCGTATCTGGCTCATGGGCGTAAATTCGGCGCATTTGGGCAACAGGGGGTCAACCCCCAGATCTCGACAGCGCATCCATGAGGCCGCAATGGGCTGCGGCAGGGTGTCGTCGACGATTTTTCCCGTCCGTATAAAGGACTCCCAGGTTTGGCGCCGGTTGGCGCGCCTCGTGCCGCAATAGCTGTTAAACAAAAAGCCGGAGCGGTTGACGCCTTCAGCCATCAGGGGTTCCTGCCGCATTTCAAAGACATCGCCATTTCTTTGCAGAACATACATGACTTATCTCCCGGACGTGCACGCCCTCTCAACAAGCATGCCGGTTCGCCGACCCTCCGCAGTGCGATAAGGCCTGTGCCCACTTCTGAATAAAGCGACCCTGCAGCTTTACTTTACGCAATAACATCGTCTCCAAAAAAATGGAATAGGTCCTTCAGACAAGTTGAATCTATATATGGAGCAAAAAAACAACTACATGAATTTTTTATATATTGCAGTGTATCATAACAGGTCTACCAGAACAGCAATGTGTTCGATTTTCGAACAACATTCAGCACACACTCAATCTAGCAGTCAAAATAGCCATTGATTAATGCCAGTTATAAAGTGGTATCAGAGTTGCAATCATCGTAGGCATAAACGCGTGCGCCACCTGGCGCAAGGAGGTAGCGGATGGCCTACGAAGTGCAGATGCCCAAATGGGGCCTCACCATGAAAACTGGCAAGATAGCGCGCTGGCTTGTGGCCGAAGGCGGCGCGGTGGCTGTGGGACAACCCCTGCTGGAAGTGGAGACCGACAAGATCACCAACGTGGTCGAATCTCCGGCAGGCGGCGTGCTGTTGCAGATCGTCAGCCCTCAGGGAGAGGTTGTGCCGGTCATGCAGGTTATCGGCATAATTGGCGAGTCTGGTGAAGCAGTAGCCACTCCGGCCGCAAGCCCCGCAGGGGCGACGCCCGCCGGTTCGGCAGCGGCCGCGCCCCAGGGCCAGAGCAGGCCCGCTGCGGGCAACGCAAACCAGGGCGAGGTGCGTGCAATGCCCGCCGCCCGCAGGGTAGCCAAGGAGCTTGGTGTTGACCTAGCCACGGTAACGGGCACAGGCCGCGACGGCATTGTTACAGAAAAAGACGTGCGCACCGCGCACGAGGCCGCGGCCAAGACCCCTCCCCCAGCCCCGGCGGCCCCATGCGCCCAGGCGTGCGCTGCGTCTGCTGATAGCGCGGACGAGGTCATCCCCATGGACGGCCTGCGCAAGCTCATCGCCGACAACATGCATGCCAGCCTGCAAAACGCGGCGCAACTGACTGTTTTTGTGGAGGCGGACGTTACCGAAATGGTGGCCCTGCGCGACGCCATGCTGGCCCGCAACAAAAAAGACGCCGAGTACCGCCTTTCATTCAACGACATCATCGCCTTTGCCGTATGCCGCGCGCTCAGGCAGCACCCGGTCATGAACTCCACCCTGCAGCAGGACGGCATCCACATGCACAAGCATGTAAATCTTGGCGTTGCCGTTTCCCTTGATACGGGTCTCATCGTTCCCAACGTCAAAAATGCGGACACGTTCAGCCTTGAAGAACTCAAGGCCAAAGTGCGCGATGCCGCCTACCGCGCCCGCAAGGGCGGCCTTTCCATGGACGAGATTTCCGGCGGCACGTTTACCATCTCCAACGTGAGCATGCTTGGCGTGGACGGTTTTACCCCCATCCTCAATCCGCCGGAGACCGGCATTCTGGGCGTCGGCCGCGTGGTCGAAAAGCCGGGCGTTTTTGACGGGCAGGTCTGCGTGCGCAAGATGATGACCCTTTCCCTTACCTTCAACCACATGGTCACCGATGGCGGCCCGGCCATGAACTTTTTGCGCACCCTTGCGGACATGCTCGAACAGCCTGTGCGCATGCTTGGGTAACGCAAACAGGCCATGGCCCGGCACAACAACTCCAAGCGAGGTATGCGATGCTGCAACGTTACGTGGTTGAACTGGGCACAGGAGCCGACCTGCACGGCGCAAACATGACCAAGGCGGCATGCCGCGCGGTCAAGGACGCCGTTTCGCGCAGCTGCCTGTGCGGTCTGGTGGAGATACTGGCTCGCAACTCCTTTCAGGGGGTGCACGTACATGCGCGTATTGCCGTGCCCGAGCCGGACCTGGTGGACAGGGAAGCCGTGCTCGCGGTCATACCCATTGGCGAAAAAAGCATTGAGGTCGTTGCTGGCGGCTTGCGCACCCCCGGTCTGGAGGTTGCCTGTTTCAGCCCCGGTTGCAGCGACATAGTGATGGCCTGCGCGGCCCTGACCGTGTCGGTAGATATTGACTGAGTCGGCACCACAAATCAGCAAACTGAGGAGAGTACCATGAAACATCCCGACAAAAAGGTTTTGCTGGAAATGTTCAGCACGATGACCAAGATCCGCCTTTTTGAAACCGAACTGCAAAAGTTTTTCGCAGCTGGCAAGATACCCGGATTTGTTCATCTTTACCTCGGCGAGGAAGCCGTCGCCACCGGCGCGTGCGCCGCGCTCAAGCAGACGGACATGATCACCAGCACCCACCGTGGTCACGGCCACTGTCTGGCCAAGGGCGGCGACCTCAAGCTCATGATGGCCGAAATCTATGGCCGCTCAACCGGTTACTGCAAGGGCAAGGGCGGCTCCATGCACATTGCCGACTTCAATATCGGCATTCTCGGCGCCAACGGCATCGTTGGCGCCGGCGGTCCTCTGGCCGTGGGCGCGGCCTTCAGCTGCCAGTACAAGGACACCAAGGGCGTTTGCGCCTGCTTCTTTGGCGACGGCGCGTCCAACCAGGGCACCACGCAGGAATCGCTCAACATGGCCAGCGCCTGGAAGCTCCCTGTCGTGTTTATCAATGAAAACAACGGCTACGGCATTTCCTGCCCGCAGAGCAAATCCATGGCCATCACCGACATCGCCGACCGCGCCGCCGCTTACGACATGCCCGGCGTGGTGGTGGACGGCAACGACGTGCTCGCCGTGTACGAAGCCGTGACCATGGCTGTGGAACGCGCGCGCAAGGGTCAGGGCCCATCGCTTATCGAATGCAAGACCTACCGCTGGCGCGGCCACTTCGAGGGCGATGCCTGCGTGTACCGCAGCGAAAAGGAACTGGAAGAATGGAAGGCCAAGGACCCCCTCCCGCGTTTTGCCAAAAAACTGCTCGATACAGGAACAGCCACGCAGGCGGAGCTGGACGGCATCACGGCCTCAGTCGCAGCCGACATTGAAGCCGCTGTCCAGTTTGCCGAGGGTAGCCCCTATCCCAATCCGGAAGACCTGCTGCAAGACGTGTACGCCTGATCTGTTTGACTGAAACTGCGGAAACCACCTTCAGATTTTTCAGAATGGAGAAAAATATGGCGATCAAAACCTACCTGCAGGCGCTCAACGATGCCATGCGCCAGGAGATGGAGCGGGACGAAAACGTGTTCATCATTGGTGAAGACGTTGGCAAGTTTGGCGGCTGCTTTGGCGTGACCCAGGGCCTTTTTGACAAGTTTGGCGAGCGCCGCGTGCGCGACACCCCCATTACCGAAAGCGCCATCGTCGGCGCGGCCGCCGGTGCGGCTGCCGCAGGTCTGCGCCCCATAGCCGAACTCATGTTTGTGGACTTTATCGGCGTGGCGCTCGACCAGCTCTTTAACCAGGCCGCCAAGATGCACTACATGTTTGGCGGCAAGGCCAAGGTGCCCATGGTGCTGCGCATGCCCCAGGGCGCTGGCGTCGGCGCAGCCGCCCAGCATTCGCAAAGCCTTGAGGCCTGGTTCATGCACATTCCCGGCATCAAGGTATGCATTCCCTCCACCCCGGCTGACGCCAAGGGCCTGCTTATCAGCGCCATTCGCGACGACAACCCCGTGGTCTTTCTCGAACACAAGATTCTGTACGGCGTCGAGGGCGAAGTAGGCGACGAGGCAACCCCCATCGAGCTGGGCAAGGGTGATGTAAAGCGTGAAGGCACGGACGTGACCATCGTCGCCACCTCGCTCATGGTTCACACCGCCCTTCAGGCCGCCGAGGCCCTGGCAGCTCAGGGAATCAGCGCCGAAGTGGTTGACCCCCGTTGTCTTGTGCCGCTCGACAAGGACATCATCCTCAATTCCGTCAAAAAAACGCACGCCCTTGTGATCGCGCACGAAGCCGTAAAAACCGCAGGCGCGGGCGCGGAGATAGCCGCCATGGTGGCCGAGGAAGCCCTGGACTACCTGGACGCCCCCATCGTGCGCGTGGGCGCGCCCTACTGCCCTGTACCCTTCAGCCCGCCGCTGGAAAAGGCCTACATTCCCGGCGCGGATCAGATCATCGCCGCGGTCAAGTCGCTGCGATGACATAATGTGCGGGGCAGGCACAGGCACAATGCCTGCCCCGTCGCCGCAACGGCCAGCCGCAGTGGTCAGGCGTTGCGGTATCCCTGCAAGCACAGCTGCGGGCCAAGCCTGCGCCATACATCCACCGGAGCCAACGTGAAAGCAGCCATTATCGCCAACCCGGCATCAGGCAAGGACATACGCCGCATCGTCGCGCACGGCAGTGTTTTTGACAATCAGGAAAAGGTGCGCATGGTGCGCCGCATTCTGGTTGGTCTGGCCGCCGCCGGGGTTCGCGATGTTCTGTACATGCCAGAGGGCTACGACATCGTGCCGCGCGCGCTCGGCGATCTGGAAGCTCTTGAAACGCCTGTCAACGTGGCTCCGGTGGATATCTACCAGCACAACACGCAGGAGGACACCGTCAACGCCGCCGCTCTTATGCAAAAAGAAGGCGTTGCGGTCATCATCGTCATGGGCGGCGACGGCACAAGCCGCGCAGCCTGCAAGGGCGCGCGCAAAACGCCCATTCTGCCGCTCTCCACCGGCACCAACAATGTTTTTCCCGTTATGGCCGAGGCCACGGTGGCCGGGCTTGCCGCGGGCGTGCTGGCCTGCGGCGGCGTGACCCTTGACGAGGGCTGCTACGAATCCAGCCTGCTTGAGGTGCATGTGGAGGGTCAGTTCAGGGATATCGCCCTGGTGGACGTAGCCGTGTACGACGACATTTTTCTTGGTTCGCGCGCCATCTGGGACATCACCAGAGTCAGCCAGATCATTGTTTCGCGCTGCAGACCCGACAGCATCGGCCTTTCAACGGTGGCTGGCCAGCTCATGAGCATATCACCCGAAGAGCCGCGCGGCCTTGCCCTTGACCTCGACCCGGATTTTGCCTGCCGCGTGCGCGCCGCCATTGGCCCCGGCCTGTTTGCCGACGTGGGCGTCTCGCGCGTGCGCCAGCTTTTGCCGGGCGACGATGTGCCCGTGGCCCTTACTCCCTGCGTGCTGGCGCTGGACGGCGAGCGAGAGGTTGAGGTGCGGCGCGGGCAAAACGCCTGCGTGCGGTTGTCCGAAGACACCATGCGCGTGGTGGATGTGGCCCGCGTCATGGAGTACGCCCGGCAGCGCGGGCTGTTTTTGCGGGGCGCGCAGGTCTGCTACGCCAATTAGGCGCAGGCCGCTCAACAAGCCTGATCACCCGAACACAAGGAGCTTGTTTATGAAACTCAAGGCCGCATTCATTTTTCTGAGTCCCCGTGGAGAAGGCAACGGCGTGAAGGCCGAGCACCGCAGCTGGACGCGCACCCCCGGCGTAGAGCTGCTGACCATTGGCGTGACCTCTTACAAGGAAGCCGTTGAGGCGGCCCAAAAGGCCGTATCCGACGACGGCTGCGCCGCCATCGAGCTGTGCGGCGGCTTCGGGTACGAGGGTGCGGCCATGGTCGCCAGGGCCGTCAAGGTGCCTGTGGGCGTGGTGCGCTTCGACATCCATCCAGGCCTCGGCAACGCCAGCGGCGACGGCATTTTTGCCTGACGCTGGCACGGTTTTTCGTCCTGTTTCGTTCACCCCCCGCTGCACGGCTTTGCAAGGCCGTGCTCAACTGGAGGATATGACTATGACTCTCAACGGCAAGGTTGTTCTGGTTACCGGATCCGCTCAGGGAATAGGCCGCGGCATAGCCCTGCGGCTTGCCAGGGACGGCGCGGATATCTGCCTTGTAGACATGAACAGTGACAAGTTGACGGCCACTGCGGACGAAGTGCGCGCCCTTGGCCGCAAGGCTGCCACCTATACGGCCAACGTAAGCGACCGCGAGCAGGTTTTTGCCGCCGTGGACCATGCGGAAAGGGAACTTGGCGGGTTTGACGTCATGGTCAACAACGCGGGCATCGCCCAGGTCAAGGCGCTGCTGGACGTCACGCCCGACGAGATCGAGCGCATCTTCAAGATCAACGTCAACGGCGTGCTGTGGGGCATACAGGCCGCCGCCACAAAGTTTATCGCCCGCAAGCAGAGGGGCAAGATCATCAGCGCATCTTCCATTGCCGGGCACGACGGTTTTGCCCTTATCGGCGCTTACAGCGCCACCAAGTTTGCCGTACGCGGCCTGACCCAGGCGGCGGCGCGCGAGCTGGCCTCGCGCGGCATTACCGTAAACGCATACTGCCCCGGCGTTGTGGGCACAGACATGTGGGTGGCCATCGATGAGGGATTTTCCAAAATCACCGGCGCGCCCAAGGGCGAAACCTACAAGAAGTACTGCGAGGGCATTGCTCTTGGCCGACCGGAAACCCCCGACGACGTCGCCGCCTTTGTCTCCTATCTGGCTGGCCCGGATTCGGACTACATGACCGGTCAGGCCGTGCTCATCGACGGCGGCATGGTTTACCGCTGACGCGCAACGGCTCGGGCAGACGGCAAACAGGCAGCCTTCCGCCGCAACACTTAACATCGCAGGAGAACAGCAGTGAGCATAGAACTTGCCATGCCGAAACTTGGTCTGACCATGAAGACCGGCAAGGTTTCCAAATGGTTTGTGGCCGAAGGCGCCGCAGTCAAGCAGGGCGATGATCTGTTTGAAGTGGAAACCGACAAAATCACCAACAAGGTGGAAAGCCCCGCCGACGGCGTGCTCTTTCAAATTGTCGTCCAGCCCAAGCAGGAGGTTTCTGTGGGGGCAGTGCTGGGCATTCTGGCCCAACCTGGTGAAAACATTGCTCGGGTGGATGGCGCGTCTGACTCCCCCGCTTCCTCTGGTTCGGAAGCGGGCGCGCCAAAACCCGAAAAAACCAACGCGCCAGCCGCCGGGCAACCCTCTGGCACTAGCGGGATAGCGTCTCCCGCAGCGCGTCGGCTGGCGCGTGAACTTGGTATCGACCTTGGCTGCGTTACCGGCACCGGGCCCGACGGCCGCATTGTGGAGGGCGACGTGCGGGCGCGCCACGAACTGGTGGGCAAAATCAGGATCACGCCGCTGGCCGCCGCAGTGGCAGCCAAGGCCGGGTTGGATATTTCGACCCTCACCGGCACCGGCGAGGGCGGCAAGATCGTGCGCGAAGACGTTGACCGCGTCCTGCACCCCGAAAAATTTGCCGCGGCGGCCCAAAGCTCCGGCCTGAGTTCCGGCCAGCCCGCCAGCGCGGACGTGCCCTGCTCCGTGCCCATGGAGGGCATGCGCAAGATCATTGCCGACAACATGATGGGCAGCCTGCAGAACTCGGCCCAGCTTACGCTCGTGAGCGAGGCGGACGTTACGGCCTGCGTGGACGTCATCAACGACTTCAAGTCGCGCAACAAGAGAAACAAAGACTTCCGTCTTTCCATGAACGACGTGCTGATTCTGGCTGTTTCCAAAGCGTTGAAAAAGCACCCGCGCATGAACGCCACCTTTGACGGCGCGACCATCACCCGCCACGCCGAGGTGCACATGGGCGTGGCCGTGGCCCTGCCCGAGGGGCTGATGGTGCCTGTGCTGCACAATGCCGACAGGCTGGGCCTGCTCGACATCGCCAAAGAGGCCCGCCTGCTGGCCGGGCGCGCCCGCACGGGCGAGCTGACGCCCGACGACATGGGCGGCGGCACGTTTACCATCACCAACATGGCGCACTCTGTGGTCGACTTTTTCACCCCCATCCTCAAACCCGGCGAAACCGGCATCCTTGGCGTGGGCCGCGTGGTGGAAAAACCCGTCATTCGCAGCGGAGCCATTGTGGCCCGTTCGATGATGGGCCTCAGCCTCACCTTTGACCATCAGGTCGAAGACGGCGCAGCCGCCGCCGAATTTTTGAAAACGCTTGTGGAATATCTGGCGGAACCGGCCCTGCTGCTTTTTTAGCACGCTCCCGGCAAGGCTGCGGCAATGCCGCGCCCATACTGCACAACCAGCACAGATCAGGAGAACACAATGTACGATGTAGTTGTCATTGGTGGTGGCCCCGGCGGGTATGCCGCCGCCATCCGCGCTTCGCAACTCAAGGGCAAGGTGGCCCTGGTGGAGGGGGCCAACATGGGCGGCACCTGCGTTATGCGCGGCTGCATTCCCAGCAAGATATGGCTGCGCGCCGCCACGTTGCTTGAGCAGGCGCGCAAGGCTGACGAATTTGGCCTGGAGCTCACCGTGGGCAAGCTTGATTTTGCCGCTGTTCTGGCACGCAAGCAGGGCGTCTCCAACGACATACGCATGGGCATGGAAGCGCTGCTCGCCAACAACGGCGTGGACGTGGTTTCGGGCATGGGCGTCATCACCTCGCCCTCCACGGTTGAGGTTGGCGGCAAAAAGCTTGAGACCAAAAACATCATCGTTGCCACAGGCAGCACCATTGCCCAGCCCGATGTTCCCGGTCTGGACCAGGCGGCCTTTACCACAGACCAGCTGCTGGACATGACAGAGGCTCCGGCCTCGGTGCTGATCACCGACCCGAGCTATATCGGCGTGGAGGTAGCCACCCTGCTGAGCATCCTTGGCAGCAAGGTGATCTACGCCGTGCCCGGCCCGCGGATTCTGCCCGATGAAGATCAGGATTCCGGCCAGCGCATGTCCCAGTCGTTGCGCGAGCGCGGCGTGCAGATCATGGCGCGCCACACCCTCGTCAAGGTTTCCGGCAAAACCTGCACGCTTAAGAGCGGCGACAAGGAGCAGACCGTCGAAGCCGACAGGGTGCTCGTCTCCGGGCGCAAGCCTGTGACAGCCAAACTGGGGCTGGAGGCTCAAGGCGTAAAATTTAATGAAGACGGCGGCATAGCTGTTGACCAGCAATGCCGTACCGCCTGCCCGTCCGTATTTGCCATCGGCGACTGCACCGGCGGCTGGATGCTCAGCCATGCGGCTTCGGCCATGGGCATCTGCGCGGCGGAAAACTGCATGGGCCTCAGCTCCAGGTTCCCCGCTCACCTTGTTTCTCGCGCCATCTGGGGCAGCCCGGAGATGGGCTCCGTGGGTCTGTCCGAGGAGCAGGCCGAGCGCAAGGGCCACGAGGTGGAAGTAGGTGGATTTCCATATTCCATCAATGGCTACGCCATGTTGCGCGGCGAGGTGGACGGCGCCGTAAAGATGGTTGCCGACGCCGACACGGGCGAGATTCTGGGCGTGCACATTGTGGGCAGCAATGCCTCCGAGCTTATCGGCGAGGCGGTGCTGGCCATGCAGCTTGAGTGCACGGTGCGCGAATTTGCCAAGGGCTTCCGCGTGCATCCGGCATTTTGCGAAACCGTGGTCGACGCCGCCCGCGACGCCGCAGGCTGGGCTTTGTACCTGCCCAAGCGTGGCTGACGCACATTGAAGGAACCGGCGGGGGAGCCGTTGGGCCCGGGGTAAAGGCCTCCCCGGCCCCCCGCCGTAAAACCGTTGAACCAGTCGCCATTACAAGGAATCAGCCATGTCCGCCCTACTCACATGCCCGCCTGATGCCGATGCCGGTTTTGCCCCGGTCGAAAACCTGCCTCTCGAAATACTGGAGCTGGGACGCATCGAATACGGCGAAGCCCTCGATTTTCAAAAACGCCGCGCCGATTCACGCATCGGCGGCGTGGTGGACGACACCCTGCTGCTGCTTGAGCACGACCCCGTCATCACCATGGGGCGCGGCGGCACAGCCGACCACCTGCGCGTTGCCGAGGAATCGCTGCGGCGGCTGGGCGTAGGGCTTTACTGGGTGGAGCGCGGCGGCATGGCGACCTTTCACGGCCCGGGCCAGCTGGTGGCCTATCCTGTCATACGTCTGCGCCAAAAAGACCTGCATCTGTACATGGACAAGCTGCTTGCCGCCATTGCCGACGTAGTGCGCTCTTATGGGCTTGAACCGCAGCTTGGCCTGCACGGCCCCGGCGTATGGGTAAACGGCGGCAAAGTCGCCAGCGTGGGCGTTGCCGTGCGCAAATGGGTGACCTTTCACGGCATGGCCCTCAACGTCAACACCGATGTGGACTGGTTCCGCCTCATCACCCCCTGCGGCAACCCTACTGAACGCATCACCTCCATAGCCGCCGAGCTTGGATCAGAGGTTGATTTTGCCGATGCCTCCCAGCGCTTTGTGCGGGCCTTTGCCCGCGAGTTTTTCTTTACGCCGCGCAGCGGACGGCCCTTGCACCGCCCAGGCTGGCTGACGGTTTCTCTCAGGCCTGAGGCCGGTTTGCGCCCGGTGGAAAACACGCTTGCCGACCTGCACCTGCACACCGTGTGTCAGGAGGCCCAGTGCCCCAACAAGGGGGAATGTTATTCGCGCGGCACATCGACCTTTATCATCATGGGCGACAGATGCACGCGCGGCTGCCGCTATTGCGCCGTGGCCAAGGGCGCGCCCGAGCCGCTCGACAGGGCGGAGCCCGGCAACGTGGCGCAGGCCGTGAGCAGACTGGGGCTGCAGCATGCGGTCATAACCTCGGTCACGCGAGACGATCTGCCCGACGGCGGCGCGGAGCATTTTGTGCGCACCATTACGGCCATACGCGGCGCAAGCCCGCAGACGAGCATTGAAGTGCTGGTGCCGGATTTTCAGGGCAACCACCAGTCACTTGCGGCTGTGTGCGCAGCCCGGCCCGACATGTTCAACCACAATCTCGAAACCGTGCGGCGGCTTTTTGCGCAGGTGCGCCCCGGGGCCAGCTATCAGACCTCCCTTGAGGTTCTGCGCTACGCGTCCCGGCAAGGTTTGCGCGTAAAGTCGGGCATCATGCTGGGCCTTGGCGAATCATGGGACGAAATACGCATGGCCCTGGCCGACCTGCTGGCCCACGACTGCCGCTTTCTCACTCTTGGGCAGTACCTTGCGCCCTCGCATGCGCATGTGCCTGTGGCGCGGTATCTGGCCCCGGACGAATTTGACCACTGGAAGACAACAGCCCTCTCCATGGGCTTTACGGGCGTGGCCTCGGCCCCTTTGGTGCGCAGTTCGTACCGCGCCGAAGCCATGCTGGCGGACATGACGGAAACGGCCCCACTGGCCGCACATACCTGTGAAGCGTGCTGAGGAGAATGATATGAAGCTGAGGATGTGCAAGCGCGGCTCTACCACTGCCGCACTGATGTTTCTGGCAGCCTGCGTGCTGACGGCCATGACGGTTATGCACGCCGACGCCCGCGCGGCGCAGCAGGGCAAGCCAGCTGACGGCATGCCCGCCGACAGGCAGGGCAGATCGTGGTTTATTGACGAAACAGGCTTCCACGCCTCTGCCCACGCCGGCATGTCGTGCGCCGACTGCCACGCTGAGCAGGCCGACCACGCGCACCCTGGGGCCGACAGGCTCAACAAGCCTGCAAGCACGGCTTTTAACCGGGATACCTGTCTGCAGTGCCACGGCTCGGTCGAAGACGATCTGGCCAAAGGCACGCACGGCGGCAAACCCGTTATGAAAACGCAGGACTACGCCAATTGCGTGACCTGCCATAACCCGCACTATGTTCTTGGGCCGGAGGCCCGGGCCAGGGGTCTGCGCCCCGCTGGCGACATGAGCAGCTCATGCAGCGTGTGTCACAAGGCCCAGACCGGGCTGCCCAAGCCTGCTGCCGATGTGGCCGCCTGCCTTACGTGCCACGGCCTCAAGACCGGCAGGGCCATGGCCGCCGCGCCCGCAACGTTCAGCAAGGGCAAGCAGCCGCAGGGGCCTGTGATGTGCCTTACGTGCCACGGGCCGGATGCCTCCGCCGCAGCGCCGGGCACAGCCGCGCCGCGAATTTCCGCCGAAGGTCTGAAATCCATGACCCACGGCGACATGAACTGCCTCACCTGCCACACGGATGCGGCCCGCTACCCTCACAACAGACAGGAGCGCGTCAACTGCCTTACCTGCCACACCCGGCATGACGAAAAAACCATCCACGACGCCCACAGCAACGTGAGCTGCGGCGCGTGCCACCTCTCAGGCGTTACCCCGGTGCTTAACAACGGCAAGGTTGATTTTACCGTCAATGCCGGACCGCTCAACGTGCACAGCATGACGCTTGCAAGCGGTACGGCCTCCTGCGTGCGCTGCCACAGCGTCGCCCCTGCTGGCGGCATGGCGGGCGGCACAGGTGAGGGCGGTTCCGCAAGCGATTTTGCGGGCAACGGCAAGGTTGGCGCGGCCAATGCAATATTGCCGCCCAAGAGCGTGCTGTGCATGGGCTGCCACGCGGCAACCTTAAGTGTGCAGGACACGCCCTCTCAGATCGGCCTTGGCATATTTGTACTGGCCTTTGCGGGCATTGGGCTGTTCTGGCTCTCGTGCGCCAATCTGGGCGACGGCTCGCCGCAAAAGGGGCACGCGGCCGCTGCGGGTCAAAGCCATGGCTGCCCTGCGCCCCGGCACCATGCCGCAAGCGAGTGCCGCTGGGCCGCCCTGTGCTGCGACGTGTTTTTGCAGCGGCGGCTGTACCGCGAATCGCCCATGCGCTGGGCCGTGCATGCTCTCATATTCTTCCCCTTCCTGTTCCGCTTTGTCTGGGGCCTGCTGGGTCTTTCCGGCTCGCTGCTGTCCCCGGCCAGCCAGTGGCCCTGGCTGTTGCTGGACAAAAACTGGGGTTTTGGAGCCATGCTCTTTGACATAAGCGGTCTTGCCCTTCTGCTGGGCCTGCTGCTGGCCGCAGCCCTGTGGCGGCGCGAAAAGAGCGTGGCGGCCAATCCCCCCCGCCACGACTGGGCCGCCCTGTACCTGCTGCTGGGCATTACCCTTACCGGCTTTGTGCTTGAAGGCATGCGCATTGCTCTTGCGGGCATGCCCGAGGGCAGCGGCTACGCCTTTGCGGGCTATGCGCTGGCCCAGGCTTTTGCCCCTCTGGGGCAGGCAGGCCTTGCGCGCATCTACGGCTGGGGCTGGTACGCGCACGCTGCGCTTACCGCGCTTACGGTGGCCTACATACCCTTTAGCCAGTTGCGGCACATGGTTACGGCCCCCCTGTTTCTGCTTGTTCAAACCCTGCGTGGCCGCCACCAGGCTTAAACCATCACATTAAGGAGATCGTCATGGAAATTGCCGGATACAATATGCCCGAGGACCTGTACTACGACCAATACCACTTCTGGACCCGCGTCGACGGCGATGAGCTGGTCATCGGCATGGACGACTTTGCCGAAAAACTGGCAGGCCAGATCGTGTTTGTGCAGCTGCCCTTTGTGGGCAAGGCCGTCACTGCGGGCAAAAAATTTGCCAAGGTCGAATCGGGCAAGTGGCTGGGCACGGTCTACAGCCCCGCCGACGGCGAGATAACCGCCGTCAACGAAGAGCTGGAGGCCAACCCCACCGTCATCAACGCCGACTGCTACGGCAAGGGCTGGATGTACAGAATCAAGCCCAGCGACATGAGCCAGATCAATTCGCTCATCCACGGCGGCAAGGACGTTATCGAAGCCTGGCTGCAAGAGGACATCAAGAAGTTCAAAAAGGACTAAGCCATGCGTCAATCAGCATTCAGCATACGACAGCGCATGGCGCTCGATGCCTGCACTGAATGCGGGCAGTGCCTCGCCGTGTGCCCGGCAGTGGCGGCTTCTGGCGATGCGGATCTTTCGGCGCAGGTGCGTATGGGCAATCTCAAAAAACTGCTGCGCGACCGCAACTTCTTCTGGCGGGCGCTGTGCGACGTGATTGGCCGCGAGCCGGCAGCCACGCCTGAGCGCCTCAAGGAATACGGCACTTCGGTGTTTCGCTGTTCGCTCTGCGGCGATTGTGAAGAGATCTGCCCTGCCGGGTTGCCCCTCAAGGACCTGTGGCTCTCCCTGCGCGAAGAACTGTCGCGCACGGGGGACGCCCCGGAAAAAATCCGCATGATCCGCACCAACCTTGAAGCAAGCCACAATGTCTTTGACGAAGACAACGACGAGCGCGGCGACTGGGTGGACGACATGCGCAAGCCCCCAAAGGGCGGCGGCCAAAAGGACAAGGCGGAGGTAGTCTATTTTACAGGCTGCGTGGGGGCCTACTTTCCACTGGCGCAAAAAATTCCCATGGCCTTTGTGGAAATTCTGGAAGCCGCAGGCGTGGACTTTACCATCATGGCCGGCGACGAGTGGTGCTGCGGCTTTCCCCTTGTGGGCTCGGGGCAGAGCGCCGACCTGCCCGCCATTGTCCAACACAATGTAGAAGCCGTGAAGGCGCGGGGCGCGCGCAAGGTCGTGTTTACCTGCCCCTCCTGCTACCAGATCTGGCGCGAATCGTACCCGCCGGAATTTGAGCTGGCCCACGCCTCCGAAATGGTCATGCAGCTTGTGCTTGAAGACAGGCTGCCTCTGGGCGAGCTGCCCATGACCGTGACCTACCACGACCCTTGCGATCTGGGGCGCGGCGGACGCGTATTTGACGAGCCGCGCGAGGTCATGGCCCGCATCCCCGGCCTCAAGCTGGTGGAGATGGAGCACAACCGGCGGCACTGCTTGTGCTGCGGCGGCGGGGGCAACCTCGAGATGATCGACCCAGACCTTGCGGCGGCCATGTCCAAACGCAAGGTGGAGGAAGCCCTGCGCACCGGTGCGCAGGCCATTGTCACCAACTGCCAGCAGTGCGTGCGCACCATGACCACCCACGCCAAGCGCAACAAGGTGAACATAGAAGTGCTGGACATGAGCCAGCTTGTGGCCCGCTCGCTTGAGGCCCACGCCAAGGAGGCCAAACGCAAGGCGGCAGAGGCTCAAACCGGGGCAGCCCTCGCGCAGGCCTGACCGGAGCGGGCAAGCCTCTGAAAAAAACGGTGCAGGGGCAAGGTGTGTAAACAGCAGTTACGCGGCACAACAGGGATCACGAACCGGCTTTGCGGGGCGATGCCCCGGCAAGCTGTAGAGGCGTCAAACGCCCGATCAGGAGACGCATATGCAGTGGCGATTGCTTGATTTGCCGCCGCTTACGGCGGCGGAAAACATGGCGCTTGACGAGGTGCTGCTTGAAATACGCGGCAGCGGCCGCTCGCAGGACACCCTGCGCTTTTTGCAATTCAAACCGGCCACGGTTCTGGTGGGCTTTCACCAGTCAATACAGGAAGAAATACGCCTGTCCTACTGCCGCGAGCAGGGTATCGACATCAACCGCCGCATCACCGGCGGAGGCGGCCTGTTGTTTGACGAAAGCCAGATAGGCTGGGAGCTTATCTGCGACAAGGCGTTTTTTGGCGTGGGCATACCCAACGCCAACCTGTTTCGCCGTCTGTGCGAACCTACCGTCACCGCCCTGCGCGGCATGGGCATAGACGCGGCCTTTCGTCCCCGCAACGATATAGAGGTGGCCGGGCGCAAAATTTCCGGCACCGGCGGCACGGACTGCGACGCGGCATTTCTGTTTCAGGGTACGCTGCTGGTGGATTTCGACGTGGAAACCATGCTCAAGTGCCTGCGCGTGCCCGTCGAAAAGCTCAAGGCCAAGGAGATCGATTCCGTCAAAAAACGCGTCACCTGCCTGGCGTGGGAACTTGGACGCGTACCGGCCAGCGCGGACGTAAAAGCTGCCCTTGCCGACGCCTTTGAGCGCCATATGGGCATAAACCTTGTGCCCGGCGGGCTTACGGCAGAAGAGGAAGACATGCTGGCCGAGCGGCTGCCCTACTTTCAGTCTGAGCAATGGATAGACATGGTGCGCCCCACCTATGAAAAAACAGAGGTTGTACAGGGCGCGCGCAAGTCGCCCTACGGCCTTGTGCGCGTGACCATGCAGCTGAACATGCCGCGCCGCGTGCTCAAAAACATCTTTATTACCGGAGATTTTTTGTCGTTCCCCGCGCGCGCCCTGTTTGACCTTGAGGCGGCGTTGCGCGGCCAGCCTCTGAATATGGAGCAGCTGTGCGGCAGAATCCACGACTTTTTCAACGACGGCCGCATAGCCATACCCGACATGGATGCCGAGGACATCTGCATTCCCCTGCGCATGGCCATGGAAAAGGCCGCCATTGCCCGTCACGGCATACCGCTTGAGCACTGCAACCGCATCTTTACCACCAACGGCAGCTTTGACCAGGTGCTGGCAGCCGGGCCAGAGGCACTGCTGCTGCCCTATTGCGCCAAGCTCAAAGACTGCGACCTGCGCTTTACCAAGGCTTGCCGCGCATGCGGCGAGTGCTCCGTGGGCGAGGCCTGGACGCTGGGGCACGAGCGCAAGCTGCGCACCGTATGCATAACCAATTTTGAAGACCTGATGGAAGAACTGGACAAGCTCAAAAAACAGGGCGTGCCCGCCTTTATCGGCTGCTGCTGCCAGCCTTTTTACATCAAGCATGCCGAAGACTTTGACCGCCTGGGTCTTCCGGGCATTCTCATAGATATAGAAAATACCACCTGCTACGAGCTGGATCAGAGCGAAGCGGCCCACAAGGGGCAGTTTCGCAGCCAGACAAGTCTGAACATGCCCCTGCTGCATTCCATTTTACGTGTGGCGCAGCAGACGCACGCTCCTGGCGGGGAGGCGACGTCATGCGCGTCATAAACTGTGATGTCCTTGTGGTGGGCAGCGGCCCAGCCGGATCAAGCGCCGCGCGCGCCGCGGCTCAGGCCGGGGCCTCTGTTGTTGTGGCGGAGAGGCGGCATATTGTAGGCAGGCCCGTGCGCTGCGCCGAGTACATACCCGCCATGCTGGTTGGACAGGCCGATGTGGGCGACGAATATATTGTGCAGCGCACAACCGGCATGCGCAGCTTTCTGCATGGCCGCTGCATACAGGACATGGTCGCCCCCGGCTGCGTCATAGACAGGGAAATGTTTGATCAGGCTCTTGCCCGCGCCGCCGTGTGCAGCGGCGCGAGGATTCTTCCGGGCCATGCCGCTGTGGGCCGCGAAGGCGGCGCGGGCAGCAGGGTGTTGTTGTCCGCGCCCAACAACGCCACAATCGGCGTGGCCGCACGGGTTATCATTGGGGCCGACGGCCCTGTCTCGCGCGTGGCCCGCTGGGTAGGCCTGCCCAGGCCGCACTGCCTGCCCTCCATACAGGTGCGCCTGCCCCTGCAGGAAAAGCTGGAGCACACCCACATCTATTTTGACGAGAGCATCCGCGCTGGCTACGCATGGGTTTTTCCCAAGGGCAACGTGGCCAATGTGGGTCTTGGCATGCTGCCCACACCGGGCACGCCGGGCCTGCGCTGGGCGCTGCGGCGGTTTGTGCGCGGCATGGTCGGGCTCGGCCTTGTGGGCGACAGACCGCTTGGCCTTACTGGCGGCTGGATACCCGCCGGCCCTCCCCGCTCCTACGTGTACGGCGACACCATCCTTGCTGGCGACGCCGCCGGGCACACCCACCCCATTACGGGCGCGGGCATTTTTCAGGCAGTGGTGGGCGGCGCTATGGCAGGCCGCTGGGCGGCAAGGGCCGTGCTTGAGGACGATCTGACCCTGCTGCGCAAATACGAGGAAGAATGGGCCGATTTTTACGGCGACGCTCTTTCCCACGCGCATCAGCGCCGCCAGTTGTGGGAGGCGCACACGGGTTCGCTTGACGCCGCAATCAAGAAATTCTGGATAGGATTCAGGGAATATTATGCAGCTAGCTGAACAACTTAGCGTGTCCGCACCTGGAACATACGGCGGCTACTGCTCGTCATGGCCCGCAGATATCCCGCCGGAGCTGCGCTGGGACACCGCGCGGCTCACCGCTGCGCGCGAGCTGTCGTGGAAAATCCACGGAAAAAAGATTCTGTTCTACCTGCCGGGCATGTACGTGCGCGACGGCGTGCAGGGGCAGTATCCGGCGCTTTCCATCACCGGGGGCGTCTGTCGGCAGCAGTGCGCCCACTGCGGCGGCAAACTGCTGCTCGGCATGCCCGACGTAAGCTCTCCCCAACGGTTACTGCAAAAATGCCGCGAGCTGGTCGCCCAGGGCACGCAGGGGGTGCTGCTTTCCGGCGGGTGCAACGGACGCGGTCAAGTGCCTTGGCAGGATTTTACCGACACCATCGCCGCCATAAAGCAGGAAACAGGGCTGTACGTTTCAGTGCACTGCGGCATGGTGGACAAGCGAGAGGCCGAGGCCCTGCAGAGCGCGGGAGTGGATCAGGCGCTCATTGACGTTATCGGCAGCGACCAGACCTATGCCAGCGTTTACAATCTGCCCGACGGCCTGCGGCTGCTGCGGCAAAGCCTTGAGGCCCTGGCCTACGCGGGGTTGCCGGTGGTGCCGCATATCGTGGCCGGGCTACATTTTGGCCGCCTGATGGGCGAAAACCACGCGCTGGAAATTCTGGCCCGCCACCCGCCGGAGCTGCTGGTGATAGTGGCCTATATGAACCTGCCGGGCACAGCCATGGAAAACGCGCGCCAGCCTGACCCGCGCGGCGTGTGCGGCCTGGTGATACGTGCGCGGGAGCTTATGCCAAACAGCCAGATAAGCCTTGGCTGCGCCCGTCCGCGCAAAGACGCCAGCGCCCTGGAGGTGCTCTCGCTGCGTGCGGGCATCAACCGCATGGCGCTGCCCTCGCATGAGGCCGCAGCCCTTGCCGCCCGCATGGGCCTGAAGGCGGAATTTCGCAAAACCTGCTGTTCTGTGCTGCTGGGTGAGGGGACACAGGGCTGGTAGCCAGCCCCGCACCAGCCAAAATACTTGCCGGAGAATACCATGAGCCAAGCTACGCAACTCGACAGCCAGTGCCCCACCTGCTGGCAACAGACCCAACCTCAAAGCCCGGAAGTGGCGCGCATGAGCCTTGCCGCCGCCATGACGCTTGATTTTGCACCCGGCGCTTTTTACCGCAACGCCTGCCTTTCGTGCATCAACCTGCTGCTGACCTACCGGTCGGGCTGCGCAGCCCGTTGCGCCTATTGCGGCCTTTCAGGCGCCAAAGAAAAAAAGGAAAGTTCGAGCAAAAGTTTTATTCGCGTGACCTGGCCCGCCTTTACCGTGGACGAAATCGTTGCGGGCATTGTGCGCCGTCAGGAGCGCGTCAAGCGCATCTGCATATCCATGCTCACCAACAGCCGCGCCCCGCGGGATGCGGCCCGGATATGCCGCCGCCTGCGGCAGGCGGTAGATATACCGGTATCCATGCTTATCTCGCCCACCATCATCACGCGCAGGAACCTTGAGGAACTGCGCGACGCCGGGGCGGATAAAATCGGCGTGGCCGTAGACCTGGCCACGCCCGAGCTGTTTGACCACTACCGGGGGAGCGGGGTCGGCGGCCCGCACTCGTGGAACCGCTACTGGCAGTGCCTGGGCGAAAGCCTGGATATTTTTGGCAAGGGCATGGCCGGGGCGCACTTTATGGTGGGCATGGGCGAGACCGAGCAGGACATGTGCCGCGCCATGCAGCGAGTGCACGACATGGGCGGCAATACCCACCTGTTTTCATTTTTTCCCGAAGGGGGGTCGCCGCTGGCTGACCGCCTGCCGCCGCCCATAGACCAGTACCGCCGCATACAGCTGGCGCGCTGGCTTATCGACAGCGACCTCGCCCACGAGCGCCATTTTACCTACAACGAACGCCGCGCACTGACGGGATACGGTATTTCCAGGGCCGATCTGGATACGGCCATCGATTCCGGCGAACCGTTTCGCACCTGCGGCTGCACGGGACGCGACGGCGAGGTGGCCTGCAACCGCCCCTACGCCAATTCGCGCCCGGGACCCGGCATACGCAATTACCCGTTCAAACCTGAAGACGCCGATGTGCGCCACATCCGTCTTCAGCTGGGATTGCCCGCCTAGAGCGGGCGCAGGCAGCCCGCGCCAGTATGCCCCTGCCGGCGCGGGCTGCCTGTCGCAAACATTGCCCAACCAGCCTCGGAGGATTACGCTGCAACCATGATTATTGCTTGTCTGGGCGACAGCCTCACATACGGCTACGGCATTCCACGGCCCAAGGTCTGGACAACCCTGCTGGCAAAGCACACGGGGCTGGATGTGCGCAATTGCGGCATCAACGGCGATACCACGGGCGGCATGCTGGCCCGTTTTCAACAGCATGTGGTGCAGGCGGGGGCCGACGCCGCGCTGCTTATGGGCGGATTTAACGATCTGGCGCTGGACGCGGGGCTGGGGGCGGTAAAGGCCAATATTTTCGCACTGGTGCAGCACTGTTTTAACGACAGGGTGCGGCCGGTGCTGGGGGTGCCCATTCCTGTACACGAGCCTGTGACCTTTCCGCTGCTGGGCAGCGTTGACCTGCAGCACGCCTGCGCGGATTATGCCGCCCTGCACCAGTGGCTGCGGGTGCTCGCACAGGATTTTTCGCTGCAATGCGTTGATTTTTCGCAGGCATTTGCGGTCGTGGCCGCGCAATCCTCCGCTGCGGCAGGGGCAGCCCCTGACCCGCTGGCCCGGCTGTATACCGACGGTCTGCACCCAAGCGAAGCCGGGCACGAGCTTATGGCTCGGCAGGCGTCCCTCGTACTGGCGAGACCTGCTGCGGCATCAAACGCTCACGGCACACGGTCATAAATTCCTGCAGGCATGGGGATATCCACTTATCCTTGTGCCACAGCATAAATACAGCTGTTTCAAAAGGGCCGCCGCTCAGCGGCAGCCGCCGCAACATTCCGGCTGCCAGATGCTCGCGTACGGCCATTTGCGGAAGTATCGTCACCCCAAGACCGGCGCAAACCATGCTGATGGCTGCGGCGACGCTGTGGCATTCCACCGAGGGGTGAGGCAGTTGGGCCGTCTCGGACAAAAATAGTTCAAATGTCCGCCGATAGCTGCAGTCCGAGGCCGCCAGCAAAAGGTTGTGCTTCAGGATGTCTTGCGGCCCCACGGTTTCCAGGCCCGCCAGGGGGTGGCTGGGCGCGGCCACGGCCACCAGGTCTTCCGTCCCCAGAAATACCGCGTTGATATCACGCGTCGACGGCTCGTAGGCAAACACAAAGGCCAGATCCGTCACCCCCCGTCGCAAATCCTCGGCCACATTGCCCGCAATACAGGGAAGAATACGGACCTTGGTTGCCGGGGCCCTGCGCAAAAATGCACGCAGCACATCAGGCAGACGGTGACATTCCAGCGATTCCGGCACCTTTATGGTCACCGTGCCGGACGCGGCATTGCCGCTGACCGAGGCTCTGGCCTCGTCCTCCACTTCAAGCATCTTTCTGGCGTATTCCAGAAGCTTGAGCCCCGATTCCGTCAAAACCACCTTACGCCCCAGCCTTTCAAACAGACGTGCGTCAAGCTCGTCCTCAAGCATTTTTATGCGCATGGATATTGTGGATTGCGCAGCGTGCAGCACCTTGCCGGTCTGGTTGAAATTGAGCAGGGACGCCAAGGTGACAAACGTTCGCAGGTCGCGCAGTTCCATGTTGCACCGTTCATGCCGATTGATTGTCTTGATAGATAATAATCATTGGAAACGATTTGATAGAAGTGAAATACATCTTATTGATCCATCCGGCCAGAGGGTGGCCGAAGCAAAAAACAATCAGTCCATGTGAGGCAAGTGATGCACAAAATGAGTTGGCAACCGGCGGTTGGCGGCGCATATGAGAGCGGCTATCCCAGACAGGGCAACCTTGTTGAGACAGACTGGCTTGATGCCAACCTTGATAATCCGGCCCTGAGAATTATCGATTGCAGTGCGGATTTTTACGCGGAACCGGGAACGGGAAAAACCAGATGGCTCGACGGGCATATCCCTGGGAGCGCATACGCGGATTTGCTGGAGGCCTTGTCGGATCCCGACAGCGACCTGCCCCTGATGCTGCCCAAACCCAGGCAGTTTGCCGATGTGATGGGTGAGCTGGGCGTTGGAAGAGGCACGACAGCCGTTGTATATGATAACGCCAACGGCATGTGCGCAGCGCGGCTGTGGTGGATGCTCCGCGCCTACGGCTTTAACGATGCCGTTATTCTTAACGGAGGATTGCCAAAATGGCTAATGGAGCAGCGCAAAATCACGCGCGCCCTGCCCGTCCGGCGCAAGACGCAATTTCCCCTGCTGGCGGCGCCCAAAGTTTTTGTGGACAAAGAGACCGTGCTTAAAAACATGCGGACCAAACGTGCGCAGCTCATCGATGCGCTGTCCCCGGAGGCGTTTGACGGATCCCTGCAGCGGTATGGGCGGCCAGGGCATATACCTGGCAGCATCAATGTACCCGCTAAAGCCCTTGTGGACCCAAAAACAATGACCTTTTTACCGGCGAAGGCCCTTAACGCACTGTTTCTGCAGGCGGGGCTCAAGGTACTGGGCCCAACCATTTCTTACTGCGGCGGCGGGCTGGCCGCCTGCAGCGTCGCCTTTGCCCTGTTTCTGCTTGGCGCTGACGACATAACCGTGTACGACGCGTCGCTGTTCGAGTGGGCCGCTGATCCGGCTCTGCCCCTTGAAACGGGTAACCAGTCTGGATAACGCAGCAACGGCAGCTGTTCGTTTACGCCTGTCTGGGTCCGCCCGTATCCGTATGCCGGGATGCGCACGATTCAGGCACAGCCCGGTGCGGCCCAGCATCTGCAGACAGGGCGAACACCGCTACCTTCAGGGCCGTGCTGCGGCAGCGGACGCGCGCGCCAACGTTATCTCGGCCAGGGCGTCGTCAAGGTTCAGGCTCATGACAAGCGTCAACCCTTCGCTGCCAAAAACCACCCGCATGGTTTTGCCGGTGCGGTCGTCATTATTTACAAAAAGGGCTTCAAAGGCCTGCCACGTCTCTTCGGCGGTCTGGGGGCCTTCCACCAGTTTGCCTTGCGGGGCGAGGGCCGCGCCCTGCGCGTTAAACACGCTGGTCTGCCCGTTGGCTTCCAGCACCAGCGGCAACCAGCCGTTCTTTTTCAACTCGTCAAACCCTGCGCCAAGCGTGGTATTGGCAAAGGGTGCAAACATGCTGAGCGTTTCAAGCGTGCTGTTTTTGCCGTCAAAACGCATGCCCTGCCTGCCAAGGCTCCACGACTGATCGGCAAAAGATACCGCAAATATGCCGGGATCCTTGAGGCTTTCGTACCCAGGCAGGGCACATGCCTTCCAGCTGGTTTGATCCAGCCCTTTGCGCATAAGCTCGGCCACAGTGGCCATGGGCACCCCTGCGGGAGCGACAGAGGCGTCGCCGCCCTGCAGAGTGATCAGCAGCGAGGGATATTTGCGGGTTTCGTACTGCCCGGCGGCATCGAGCGAAAACTCAAGTTCCCTGAACCTGCCCGGTTCAGGCTCGACATAGTACTGCCAACCAGCGCCGGTCTGCACGGTCACGCCAATGCGTGCGCATGAATGTTCGGAAAACCTGCCTGCAGGCACGGAACGGGACGAGCGTTTGGGCACCCCATCGGCAACGGGCAGCTTATCGCCGTTTTTGCCGATGCAGAATACGGATTTGATGTCGGTGCTCATGCTGTTTTTAAGCATAACCGCCGCGTGCGCGCCAGACGGCATCAATATCAACAGTGACGCCCACAATACCACACATGGCTTGAGCAGTTGCATTGGCGGCTCCTTATGTTGCAGTCGCAATATGTCGAGGCGACGAGCGCGGCTGACAGCGCCGATCAGTGCAGCGCCTCGCGCAGCTGCGCCAGACTGGCGTCGTCATCGGGGTAATAAAGCTCAACAACAGTATTGGCGTCGCTGTTTTGCACCGAGCCGATGCCGCCCGCGCGGGTCACAAAGTCGACCGTGCCTTCGCCGGTGCCTATATTGATGCCGCCAAGCCTGCGGGCAAGCTCGATAAGCGAAGCGCCCCAGCGGCCCCCGGAGTCCTTTTTGAGGGGGTACAGGCCTACGGCAAGCCATACTTTTTCGCCGGGCTTGTCGTATATGGTCCACGGGCCAGTTTGCGTCGTGCGCCAGCCTTCGGGAATAGTTCTTTCCTGGGGCGCGGAGGCGACAGAAGCGTCGCCCAGAGCGGCAAAGTCGGGCATATCGCCGGTGGGGTCGTCTGGCTCGACAGGCCTGGCATTGTCGGGTCGGTCGCCAGTCACAAGCCACTTGCTGTTTTCCGGGCTGTGCAGCACGGCCAGCAGCTTATCCAGCGTTGTTGCACCCTCGGCCCCGGAGGAAACTTTCAAACTTTTTACTATGGGCCCTACCCCGCGACAGCTATGCCCGACGGATACTTCCATATACTTGTCGTCCACAAGGCCCACCCAAAAGCGGGCTCCCCTGTCGGCAAAAACAACCCCCTTGCCCTCGCCCAGCGTGCGTAAATCGTGGCCGCCAGTGATGTTGGCCGAGGCTTTGGCCAGAATGTCGAGGTCGCCGTTAAAGCAGTCTTTTTCCAGCACGGTTACAAAGCAGTCTTCCTTGGGCGTGCTGAACAAGGCCTGATTGCCTTCTTCCTGCGTTTTCCAGCCTGCTGGCAGCTCCACGCGCCAGTCGCCAACCGCCCTTGGCGCGGCAAATGCCAAAATGCCGGGGCACAGCATCAGGCACAGCAGCCCCGGAACCAGTAGCGTTTTACGTGTGCTGGCGTTCAGTATGCTCAACCTGCCCATGTGTCCCCCTGAGTGTGGTGTGTGGTGGCGCTGCCGCGTTCAAGTCACAGGTACGTTGACGTGCAACTCATGTTGCTAGCTGGTATTGATATAACGCCTATGATAATAAAAGTCTCTGAGAGTTTTCCCTTGAGGCTGACAAACTATAAATCATAAATAATGACGTAACACCATGCGTCTGAACATGTTTAAGGCGTTCACGCACTGACATGTAAATCACAAATCACCTGTACTTGTCTATGGCATTTTGAAAAAAATGCAGCATCCTCTCTCTAAAAAAAATTGGCTCAAGGACTTCTGCTTCACTCCCAAGACCAGCAACAAAGCTATACGACTGCTCGTTGTCGGTAAGTGGAATACGTGCAAGCCAGTTTGATTCATCCTCGCGTTTCAGAGCACTGTCGCCAAACAATTCTAAAATTGTTTCGCGTGCTCCGGCCTGCACGCGCAGCAGGCCTTCAAAGCATTCCGCATCATCAAAATTGTCGACGATAAAATTTTCACCATCAATGTCGCGTGGAGTAAACGTCTCAGCTTCAACAGAAACATTAGACATCCTTACAACTTTAAAAAGCCGAACCTCCTGTCGCATCAAACAATAGCAGCCAAGATACCAGCTCGATTTCTTTAATATAAGTCTGTACGGTTCAACACAGCGTGCGCTCGTCTGCCCCTTGCGGTCTCGGTAACCAAAGCGCAACAGTCTGTTGTTCTCCAATGCCTGCTGAACTGCAGTCAGCGATGCAAGGTTTTGCCCGTTGCGGCCCCAGGGAGTCAGATCAACAGATATCTGCCCGGCCTTGATCTCGATGGCCTTACGGTCGACCTCCGGCACCATGCCTTTAATTTTTGCTATGGCGCTGGTCACCTCGGCATTGGAAAAAGAGCTGCGCACGCTGCCCAGCCCCATCAAGATCATGGTCACATCCTGCGCTGAAAAGAACCGCTTTTCCGGTTTATAGCTTTCAAGAATCCCTATGCCGCCCCGCACCCCAGGGTAAGCCACCACAGGAAGCCCCGCCTGATTTATGGTTTCAACATCCCGGTAAATGGTGCGCGCTGAGACTTCAAACGTTCGCGCCAGCTCAGAAGCACTGACTTTTTTTCTTTCAAGCAAGATCATCACAATAGAAAGCAGTCGGTCGATTTTCACCTTGGATCCCGCCAGATTTTTTTAAACCATGACATTATGGTGTCATATTTATCCTGATACAAGCAATTATCAAGTCAAATCTGGAGGACACTATGAACGCAACTATGCCCGAAGCGGTAAAAATCTTTATGGATGCCACAAATACAGGCAATGTCGTTGGGCTCGACGCTTTTCTGGCTGCGGACGCAATTCTGCTCGATGCGCCGGAAAACAGCGAGATTCGCGGAGCCAGAGCCATCAAGAGCTCTTTAAAGGAATCAAGGGATAAATTCGCGCTGGTCGTCTCAGTCAGCGACGTAAAATGCGCCGACAACCATGTAATACTTTCAACCATGGCAAGTGGAAACTTTCCGGGCAGCCCGTTGGCATTCACTTATGACTTTACCATGAATGGCGTGATGATTCAGCACCTGACCGTCGATCTTGCATGAACATTCTGTGAGGACATCTCCATGAAAAAACTAAATTTTACTGTAGATTCGAGCAAGTGCATCCGTTGCGACGCCTGTGTTGCCGACTGCCCACGGCACATAATCTACCGCACGGAAACCGAAAATGACGGGCTGCCAGCCATACCGCCGCTGCAGGAACAAAACTGCCTTGAATGCCAGCACTGCCTTGCGGTATGCCCTGCCGGCGCAGTGAGCATACTTGGCCGACACCCGCAAAACAGCATTGAACTGACACCCGCAAAACTTCCTACTGCAGAGCAGATGCACACCTTGCTGCGTGCAAGGCGAAGCGTGCGCCAATACAAAAATGAAAATGTCCCGTCGAATCTCATTGATACGCTGCTTGCCACGCTCGCAAACTCTCCCACAGGTTGCAACGACCGCCTGCTGCGCTTTCTTGTGGTAAGCGACCGCGACATGATGCAACGGCTGCGTCTTATGGTCATTGAATCCCTGGAAGAGCAGATGCGGCGCCATGCCGCCATGCCGGATTTTTTGTCTGCGGCTGTAACTGCATACAGACAGCAGGGTGTTGACGAGCTGTTTCGCGGCGCTCCGCATTTGCTGGTTGTTTCCGGGGCAGAAAGCGCAAGCTGCCCCAAGGAAGATGTTGACCTTGCCCTGGCCTATTTTGAGCTACTGGCGCAAAGTGCAGGATTAGGCACAACCTGGTGCGGTTATTTGAAGTTTGCGGTGGATGCAGCCCCGCAATTGCGCCAATGCCTTGGTTTTGGTCAGCAAACGCCGTTTTATGCCATGTTGTTTGGCCACCCCAATGTGCGTTATGCCCGCACAGTACAGCGCGACAATGCGGCAAAAATTGAATATTTTACGCTCAACCCCACAATCACTGCTGATAATTAGCAGCCTGACGCGTAATGCGCTGGCAACAGCGCCTGCAAAATGCAGCCCTGCACCTCTTACATAGGCGCAGGGCTGTATTGCTTTGCATCTGACAATATCAAAAACATATGTATATTGAGTTCTGCATATTGACAGCAGCTGCGCATGTAGTTTGCGTGTTCGGGTCAGACTTGTTCCTGATCTTTCGTACATTTTTTTACCCATGGCAAATCTCTGCTTGACGACTTGCTGCCCAGCTTGTAACAAATGTTATCTTTTTTAAAAACGTAATACTTTTGATCGTCTACCGCAGCTGACTAGTGGTACTGTTTGCCCTTTTTCCGGGCAGCCGCGTTATTGTTGCGCCCTATCAGTAACACCTATTTAAAATAAATAGCACACGAGTCTGCTTTTGAGGGCGCACAACCCGCGAAAATACACAGCAAAGCCTGCACAAAACGGTAACCACTGCGCACCCCGCGCTACCGGTATATGAAGGAGGATGACGTGTAATGAAAAAGGTTTCAGCACTTGTGGCGGCTGCAATTCTTGCAGGCCACTGCATTTACGCCCAGCCTGGCTGGGCGGCCGACGCGCCGCCAGCGGCAGACGGGCAGGCTACCCCGGCCCCCAAAACCGATCTGACGCAGGGCAGCCTGTCGGCGTACGATCTGCCTGCGGTTACCGCATTTGGCGTGGCCGACCAGCCCCCCACCGTCCCCGTGCAGACGCGCTTTGGCACGCAATACAACGTGGTTACCGAAGAGCAGATACGCCAGCAGAATTCGCTCGATTTTTATGACGCCCTGCGCAACGTGCCGGGCGTCATGTACCAAAAAAAGAACATCATCGGCGGGCAGACGGGTGCGAGCCTGTATGTGCGCGGTCGCGGCGCAAGCCACCCAAGCCCCGACGTCAACATCTACTTTGACGATGTGCCCCGCAGCGGCGTTTTGTACGGGCAGTCGCTGGCCGACGGCATACCGGTGTACGCGCTGGGCGGTATGGAAATTTACAAGTACCCCCAGCCTTCGCGCTTTGGCAGCGGCTACGCCATGCTGAATTTTATCCCAAAATACATGACAGAAGAGGTCTACGAGCTGCGCATCGGCGCAGAGGGCGGCAGCTACGGCACTGTGGCCGAAAATGTGGGCATGGGCGCGAAAAAAGAAAATGTGGATATCTACGCCGCCCAGAGCCTCATCAGCACCCTTGGACACAAGGACCATACAGCAGCCTATCAGTCCAGCTATTACGGCAACATGGGCGTTGGCCTTTCAGACAACTGGACATTGCGCATGATGGCCAACAGGGTTGACGCCCAGACCCAGGCCCCCAACAACCCCATAACCAACACCCGCGCGACAGACCGTTTTGACACGCAGACAAGTCTGGCCACGCTGAGCCTCATCAACAAGTACAGCAACGCCAGCGGCTACCTCAAGGGATACTACAACGACACGCTGTTTTATCTGCGCGGCGAAAACAGCAATACCACCACTTCGGTGCAGACCAACAACCTTTACGGCCTGCGAGGCCGCGAAACGTACACCATCTGGGAGGGCAGCGAGATCGTCAACGGTTTTGACCTTGACATCAGCGACCTGCGCAACGACCAGCGCAGATACGCCACCAATGCCACAACCTCGTGGGAATTTCCGCAGCACAGGCTGTTTTCGCCCTATGCGGCAATCAGCCAGATGATCGGCAGCAAGGAGAGCTTTCATGTAACGCCCTCCACCGGGCTGCGTCTTTATACGAGCAGCCTTTTTGAAGACAAGGCCGCTCCGCAGGCAGGCCTGGTGCTCGGCTACAACAACACCAACCTTGGCTTCAACTATGCACGGGGCGTCAACTATCCAAGCCCCGTGGTGCTGCAGGGCTTGCTGGCCAACAAGACCTCCTTGCCCGCAGGGTTGGACACCAAGGACATTCGCCCTGAAGTGGTGGACCACTACGAAGTATCGCTCAGCCACACCCAGCCCGGCCTGTTTACGGCCAGCGCCACGGTGTTTCACGACGATGGCCGCGACAGGCTGCGCGCCTATATGTACGGCAACGCCATGCCGACCAGCGATTTTTTTACGTCTTCCACGGCGGAATATAAGATCAACGGCCTCGAACTCTCCGCCAGCGTCACGCCAACCGACAATCTTGAGCTGTTCGCTGGCGCAACATGGCTCAAAGCATGGGCCAAGGGCGACGATGGCGTAAGCACAGGCAAAATGCCCTACACGCCAGCCTTTGCCCTGCAAACCGGCTTCAAGTGGAAGTTCATTGAGCACTTCCAGCTCAGCGGCGATTACCAGTACCTCAAGGATGTCTATTACGCCCAGAACTGGGCGCGTACCACATCTCCTGCAGCGCCGGCCAGCACTGCCCCCAACCTGACGGAAAAAGACCGTCTGCCCGACATCAATGTATTTAACGCCAGGCTCGACTACATCTTCAGCTACGACGATATGCATATTGAAGAAGGCAAGGTCTTTGTGGCCGTAAACAATATATTTAACACGCCATACGCTTACAGTATGGAGCGTGCTGGCAACGATCGCGGGCTTTACAATATGCCTGGAACCACCATCATGGTCGGTTTTGACCTCAAGTTTTAACCAATATGCGCCGTCCAGAAGTGCTGGACGGCGCATTGAGCGGAGACGCAGCATGCATGCAGACAGCGCCCAAGAGTTTCAGCGAGAGGAATTTTTCAACACCCACGCCGCGGGCTGGGAGGCCCGCAACTACCCGCCGGAAAAACTGCGTCAGGTGGATCAGCTGATGAGCAGCCTGCCGCTGGCGCAAGCCGGGGTTATTATTGATGTGGGCTGCGGCGAGGGAGTGCTGCAGCCGTATTTGCGCAAATACGCCCGCCCGGATGCCGCACTGCTGGCGCTTGACCCGTCGCCTGACATGCTGCAACGCCTCTCGGCCCGGTTTCCCCACGTGCGCACCTATCAGGCCAGGGCGGAATCCATGCCCCTGACCGATGCCAGCGCAGATATGGTCATCTGTTTTTCCGCCTTTCCGCATATTGGCGACAAGCAGGCTGCAGCAAGAGAATTTTACCGCATTCTTCGTCCCGCAGGCCGGGCCTACGTGCTGCACATCGACGGCCGCGAAAAGCTCAACCAGCTGCACGACAGCCACCACGCGGTGGAAGGCGATCACCTGCCCTGCCCTACGGGCATGAGCATTATCTTTACCACAGCAGGGTTTACATCCATTGAGGCCCATGAAGGGCCAGACCATTACTTTTTTTGCGCTGTCAAAAAATGAGTGCCGCCATGAAAAAAGCTGCCGTATTTCTCTGGCTTGTCCTGCTGTTCTGCTCCACCGCCAGCCAGGCGGCCGATGTTGTGCGCGTTGTGGCGGGCACTTCGCTTATCTCAGATATCGTTGCCGATCTTGCCCAAAACCGGTGCGAAATTCTCACCCTGAATCAGGGCTCCAGCTGCCCGGGACACGAAAATGCCAGTACGGGTGATTACGTTTTTGCCGCCAGGGCAAACCTGCTGCTTATCCATCCTTTTCAGCGCAATCTGCAGCAGGTAAGCGCCATGCTGGCGGCTGTGGACAACCCGAAGCTCAAAGTTGCAGAGGTCAGCCCCCGCAACAGCTGGCTTATCCCCCAGGTGCAAAAACAGGCGGTAAACGAAATTGCCGCCGCGCTGGAGGTCATTGCCCCCGAACTTGCACCGGACATACAGCTCAGGGCTCGCCAGCGGATGCAACGCATCGACGCGGCTGAGACGCAGTGCCGCGAGCTGCTTGCCCCCCTGCACGGCAAAAGGGTTATTGCGGCAACAATGCAGGCCGAATTTGCGAGCTGGGCCGGCCTTGAGGTTGTGCGCACCTTTGGCAGGGCCGAAGACATCAACGCCCGTGAGCTGGCGGAAATTTTGAACGCGGTAAAAAACATACCGGTGGCAGGCGTGGTGGACAACTACCAAAGCGGGCCTGACGCGGGGCTGCCGCTGGCGCTTGAACTTGGGGTCGCGCATGTGGTGCTTTCAAACTTTCCAGGGTCCAGCGACGATGCGCCCGACTACTTCAGCCTGCTGATGCACAACGTACGGCAGCTGCAAGCGCTGGCAAAACCGTGAGCGCGCCGCTGGCGGAGCTCAGGCATGTCGGCGTTTGCTACGGCAAGCGCCCTGTCTTGCGCGACATTTGCCTGAATATTGAAGCCGGAGACTTCTGGACGCTCATCGGGCCCAACGGTGCGGGCAAATCCACGCTGCTGGGCCTGTTTAACGGCCTCACCCGCTGCAGCCAGGGAGCGGTGCTGTTTAAGGGCGCAGCCCTTGAGCCGGGCGGTATGGCTGCGGTGCGCAGGCAGGTGGCGCACGTTTTTCAGGCTACAGACCTTGACCCCAAGATGCCGCTTTCTGTCTTTGCCTCGGTACTCAGCGGAACCTATGGACGGCTGGGGCTTTTTCGCTGGCCGGGCAAAAAGGAAAAACAGCTTGCCATACGGTCGCTTGAGGTGGTCGGCTTGGCTCATCTGGCCCAGCGCCCCATCGGGCAGCTCTCGGGCGGCGAGCGGCAGCGCGTGGCGCTGGCACGCGCCCTGGCGCAGGAGCCGGAGCTGCTGCTGCTCGACGAGCCGACAGCGGCGCTCGACTGGCGTGCGCAAAGAGATATCTGCAATGCCGTTGCCGATCTGCGCAATGCTTTTAATCTTACGGTGATCATGGTCACCCATGATCTCAACGCCGTTTTTGCCCTGGCGCACAAGGTGGCCATGCTGCGTGACGGTTGTCTGCTCTGGCAAGGCAGCGCCGATGATGCCGCCACCCCCGAGCTGCTGAGCCAGCTGTACGACGTGCCTATCCAGATTGCCCGCAGCGGCCAGCGCAAGGCCGCGCTGTTTTAGGCGGCAATATCCGCACAGTGTAAACCATCAGGTGAAGTATGGATGATTTTTTCCACTATGCCTTTTTGCAGCGCGCCCTGTTAATGGCGGTGCTGGGCGGCTCCGTGTGCGGTGCAATGGGCGTATTTGTGGTGTTGTGGCGTATGAGCCTGGTTGGCATGTGCGTATCTCACGCCGCCTTTGCCGGGGCGCTGGTAGCGTTGTGGCTGGGCGCGCCGCCTCTGGCGGGTGGCCTGGCCGCCAGCCTTGGCGCAGCGTCCGCTGTGGGACCGCTGGCCCAAAAACCCGGTCTCAGCCTTGATACGGCCATGGGCGTGGTTTTTTCGGTGGTGATGAGCCTGGCAATGCTGGCCCTTGGCCTCATGCCAGGCGCACGCACCGAAGGGCTCAGCCTTATCTGGGGCAGCCTGCTCACCGTAACTGGCTTTGACCTGCAGCTCATGTCGGGCACTGCCCTGCTTCTGTTTGGTTTTATCTTTTTGTTTTTCAAGGAAATTGAGGCAATCATGGGGCAACGGCGGGCTGCTGCTGCGGCGGGCATACCTGTACGCGGCATCCACTATGCCTGCCTTGCACTCATGGGGTTGGTGGTGGCCTTTGCCTTAAAGGCCATCGGCGGGTTGCTCATTTACGCGCTTATTGTCACCCCTGCCGCCACGGCCTTGCAGCTCACCTACCGGCTGAGCCGCATGTTTTTACTCTCGGCCCTGTTTGGCATTATTGCCTGCGTGAGCGGCCTGTGGCTTTCGTTCCACTGGGCGGTACCGCCCGGTGCGGTCATTGTGCTGGTTTCGTGCGCCATGCTTATGGCGGCTATGGCCGTTTCGCCCAAAAAAACGCCGCGCTGAAGGTAAGCCCACAAGTTCGCCAGCTACATTCCCTTAAGAACAAACAGCATGGGAATACGCACCACGCAGGGGATGGCCCTGCCCTCGCGCTGGGCTGGCCTGAACGACGAAGCCTGAATGCACGCCAGCGCCGCGTCGGCAAAGTCCTGATGATCGGCCTGCAGCACTCGGGCGCGGACCAGCTTTCCCTGCATATCAAGATACGCCTCAACCACGGCCTTGCCCTCAAGGTTGCGCCGCTGGGCAGCCCTTGGGTAGTGCAAGGGCCCCTGCCGCATAAAGGCCGGGCCGCCTGCCGCATTCCAGGGCATGACCTGCGGCGGCGAATTTCCTTGTCCCTGCGCGCTGGACGTGGCCTGCCCGGCAGCGCCCGCGCCGCTGCCTGCTGCACTTTTGCCGCTGTCTCCGCCCGCCGCAGTTGCTGCATCTGCCTGCCGCGCTGGCAAGTCTTGCTGTATGGGCGCTTGCCGCCCCACCTGCTGCTGGTGTTCGAGCCTGGGGATAACGACGCTTTTGCGGACGGCGTACCTTTCCGCCTTTTCCGCTGGTTCTGGCTTGACCTCTGTTCTTTTGACAGCAACGGCTGCGTCAGGCTCTGACCGCACAGACGGGGCGGCATGCTGCCCCGGATTTTGTCCAGAGGGGGAGTCCTCCCCCTCTGCCGCAGCCGACGCCGCTTGTTGGGAGAGGCCGGTTTGCCCCACAGCCGTGCTGCCCACGTCAACAAGGCTTACCACCACGGCTCCGCCAGGCAGCACAGCGCCCTGCCTGGCGAGCAGCGCGCCAAAGCCCAGCATGCAAGCAAGCACCAGCCCGTGCAGAATCAGGGACACCCCCACCCCGCTTGCCAGAATACGTTTGCAGCTCCGTGGGGGCGGACTTTTTAGCTCCAGCAAGGCTACCTCCAGACCACATGCACTCAAGCCGCCAAATACAAGGCTATCCCTTGTTTGCTACTATTTATACAATCATAACACAGACTGAGTAATACAAAAAAAAAATAAATGCTACTATATTTCTGTAACCTTATTCACGGTTTTTTTTTAACCGCAACCATCTGTTAGCAAAAATATTATTTTAGCTAATTCAGAGTATTACGCAAAATTTCAAACACTGTCATAAACTGCGATGATTATCATATTGTCATACTATGCAATATAACATTTTAATATATCAATATTTTTTTTCATCACAACTTTATCCTCAACACCGACAACATGTTGCACATAACTATATAAATTAAGTTATTGTTATTTGTTTTATTTGTGGTATGCGTATTGATAATTCATTCCACTAGATTAAATCTTTTAATTTGCAGGCTATCTAAATGCTGACCGAGTAAACGGGGATTTTCCCCGCCGTTAAGCAATCAGTTTGTGGAAAAGCAATTGATCAAGGAGGCCCGCAGATGCTTGCAGATCTCAAAATTGCTCGTAAACTCAGTCTGTTGCTCATATTGCCAATGGCAACTTTTTTGCTTCTTGTAACGGTTGAGAGCATTAACCGCTGGGAGGCCATTGACCGGCTCAAGCTTATTGGGCGCTCGCTCGCGGTCAGTCTTTCCGCAGGCGAACTGATCCATGAGGTTCAAAAGGAACGCGGCTATACCGCTGGCTATCTGGGCAGCAAAGGTAAAAAATTTGCTGCTGAACTTGCTGAACAAATTGTCAAATCTGACGCGGCGCACAAGCGATTTTTGTCTGTGCTTGCTGAAACAGACAGCCATAACAAAGGGTTTTTCCAACCATTGTTTGCTGCTGCCGTGACAAAATTTGCTGACCTGTCCAACACCCGGAGCGCCGCGAGGGGAGTTAACCTAGACGCCTTACAGGCTATCGCTGCATACAACGGCAGCATCAATGAGCTGATCATGGCGGTTGCGGTGCTCAATTCACGCTGCGACATGACGCTCACATCAATTCTCCAGATCATGCATGGCAAAGAAATTGCGGGGCAGGAGCGCGCCACGCTCAACGCCGCTTTTTCTGCCGGTACGTTCAGCAAGCAGCTGTACCGCGACTGGCTCTACCGTGTGAGTGCGCAAAACACCTACTTGCGCTCTTTTGCAGAGCTTGGCGGCAAAGATGCTGAAACTTTGCTGCAAGGCAAAATTAAATCTGCAGATGACGAAGTTGGCCGTTTTAGAGAAACAGCCTATGCAAACCTGGAAAAATCAAATCTTGAGGTTGAACCGCAAGAATGGTTTGCAGCAGCCACCAGACGCATCGACAGGTTGATGGAAGTAGAAAGGCAATGGGGAACCAGCTTGCTTGAGTTGGAAAACGCAGCGATAAAATCCGCCCAGCGAGAATTTGCGCTTACCTGCTCAAGCGCCCTGCTGATCGCATTTGTTACCGTTGTGTTGGGCTGGAGGATATGCATCACCATCGGCAGGCCCGTGCGCAGCACCTTGCGCTATGCGCAAAGCGTCACGCAGGGCGATTTTGACGCCGTACTCGCCGTTGCTCAAAAGGACGAAGTCGGCGGCCTTGCCGATGCGCTGCGCGATATGGTGTGCCGGTTGAAAGAGCATATAGAAACGGCAAAAAATCAGCAGCTGCTTGCTGAAGAACGCGGCAAACTGGCAGATCAGTGCCGCGAAACCGCCGAACAAGCCGAAAAGGCCACCAGGGAGCGGGCAAACGCGCTCGTGCTGGCCGTGGACAAAATTCATGGCGTCGTTGAATCGCTCAACATCGCCTTAAACAGTCTGCTGGAACAGGTGCAGATTTCCAATGGGGGTGCAACAAGCCAGTCAAAGAGACTCGACATCACCACTGCTGCCATGCAGGAAATGAGCATGACAGTTGTTGAAGTTGCCAAAAACGCCGCCGATGCAGCGCAAACAGCGGATAATTCGCACCAGCAGGCAACGGCTGGGGCGGCGGTAGTTGAAAACGTCGTCGCTGCCATAGGACAGGTGCAACAGCAGTCCAATGATATGAAAGTCGACATGGGGTTGCTGGGACAACAGGCCGAAGGCATCGGGCAGATACTGAATGTTATCAGCGATATTGCCGACCAGACCAACCTGTTGGCCCTTAACGCCGCCATTGAAGCCGCGCGCGCTGGCGACGCCGGCCGCGGTTTTGCCGTGGTTGCGGACGAAGTACGTAAACTGGCCGAAAAAACCATGCTGGCCACCAAGGAAGTGGGCGAGGCCATACACGCCATACAGAGCGGCACCCGCAAGCACATCACGCATGTGGAGCAGACGGCGGGCACCATCGAGGCGGTGACCGGCCTTGCACGGCAGGCTGGCGATGCCCTGCAGGAGCTGGTCAATCTGGCGAGCGCTTCAACTGTGCAGGTGCAGTCCATCGCCACGGCCTCAGAAGAACAATCCGCCGCGAGCGAAACAATCCACAAAAGTCTTGAGGACATCAACAGCCTTGCTCTTTCAACGGCTTCAGCCATGGAACAGGCATCCCTCGCCCTTGATGAACTGCGCAACCAGACTGACATTCTTGTTGGCGTCATGACCGACCTCAAAAACACCAACAGCCAAAAAACGTGCTCCCTGCCTCAATAATGTCTCAATACGGCAAATTTTAACTATATACCTATGTAAAAGGAGTACTTGCACCTCACCTGTCAGCAGCAATCACCAACCTGTAACCATGTTCTTCTCGAGGTACTTATGGCTCATCTCGAAACCACCGAACAAGTTTTGCGCAATCGTGGTGTCAGCCGTCGAGATTTCATGAAATTCTGTGCGCTTACCGCTGTCGCGCTCGGCCTTGGTCCAGGCGCGGATATGGCCATCGCACAGGCTCTGTCAACTAAACCCCGCCTGCCCGTGCTGTGGATCAACGGGCTTTCCTGCTCTTGTTGTACAGAATCATTTTTGCGCACAGCCCACCCGCTGGCGACAGACATCGTACTCTCAATGATTACAATGGATTATCAGGACACTGTCATGGCGGCTGCTGGGGATCAAGCCAATGCAGCCTACGAGGAGGCCATCCATAAATACAAGGGCCAGTATATTCTGGCTGTAGAAGGCAACGTGCCCCTCAACGGCCAGGGCATGTACTGCATTGATGCTGGCAAACCGTTTTATGAAAAGCTCAAGGAGGGCGTGGAAAACGCAAAGGCTCTGGTGGCCTGGGGAACCTGCGCATCATGGGGCTGCGTGCAGGCCGCCCACCCCAACCCAACCGGCGCCACGCCTTTGCACAAGCTGTTTCCCAACAAACCCCAGCTCAAGGTGCCCGGTTGCCCGGCCATACCTGAGGTCATGAGCTCAATTCTGACCTACATCATTACTTACGACAGGCTGCCGACGCTTGATTCTCAGGGCAGGCCCGTGATGTTTTATGGCAAGCGCGTGCACGACCACTGCTACCGCAGGGCGCACTTTGACGCGGGCGAATACGTGGAATCGTGGGACGATGAAGGCGCACGCTCTGGCCTGTGCCTTTACAAGATGGGCTGCAAAGGCCCCACCACCTACAATGCCTGCCCCTCAACACGCTGGAACAACGGCGTTTCCTTCCCCATTCAGTCTGGCCACGGCTGCATTGGCTGCTCGGAACAGAACTTCTGGGATCAGGGATCGTTTTATGACCGCATAACCACCATCCCGCATCTTGGTACCAATGCCACGGCAGAGACCGTGGGCGTTGCCGCTGTGGCGGGCGTAGCCGCTGGCGTGGCCGTACACGGCGTTGCCAGCATGGTGCGCCATGCAGGCAGCAAAAGCGGCAAGGGCCCCTCTGACACCGACTCCAACAGCTGAGGAAATACCCCATGGCCTACGAATATACTACTTCACAGGGTTATGCAGTTAAGGACTCCGGCCGCCGTGTGGTTGTTGACCCGGTTACCCGCATCGAGGGGCATCTGCGTTGCGAGGTGAACCTTGACGACAACAACGTTATCACCAATGCGGTATCGTGCGGCACCATATTCAGAGGAATCGAAATAATCCTCAAAGGACGTGACCCGCGCGACGCCTGGGCTTTTGTGGAACGCATCTGCGGCGTGTGCACGGGTACGCACGCGTTGGCCTCTGTGCATGCGGTGGAAAACGCCCTTGGCATTGAAATACCCGACAACGCCAACATCATCCGCAACATCATGCACCTGTGCCTCATGTATCATGACCATCTGGTGCACCTGTACCATCTGGCAGGGCTCGACTGGGTAGACGTGATTTCTGCCGCCAAGGCGGATCCCAAGGCCACCTCGGAGCTCTCGCACAAGCTCACTCCCTGGCCCAATTCATCGCCGGGGTACTTCAAATCCATCAAGGACCGCCTTACCCGCATAATAGAATCGGGTCAGCTTGGCATTTTCACCAACGGCTACTGGGGTCACCCGGCCTACAAGCTGCCGCCCGAAGCCAACCTGCTGGTGGTTGCCCACTATCTGGAAGCGCTCGATTTTCAAAAAGACATGGTGCAGATACACACCATTTTTGGCGGCAAAAACCCCCACCCCAACTGGCTGGTTGGCGGCGTGCCCTGCTCGCTGAATCTGGACGCGCACGGAGCCTCAGACGTTATCAATCAGGAACGCCTGGAGCTTGTACTGCAGCTTATTGAACGCTGCCGCACCTTTGCCCAGCAGGTGGTCATGCCCGACACCCTTGCGCTGGCAGCCTTTTACGGCGACTGGCTGAACATAGGCGGCGGGCTTTCCAAGCTTTCGGTTCTGGCCTACGGCGCCATACCGGACACAGCCAACGATTATTCTGAAAAAAGCCTGCTGCTGCCGCCCGGGGCCATCATCAACGGCAACTTTAACGAAGTGTTGCCCGTTGACCTGCACAACCCCGAAGAAATTCAGGAAACAGTGGCCCACTCGTGGTACAAGCCCTACCCTGGCGGCAAAACCGGCCTGCACCCCTTTGACGGCGTAACAGAACCCAACTACGCCCCCGGCCCCAACATCAAGGGCACGCCCACCGACCTCAAGCAGGTGGACGAACGCGACCGGTATTCGTGGATCAAAACACCGCTGTGGCGCGGCCACCAGATGGAAGTAGGCCCGCTGGCCCGCCTGCTGGTGGGCTATGCCAAAAAAGACAGCGAAATCAAGGGCCTCATTGATGACTTTCTTGGTCAGGCCAAGGCTCCGGTTGCTGTCCTGCAGTCGACCCTTGGCCGCATTGCCGCGCGTTCGCTCGAGCTTGTCTGGTCGGCCGACAAGATGCGCTATTTTTACGACAAACTTGTGGCCAACCTCAAAAACGGCAACCGTGCAACCGCCAATACCAAGCTGTGGAAGCCGGAAAGCTGGCCCAACGGCACCTTGCGCGGCGTGGGCTTTACCGAAGCACCGCGCGGCGCGCTGGGGCACTGGATCACCATCAAGGACAGAAAGATCGAAAACTATCAGTGCGTTGTCCCCACCACCTGGAATGGTGCGCCCCGCAGCCCCGACGGACAGCTCAGCGCCTATGAAGCATCCCTGATGGGCACAAAGATGGCTGTTCCCAACCAGCCCCTTGAAATACTGCGTACCCTGCACAGCTTTGACCCCTGTCTGGCCTGCTCTACGCATATTATCGGGCCGGACGGATCCGAGCTGATCTCGGTTAGAACAGACAACTGCTTCTAGCGTTCGGGCAATCCGAGCCGCGGAGTACAAGCCTTCCGCCGGGAGAACGTCATGAGCGAACAACATCTGCTTCCGCAAATGCCCATGGGCAAAAGCATCTATGTGTACGAGCTGCCCATACGCATATGGCACTGGGTTATGGTAGCCTGCGTCGCTGTACTTATCGTCACAGGCTACATCATCGGCAAACCATGGCTTTCCGTAACTGGCGAGCCTTATAACACATTTTATATGGGGTACACGCGCATGGCCCACTTTATTGCGGGCTTTGTGCTGATTATTTCAACTGTACTGCGTTACATATACGGCCTTGTCTGGGGCAATCGCTATTCGCGCGAGCTCATCATAGTGCCGGTATGGAGCAAAGCCTGGTGGAGCGATCTGTGGCAGGACGTGCGCTGGTACCTGTTTCTCAACAAGGAGTGCGGCGCGCATGTGGGCCACAACCCGCTGGCGCAAATAGGCATGGGCACGGGCATGATCTTTATGCTTGTCATCATGCTTACAGGCCTTGGCATGTACGCCCAGGACAGCCACGTACCGTTTATCCGCTTTTTTGCCTTTGTGCAGGACTGGATAAACAACTGGTTTGGCGGCAACGGCCAGATGACCCGCAGCCTGCACCGTCTGGGCATGCTGCTGCTCATTACCTTTGTGACGGTGCACCTCTACATGGTCATACGCGAAGAAATCATGGGCAAGACCACGCTGGTTTCGTCCATGTTCAGCGGCTATCGTCAACGCCGCAAGAAGTAATTGATGTAACCTAACAGCATTGAGGGGCGGCCCGGCGGGGCCGCCCCTTCCTGAACCTGGGAACTTTAATGGAACAGATCATCATTCTTGGTCTTGGCAATATTCTGTACGGCGACGAGGGCTTTGGCGTGCTGTTGGCGCAGCGGCTCTACGCCCACTGGGATTTTCCTGAAAACGTGGAAGTTGTAGACGGCGGCACGCAAGGACAGACCCTGCTGACCTTTGTGGAGCGTGCCGACAGGCTGCTGGTGCTTGATGCTGTTGATTTTGGCCTGCAACCGGGCCAGCTGCTGCTACGGGACAACGTGCCCGCCTACCTGACGGCGCAGAAGATTGGCCCGCATCAAAACAGCTTTTCAGAGGTCATGGGGCTGGCAGCCCTGCGCGGCACGGCGCCAAGCAGCTGCGCTCTCATCGGCGTGCAACCGGCGGCCATGACCCTCGCGGCCCCGCTATCCAAGCCGGTTAGCGAAAGCTTTGAGGCCGCCCAGAGCATGGCCCTGGACATACTGCGGCAATGGGGCGTCGCCCCCAGCCTGCGGGCGCAGCCGAGGCACCTTTCTGCAGCCGTGCTCGATACGCTTGTGCAGGGCGGGGTGTGATGTAACACGCCAAACCGGGATACAAGGCGGCGTACAGAAACTGTCCGCGCCAGATGCCGGCCCATTGCCCGGCAAATCCTCCGCCCGCTGGCGGCCCACTATCAACCAGAAGACACGCGGCGCAATTATCGCAAGCCCGCGTGTCTTTTATTTTTTACGCACAAGGCATATGCTCTGCGCCATCACTGATGAGGAGACAACATGGCTCAGATCAACATATACACGCAGCAGATTACCATAGAACCGGACGATATAGACATGCAGCACCGCGTCAGCAACCTGCGCTATGTGGCATGGATGCAGGACGTGGCCGTGGCGCACTCCGCCGTTTGCGGCTGGCCCATGGAGCGGTACGAGAGCATTGGTCAGGGCTGGGTGGTGCGCCAGCATACCATTACCTACAAACGCCCGGCCTTTCTGGGCGATGTGATAACCGCCGCGACCTGGATAGCTTCGTATGCATCGCGTCGCAGCCTGCGCCGCTATGTCTTTTGGAATGCAACGGCAAAAACCCTGCTTGCCGAGGCGGAAACCCAGTGGGTTTTTATCGATATGACCAACGGCAAACCCGTCAGCGTACCGGACGAGCTGCAGGCGGCCTTTCCCATTGTGGAGGCTGACGCCGCAGCTGTGTTTAGACAGCTCTGCGTGTAACCATGCGCAACATAAAGCAAAAGGCCGTGGTGTTTGCGAACGCCACGGCCTTTTGCTTTATGGGGCAGATGTTACTTGAAGAGTTCCCGTTCCTGCACCTTGCGGTCAATGCGGTCTTCAACCTCAATGCCCTTGGGCGGGGTAAAGGTAAAGTCCGATGTCTTCAACGAGGTATCGGGCTTAAACTGCGTAAACCGCACGTCGTTGGAATTGCCGTAAAAATCAATAATGCTCGCCCTGCGGATGTAGCCGGTGCCGGGTTCGACCCACAGCAGGGCTTCTACCATCTGCGGGGCAGGTTCCTTGGGATAGAGGTGCAGTTTGGCAAGGCCGTTTTCCTGCCCGTCTTCCTTGACGTCAAAGTCTTTGGTCAGCGCTGCCTGCCCTGTTATCACCTGAATAATGCTGCGCGAATCCCGCACAAGCTCCAGAGGATAGCGGTAGGCTATTTCTTCATCAGCCAGATAGTCCCATATTTCCCTGTCGGTCACCACAAGGGTTTCTTCGTGGGGCTTGTCTGTCTGCCAGCGGATGAGCAAGGGCTTCTGAAACAGCAGGTTGCCCTGTCGCTTTTCTACCGAGCCGCTTTCCTTGTGGGTAAGCGTCTGCTCAAATGTGGCGGAAAACGTGCGCAGTTTTTCGTACCGAGCCTGAATGGTGGCAGCGATATCAGAAGCCTGGGCAGCAGTTGCAGCAATAAGAACAAGCCCGACTGCCAGGGCCAACATGCCATTTATGCGCATAACACCTCCACGGCCTGAGCCGCCTTGTGCCTGAAGTTGCAATTATTTGACCACCGCGCGCGGTTTGCTGCCGTCTGCCGGGCCAATTATGCCATCGTGTTCGAGTTGTTCAACCAGGCGGGCCGCCCGGTTAAAACCGATTTTAAAACGGCGCTGCACCAGCGAGATGGAAGCGCGGCCCTGATCGCTCACAAACGCCTGAACTTCTCCGTACAGGGGATCCTGCGCCGCGTCGCCTCCGCCCGCGCTGCCCCCGCCGTTCACAGAGTCGAGGCCCCACTGGGCGAAGTCGATCTTGTACGAGGGGCTGAGCTGACGTTTCCAGTAAGCCACCACTCCCTGCACCTCTTCGTCGCTCAGGAAGGGGCCGTGCAGGCGCTGCAAACGCCCACCGCTGGGCTTGAAGAGCATATCGCCCCTGCCAAGCAGATGCTCCGCGCCAACCTGATCAAGAATGGTGCGCGAATCATGCTTGGAAGTAACCTGAAAGGATATACGGCACGGAAAGTTTGCCTTGATGAGACCGGTCACCACGTCCACGCTGGGGCGCTGGGTGGCAACTATCATGTGTATGCCTGCCGCACGGGCCAGCTGCGCAAGACGCACGATGCTGGTTTCCACCTCGCGGGCTGCGGTCATCATGAGGTCTGCCAGCTCGTCAATGACAATAACAAGGTAAGGCAGGGGCTCAAGGTCGGCAAAGTCGGGCGGCAATTCATTTTTGCAGGCAGCCAGCTTCTGGTTAAAGCCCGCAACGTTGCGTACCCCAAGGCGCGCCATGGCCTCGTAGCGGCGGTCCATCTCGTGCACGGCCCAGTCAAGGGCGTTTTTGGCCTCGTTCATCTCGGTGACCACGGGGTGCACCAAATGCGGCTCGTCAGCGTACACGGCCATTTCAATGCGCTTGGGATCCACAAGCAGCAGTTGCATGTCCTTGGGCTGCGTACGGTACAGCAGGCTGATGAGAATGCCGTTGAGGCACACGCTCTTGCCCGCGCCGGTAGCGCCAGCCACAAGCAGGTGCGGCATGCGCGTGAGGTCGGCTATCACGAGCTTGCCCGCAATATCCTTGCCCAAAATCATGGTCAGGGGGCCGCACCCCTTGCGGAAAGACTCGGAGGCCGCCAGTTCCCTAAAATTGACTGTTTCGCGGTTGTCGTTGGGTATTTCAATACCCACCGTATCAGTACCGGGAATGGGAGCCTGAATGCGCACAGCCACAGCCTTGAGCGCCAGCGCAAGGTCGTCGCTGAGGTTGGCGATACGGCTCACGCGTATGCCCGGCGCTGGTCGCACCTCATACATGGTGACCACTGGCCCCGGGGTCACATGCACAAGCTCGCTTTGGATGTCAAAATCTTTCAGACAGGCAATAAGGGCCTTGCCTCTGGCTTCGCGTTCTTCCTTGCTGGTGTTGCCAGCAATTTTAACCGGCGGGGCCAACAGATCAAGGCCGGGCATGGGTATGGCTACCTTGCGGCCGGTCATGCCCGACAGCAGCCCGGTCAGAGCGCCCTGTTTTTTGGGTGCTTCGGCAGCGGGAGCTGCAGGGGCGTTTGCCTTGCCGACAGCAGGCTGAACAACCGTTGCCGGAGGGGCCTGCACGGCAGAAGACTCGCGCTGAGCCGCATGCTGCCGCTCGTCCGCTTCCGGCGCTTCAAGCCCGGGCGAGATGGGCACGCCGTTAAAGTCTTCGGCCACGGCAAAAGGATCGTCCGCGTCCGTGCGGCTCAGGCTGGCTTCTTCAGCCTGCTGCTGGGCGGCGCGGTTCTTTTTTTCTTCAAAAACCTCAGGTAGCGAATCTGCGGTAGGCTGAATGTTGCCCAGGCGGTCACGCCAGCGCGTCCAGAATTCCATGGAAGGCAGATGCAGCTGCCGCAGCGACCATGAGCGTTTGCCCTCGCTTGCCGAGGGCTGACGCTCTGCCGCCGGGGGCGACTGCGCAGATTCGCCCTGCCGCGCGGCAAGACGCGCCTGCGCCCATTGCGCAAAACGGGCCGCCAGATTGAACCATGAGATGTTGCAAGCAAGCTGCGTGCCCACAAGCGCAATAAACAGCCAGACCAGAGCTGAACCGCCCGGGCTCAAAAACCGGCTGGCATTGATATGCAGGGCGTTGCCCACCATGCCGCCGCCCCACATGTCGCCCAGGGTGATGTCAGCGGCCGAGCCGATAACAAGCAGACAGATGGTCAGCAAAAAAAAGCCCAGCCAGCGCGACCAGTGCAGGCTGTACGCAGGAGAAACGTAGGCCGCCCCCAGCGCACCGAAAATCAGTGGGCAGAGATAGGCGGCCACGCCAAACACATCGTTAAGAAAACCAGCAGTGTACGCGCCGAAAAGGCCCGCCTTGTTTCTGACCTTGACCACGCCGCTGACCACATGGTTGAGACCAGGGTCGTTGGCGTCAAAACTGAGCAGGCTGAGCAACAGCAGCAGTGCCCAGAAGATAAGAAAAAGGCCAAGAAGCTCGCGGCTGAATTTATGGGCGTCCGTAGGGCTACCCTCCCGAACCGGTTATCATTCCCGGCCCAGGTATTCCTTGGTGCGGGTGTCAACCTTGATGCGGTCACCTTCGTTGACAAAAATGGGCACCTGAACCGAAATACCGGTTTCAAGCTTGGCGGCCTTGGTGACGTTGCTTACAGTGTCACCCTTGGCGCCGGGCTCGGTTTCAATAACAGTCAGCACAAGGCTCAGCGGGATGTCGATATCAAGGGGGTTGCCCTTGTACAGCAGCACGCGGCATTCCTGACCGTCTTTAAGGAAGCCTTCCTTGCCGTCGGTGGTGGTGATGTGCATCTGCAGCTGTTCGTAGGTAGTCATATCCATGAAGATAAGGTCGTCTTCCTGGCGATAGAGAAACTGCATGTCGCGGGTTTCCAGGTCGGGCTTGCCAACTTTTTCGCCGGAACGGAAGGTTATATCCTGCATGCGGCCGGTAAGGATGTTGCGCAGTTTGGTGCGCACCATGGCGCCACCCTTGCCGGGCTTGAAGTGCTGAAAGTCAACGATTTCGAAAGGGGTTCCCTCGACTTCAATCTTCAGGCCCTTACGAAAGTCTGTGGTAGAATACATTTGTCCTCCTAACATGTCGCCTCAAACCGGCGCAGGCTGGCAGAAAAGCCGATCATTTGCCAACTGCGGCAAGAGCGGCTACCTTATACGGAAGTTGGCTGAAAATGTCAGCCCTGAATTGAAAATATTTGCTGAAACAAGCCTGCTTGTCAAGACACAAAGCTAAAGTATTACATGAGGTTTATTATGAATCCCGTTCTTACCCTTGAAACCACCGCCTATACCCTTGAGCAGCTCATATCGCTGCCAGAGGCGCAAATAGCCCTTGCCGGGCGCTCAAATGTCGGCAAATCATCGCTTATCAACGCGCTGGCCGGACGAAAAAAACTGGCTAAAGTCAGCTCTACCCCCGGCAAAACACGCTCGGTAAATTATTATCGCGTCACGCCCCACAATTTCTATCTTGTGGACCTGCCGGGCTACGGCTATGCCCGCGCAAGCCATTCCGAACGCGAAAAATGGGCGCATTTGCTTGAGCGCTACCTGGTGGAATGCGCAAGCCTCAAAGCTTTGGCCCTGCTGCTCGACAGCCGCCTTGAGCCTCAAACGCTCGACAAAAACCTTGCAGCCTTTGCCCGCACCAATGGCCTGAATATTGTGCCCGTACTGACCAAGGCCGACAAGTGCACCCAGCGAGAGCGCGCCAACCGGCAAAATGAATGGCAGGAACTGCTCGGAACGCGCCCGATTGTCACCTCGTCCAGCAACCGATACGGCATAGACAATCTGTGGCGTGCGCTGGTTGAAACAGCCGCTCCCCAGCGCGTTGACGCTGATAGCGACAGCGGCGAACCGCAACCGCAAGATGTAGCGCCAAACCTGGCGCAAAACCAAGAGTAAAATCAGGCCTATAATCAGAGCGCAACAAGGTTGCGGACAGCGCTTTGCGCCCGCCGCAAGCAGCCCCACACGCAGCTGCAGCCACGCCAGACATTTGGACGCGGGCAATGGCTCTGCCAAGGCGTATTATGCGTCCCTTTTACGACGGGTCACGCCATTGCGGCCTGAGTATGGCGTCTTACCTCGCCTGTCAAGGCATGACAATGGCTTTGAGGCTGAGGTCCCGGCAGTACTCTGGCGGCAAGTGCCGCCAAGCGAGGCTACGGGCTGACGTTCGTTAGGGACAGCGTCTGGGCGCTACGTCTTGGCATTGCCCGAATCTACGGCGGGTTCCATGTGTATGCTCAGTCTCCCCAGCTGGGGCACGGCTGCCCTGATGCGCTTTTCAAGGCGCGAGCATACGTTGTGAGCCTCCTCAACCGACAGGCCCACGCTGACATTGCAGTGGAATGAAATACACACCCCTTGCTCGGGCAGCACGTAGGTAGAAAATTTGTGCGGCGTGCACGCCAGGGGTTCATTTCCCACAGCCGCCTCAATCTCGCGCCAGGCCATTTCTGAAAACGGCAGTGAAACCGAAGCGCCGGATTCGAGCGCAGCGCTTGGGGCCTTGGGCTCAAGATGGCTGACGATCTCAACGCCCGGCAAGGTTTCGCGCAGCGAATCCTCAAAAGCCTTGACGCGAGCGTAGGCCCTGTCAAAGGGCATCTGGCCGGGCAGCTCCACATGCAGCTCAATGTGACAGGCCGTATCCGCACTCAGGACATGCACGTCGTGCACGGCCAGACCGTGCTCCGAGGCGGCAAGCTGCACCAGGACAAAGGGGTTGTTTTCGTCAATGCGGCACGATTTGCGCGGCTCGACATGCACGGTCACATCCGCGCCCGGCAAGACGGCGGCCACGGCCTCCTCCGCCTCGTGCGCCAGCCGATGACCGTCGCTTACCTTCAAACCAGGCGCAACACCCACCGTCAGGTCAACAAAGCTCTGCGGGCCGCTTGTGCGCACGCGCACCCGTGTGACTTCTGATATGCCCGCGATTTTTTTGACTCCTGCGACAATGGCCTCGCTGGCGTGCGCAGAGCCGGAATCCATAAGCATGTCCACCGCATCCGCCGCCATGTGCATGCTGGCCCTGAAAATAATGGCGGCCACCAGCAACGCGGCCACCGTATCCGCCTGCGAAAGCACCCTGCTCACAGGCGCCGGCAACTGCAAGGCCTGCGCTAACCATACGGCAAACACGCCCACAAGCACCACGGCCGAGGACAAAATATCGGTGGAAAAATGCAGAGCATCGGCCTCAAGGGCCTGGCTGTTAAAGTTTTTGGCCACACGCCGCAAAACGCGCACCCGATTGATGTCTATGGCCATGGAAAAAGCCATGACGCCAACACCCCAAAGCGAGGGAACAACAGGGCTTGCCCCGGATGTGAGGCGGTGCACGCCTTCATAAACGACCCAGGCGCACGTAACGAACAGCAGCACCGTCTGCGCCAGGGCGGACAGGTTCTCTGCCTTGCCGTGACCGTAGGGATGCCGCGAATCGGCAGGTTTTGATGAAATTTTTATCGCTGCAAGCGTAAGGGCCGCAGCCAAAAGGTCAAGCCCGCTGTGCAGCGCCTCGGACAATATGCCAAGACTGTTTGTATATAGCCCTACGGCGAGTTTGACACTGGTAAGCGCCAGCGCTGCCAGCAGCGAAAACATGGCGGCACGGCTTTTTTCGTCTGCACCGCTGTTAAGCATAGTCATAGGGCATCCCTATATCTGGCAGATATTCTGAGGGTTATAAAATGCAGGCACAAACTACGCAAGACGGCCAGCGGCGCAAATACAAGGCATGGGCGTAATGCGACACAAACCGGCTGTTTTTTTCAAAACAGCCGGTTTGTAATGCGTGCAAACTTTTAGCAAAAACCGTTACGTACGCTTACAGCCAAGTAAACCACTTTTTCCAGCTGCCCTCGCGTTTTTCACGAACGTCCTTCGACTGCGCCTCACGATAGTTGTGATAGGCAGCGAGGCTCTTTTCCTGGGCGTGCTCGGCAACTTCAGGCACATCCTTGTAAGTGGCAACAATGTACTCGTAGCGATGCCAGGCCGGGCCGTATTTCTTCATGTGCCAGAACACGTCGGCAATATACAGTTCGTGCTCGGCCATAAGCTGACGGCACGTGCGCATGTGCTCTTCCGCGCTCTTGGAATAGGGCGAATCGGGGAAGGTCTGGCGCAAGCGGTCAAAGTAGTCGTACGCTTCCTTAAGCTCTGTGGTGGCCCTGTCGATGGAGCGGAACTGCTTCATGAGCGACATGCCTGTCTGGTACAGAACATAGGGGATAGCTTCGTGACGAGGATGCAGCGACTCGAAATCCTTGTAGGTTTCGGCTGCAAGCTCGTATTCCTCGTCAAGGAAATAGGCGTCGGCCAGCGACAGCTCCGCATCAACCGTATAGGGGCTGAAGGGGTAGGTGTCGCGAAGTTTGTTGTACAGCTCCACGGCGCGCACGTAGTTTTTTTCACTCATGGCGTCATTGGCGGCTTCAAAAACCTCCTGGGCGGTATCTTCCGCCGGCGGCAGGTATATCATATCAATGATGCCGCAACCGGAAACCGCAAACATGCTTATGACAAGCAAAAGGGAGCGAAGCATTTTTTTATGCATGGAGCTGTTCCAAAAAGACAAACGCCGCCTGCGCGGCAGTTGCGCCGTCACCGGCGGCAGTGATTACCTGACGGCAAAGCTTTGAACGGATATCACCAGCGGCAAAAATGCCCGGAATGCTCGTGCGCATTTCCGTATCGGTGATAATGAAGCCTTGTTCGTCACGGACGACCTCTGCGGGCAAAAAGGCGGTGGAAGGCTCATACCCAACATAGACGAAAAGCCCGTCTACGGGCAGATGGCGTTCCTGACCGGTCTTCAGTTCCTTTACCGTTAGGCCTGTCAGCTCGTTTTCGCCGTGCAAGCGGCTTACAACGCAGCTGCGCATGATCTCGATCTTGTCGCCGTAGGCGGCAAGCTTATCCTGATAAATCTTGTGCCCGCGAAAATCATCGCGGCGGTGGATAAGATAGAGCTTTCCTACAATCTTTGCAAGGTAAAGTGACTCTTCCAGCGCCGAATTGCCGCCGCCAACTACCGCTACCGTCTGGTTGCGAAAAAAATTGCCGTCGCAGATGGCGCAATACGATACGCCGTGGCCGCGCAGCCTGTCTTCGTTTTCCAGCCCAAGCGGCTTGTGGTGCGCGCCAGAGCAGACAATAACCGTCTTGCAATGGTGCTCTGCGCCGCCAGCGCGAACAACAAAATGCCCAGCCGAGCCGGTCACCGATTCAACTGATGCGGCTGGCCGGTCTACAGCAAGACCGGCCAGGTGCGCATCAAAAAGATCCGCCAGCTCATAGCCCTTGATGCCCTTGGGAAAACCTGGATAGTTTTCCATGGCTTCAGTTTGCAGTATCTGACCGCCTGCTGCCAGTTGCTCGGGCAAAAGCACCGAGCAACCAGAACGGGCCAGATACATGGCAGCCGTAATACCAGCGGGGCCGCTGCCTATGACAACGGCGTCATATACCTTCATGCCAGAGCCTTTGAGTCAATAAGGTCTTTGAGGGCAGCCTTAGTGACGGCTCCGGTGATTTGCTCCACCGTTTCACCCTTTTTGAAAAGGACGAGTGTCGGGATAGCGCGAATGCCAAACTTGGTGGGCGTGGCCGGATTTTCGTCCACGTTCATTTTTACAACGCGTACCTTGCCGTCATACTCGGTTGCCAGTTCGTCGATGATGGGGCCTACCGCGCGGCAAGGACCGCACCAGGGAGCCCAAAAATCGAGCAGAACCGGAAGATCAGACTTGAGCACAACGCTTTCAAAGGTGGCGTCAGTGACCTGTTCAGCCATAACTATCTCCTTACGTTGCTTTGTGTCGCGCCGTGGCCACTTTCAACCCACGACGCGAACAGAAGCGTATTTTTGTGTATGCTTCTGTATTGAGTAAGAGTAGATACCAATGTGCACTCTGTCAAGACAATCTCTTGTTTTGCAAGGTTTCTTGAGCTTTTCCGCACAATCAGCACTGCATGTCTTGGGGTATGGCCTTGCCGCGCGGTATGGTTTCCATACACAAATCGTGGTGGTAGCCGTTTTTGCCCAAAAGCCATCCGGCATGGGCGATCATGGCTGCATTGTCGGTGCACAGTTGCCAGTCAGGAATAAGGGCCCTGCCCCCCCTGCTCTGCATAAGCTCGGCAATACTCTCGCGCAACAGCGAATTGCAGGCAACGCCGCCAGCCATTATAAGAGTCTTCAGGTCAGGGTTGCGGTCAAGCGCCCGCTTTGCTTTGGCGCACAGCGTCTCCACCACAGCGAGGTTGAATGAGGCGCAATAATCCTTGAGAACCTGCGGCGCGTGAGCAACATCGGTGAGCGGGCGCGGCCAGTCATGGCCTGCCAGCTGCTGCGCCGCAAGCCCTGTGGCAGCTGTTTTCAACCCGCTGAAGCTGAAGTCGAGGTTGTCGTTATCAAGGTACGGACGCGGAAACAGTTTCGGCTTGGCCTGGCCCGCACGCGCCAGGGCATCCATGAGCCTGCCGCCGGGGTACGCCAGCCCCAAAAATTTGCCCACCTTGTCAAAGGCCTCGCCCGCCGCGTCATCCAGCGTACGGCCAAGAAGGCGGCAATCCCACGGCGATTCCATGCGGTACAGATGCGTATGGCCGCCCGATACCAGCAGGCCAAGAGCAGGAAAGCGCAGTTCGTGCTCCAGCCCGACAGCCAAAAGATGGGCGTGCAGGTGGTTGACCCCCAAAAAGGGTTTGCCAAGCCCCAGCGCCAGCCCCTTGGCAAAGGCGACGCCCACAAGCAGGCTGCCAAGCAGGCCCGGCCCACGGGCCACAGAAACAAGGTCAATGTCGGCATTGTCCCTGCCGCTGCGACGCATCAACTCGTCAAACAGCGCCCCGACAAAACGGTAATGCTCGCGCGAGGCCAGCTCCGGCACTACCCCGCCAAACAGGGCGTGCACATCGGCCTGGCTTGCCAGCACGGCTTCCACAAGCCGCCCGTCTTCCACAAGCGCCAGCGCGGTCTCGTCACAAGAACTTTCAATTCCAAGGCACAGCATGCATATCGCCATTTACGGCTCAAGGCCGGTACAAGAAGGCAGCCCCCGCAAATGGCAAGGGCTGCCGCAAAAAAACTACCTGCCCGCATGCCTTGCGTAAATCTTTTCCACCGCTTCCACATCGCTGGTAGAGCCGATGTAGAGAGGCGTACGCGCGTGCAGTTTGTCCGGCACCCTTTCAAGGATACGGCCATGACCGTCGCTCGCCTTGCCCCCAGCCTGCTCGGCAAGAAAAGCCAGCGGGTTGGCCTCGCACATGAGCCGGAGCTTGCCGTTGGGCTTGTTGGCGTCGGGCGGGTACATATAGATGCCGCCGTTAATGAGCGTGCGATGAAAATCGGCAACAAGCGCGCCAACATAGCGGGACGAATAGGGCTTGCCGTCAGAGGTTTCGCAACCGTGGAACCAGGTTACCGCCTCGCGGGCGGGCGCGTCCCAGTTTTTCCAGTTGCCCTCGTTGACGGAATAGATATGCCCCTGCTCGGGTATGCGCATATCCGGGTGTGAAAGCAAAAATTCTCCGACGCCGGGGTCGAGGGTAAAACCGTGAACCCCCTGACCGGTGCTGAGCACCAGCATTGTAGCGGGGCCGTACAAAATGTAGCCGGCAGCCACCTGCTTTACGCCTGGCTGCAGCACATCATCAATGCTCACCTCGCCGGTGCGGCCCTCGGGCCTGCGCAGGATGGAAAAGATGGTGCCGACATTGATGTTCACATCAATATTGGTCGATCCGTCCAGCGGATCAAAAATAAGGATGTAATCGCCGCGCGGAAATTCCTTGCTGACGCGGACAAGCTCGGCTTCTTCCTCGGAACTCATGGCGCAAAGCGCCCCGCACCGCTCCATACGGTAAAGTATGATGCGGTTGGCGATGGAGTCCATCTTCTGCACATTTTCGCCTTGCACATTCACCTCGCCGGTGCCGCCGAGAATATCGAGCAACCCGGCCTTGGCAATGCGCCGCGAAATGCTTTTGCCAGACAAAATGAGGTCGTACAGAAGGCCGGTGAACTGGCCCGTTGCCTGGGGGGTGCGCTTCTGGTGCAGCAGCAGGTGTTCCGTAACCGTGATGTCAGCCATTGGGGGGCTCCTTACAACATCCAGAAAATTGAGAGGAACATTAGAACGTTTGGCCCTGAAAGCGAAAATTTGCCGCCTCAAAGATCAGCCAGAATCCGCGTTGCAACCTGCTGGCTGGCGAAACATATTCGCCAGCTGGGCTACGTATCAGGGAGAGCATAGACCAAAAGACTTGCGCCGCCCCGGGGCGGCGCAAGTTTAAGCTTGAATGCGTCAGTTCCGTGGTCCAAAGGGGCTTGGCCGTCCACCCGGCAAAGCCGATGGAGTTTCACTGCCCGTAGCGCCAGCGTCGGATTTGCCAGCCGCGCTGTCGGGCTTTGCGCTGGCAGCACCCGTGTCAGCGGGCTTTGCGCTGCCAGCACCTGTGTCAGCGGGCTTTGCGCTGCCAGCGTTGCTGTCGGCAGGCGCTGCGCTGCCGGAGCCTGCGTCTGCGGGCTTGGCGGCGTTGTCGCCATCCTTGGGTCCAAACGGGCTGGGACGACCGCCAGGCAAGATAGCCGCGTCGGCATCGGGCTGTATGCCAAGACCGGTGGGCGGGGTCTCCTTGGTTTTACTTCTTGCAGGTGCGGGCGCGCGGTCAACAGAGGTGTTTTCACCTTCAAGCTGACGTTCCTGCACCTTGCGGCGCTCGGCTTTTTTGTGCTTGAGCAGCATGCTGTCGTGGCTGCCGGGCTGGATGTCCGCGCCGCCAGTGGGCTTGCCGGTGGCCTGGGCGGGTGCGGCGGTGGCCTGCTCGGGCGTTACGTCCACGTTCTGGCTTTCTTCAAAACGGTTTTTGTTTTTGCGCTCAACGTGCGGCGGCGGCGTGAGCTTGGGACGATCCTTGGGGAAGAAAGACATGCCCTGATCGACGCTGCCGTTGCCCTGCGGGAAATTGCCCGTTTCGGCCACGGCAAAGACCAGCGGCACATTACCAAGGTACCGGACATTATAGTAGAACGTGCCGTTTACGTTGGTGCAGGTGCCAGAGGTGCTCTTGGCAGTGACTTCGTCCCAGTTTACGCCAGCGAGAGGCGTAGAGGCAAAGTCGTATTTGCCGGGCCAGAGCAGCGCCTGGGGCGAAAGAATAACCACATCCTGCGGGGTATGCGAGTACTGCATGAGCGACCGCATGTCGAAGTTGGTCACGACCACGCCCAAAAAGTCCACACCGTCGTACAGGGGCGAGGCAAGCAGCACTTCGGGACCGTAGGGCGTATTTTGCACATCGGCGCGCAGGGCGCGGCTGCTCTGCTTTTTGTCTTCATAAAGCAGCGGAATAAAATCAAGCGGCTTCATGGGGTTGGCAGGTTCCTGCCCAAGGATGGTGCCGTCGTACTTTACGCCGGCAAAACCACTGACCCAGGGGAAGGACGTAAGGAACGAGGTAAGCCACTCGCGCGTCGGCGGCTTGTCGGCATTAAGCATGGTCCTCTCAAGGCGGGTAAGCTCAACGTCAATACCCATCATGCTGTGCGTGAGAGCAAGCGCCTGAGGCGAAAGCTCGCCCTTTTCTTCAAAATCCACGGTAGCCGGGGGGCTAACATAAGTGTTCCAGAACGACTTTGTGGATTTCCAGACGTTCTTGGTAGGCTGGTATGAACTGCAGCCTGCTACGAGCGATGCAGCAAATACCAGCAAAAAGAAATAACGCACATATGATTTCACCACAGTGATCTCCCTCATTAACTGTGCGCCCTGGCTTCAACACGTTCAGCCAAAGCTTCAAGCATGCTTATCAGCTTGTCCTTACCGCTAGCCTGTTCTGCCGGGGCAGCGGGCTGGACGGAATCCATCGTCTGGGCGTTGCCCAGCCGGGCGGTCAACGTTGTTATACGCTGGCGCAGATCGGCGCTTTCTTCAGGATGCACCGCCGAAGCCGCCAGTTCATGGTAAATATCAAGAGCGCCCTTGATATCTCCCTGTTCAGCCAGCACTTCAGCCATGGAACGCGTGCGCAGCGAAAAGCGTTCTTCAGTTTCGTCAGCGTCTTCCACCACAGCCTCGGCCTGCGTTACCGGGGCGGCGTAAGCGGCGTAGGCGTCAGCCCCGCGGGCCAGCATGGGCGAAACGCCCTCATCCGCCGCCGCCGGCAGCGCTTCGTCATCAGCCATGGCAAGATCGGGATCAAAGTCGACAGTATCGTGCAAAATTTCGTCGCCAGCGGCAGCGTAACGGCTGGCAGCGTGGAAACTGGCGTCGTACGCGGCATTGGGCGCGGCAACAACCTGCGGCTCCGTCAGCGCTGCGACCGCCGCATCGGGGGCTGCCGCAGCCAAGGGAGCCGCGTGCAGGGGTTCTGCAGCGCCAGCCGCTTCAGCCTGCCCCAGAACGGGAGATTCAACCCCTTGGCCAGACAGCGACGCAAGGCCCTGATTGATGACCTCATGCAGCGATACAGGCCCTTTTGAAAAATTGAGCGCCAAAAACCGCAGCACCGCTGCGGTATCAGGGGCGTTGCCCGCGGCATTGATGCACGCGGCCCAGGCCTGCCAGAAACCGGCATAGGTAGAAAACATCTTGGTCAGGCGGGCGACCTGCTTTTCGCAGGCTTCGAGCTTGTTGGTTGAATGCAGCAGTTCTATAAGAAAAAGTCTGGCTTCGAGAAATTCCTCATGGCGGGCAAGGCCCTGCTCCAGAATTTCAACAGCTTCGTCCGTGCGGTCGGCCTCGGCCAGCAGACGGGCCAAAGGAAAAAAGACCTTGGAATTGGGCTCAAGCTCCAGGACTTCTTTGTACCATTCAATTTTTTCCGTCATGGTTTCTGCTCCCGCCCCGGTTTCGCCATATCGCCAAAAAGATAGAGCACCTCGTTGTCACGAACATAATGGAGGCGCTGACGAATGACTTTTTCCATATACTGGCTGTCTGACTGCAAAAGGCGAATTTCGCGGCTCAGAGAGAGGTTTTCCGCATCAAGGCTTGCAATCTGCTTTTCAAGTACGGAGTACTGGTGTTTGAGCTCCCGGTATTCGATAAGCCCCGTGGGGCCCCAGACCATGCGCGCAAACAGCACCACATTGACGAGACCCAGCACAACGAGAATGAACGTACGCCAAAACATTACTGCAGCAACCGTTGCGGTTGGGATCCGTTGCCAGCCGAAAGCCGCAGCTCGGCCAGAAAGGTGGCCGTGGCTTTTTCAAGCCGCGTGACATCTTCCTCCGCCAGATTCATCTGATCGACCTGATGCAGATAATCCTTGAGCGTGCTCAGCTCATCATCAAAGTGACGTCCCCAGACCCCGGCGCGCATGTCGGGTTCCAGTTCCAGAATGGTCTGGATGCAGTTTTTCAGACGGATCTGCAACGTGCTCATGCGTTGTTCCCGTTAGCCAGCCTGTTTACGCGTATTGCGGTAAAAATCATAGCAATAGTTGGAGCCTGAAACAATGGCCAGCACAAGGGCCGCATACAGCAGCGCCAGGCCAAGCGGCTGCAGGTCCATGCCCCACAGGGGATAGTGCAGCGTAAGGGGCACGACGGCAAAGATCTGCATGACTGTCTTGGCCTTGCCGAACTTGTCGGCGGCAAGGACAATACCCTCGTCGATGGCAATGGCGCGCAAGCCCGTAACCACAAGCTCGCGGCAGACAATGACGATCACCACCCACGCAGGCGCCCAACCCAGTTTGACAAACATGATCAGCACCGAACAGATCAGCACCTTGTCGGCCAGCGGGTCAAGAAACTTGCCCATGCTGGTGACCATATTGGAACGACGGGCAATATACCCATCGGCCCAGTCGGTGAGAGAGGCAAAAATAAAGGCCAGAGCGGCCAGAATACAGACAATCGGCCCTTCAAAATAGAGCAGCAAAACCACCAGAGGGGTCATCAAAATGCGTAACAGTGTAATTTTATTAGCAAGATTAAGCATTTTTCCTCTCAGGCGTTCCGTGCGAATTTTTTAATGCGTTACCACAAAACAATACAGGAGAAAAGGAGAAAAAAAGCTCCCCCGACGGCCGAACCTGGCCGCCAGGGAAGCCTGCATTCCTACCGGGCCATATACGCGGCGTATCTAGCTGCGCGAACTGGCAAGAGCTTCCAGGCTGCCGTCGGCAGCGGCGGCAATGGAATCCGCCAGATTGAGAAAGGCCGCCTTGGCCGCGCTTTCCGCCTCAAGGTACACCACAGGGATACCTTTGTCAGCAGCCACCACGGTGGTGGGGTCGAGCGGCACGGCGCCAAGAAACTTGAGGCCGTAGCGCTTTGCCAGTTCTTCACCGCCGCCCTTTTTAAACAGGTCGATCTCCTGGTGGCAGTGCGGGCACACAAGGCCGCTCATGTTTTCCACCACGCCAAGCACATTGGAGTTGGTGTACTGCAAAAAGTTGATGGCCTTGCGCACGTCTGCCAGCGAAATTTCCTGCGGGGTGGTCACCACTACGCACAGGGCGTCGGGTATGGCCTGAATGACGGTCATGTGCTCGTCGCCCGTTCCTGGAGGGGAGTCGATAAGCAAAAAGTCAAGCTCGCCCCATTTTACGTCTGCTATAAACTGGCGGATAGCCGAGGTTTTTTTGGGGCCACGCCACAGAACGGCCTGGTCCTTGTCTTGCAGAAACGTATCCATGGAAATAACCGACAGGTTTTCGTCGTACGCCGCCGGAATCATCAGCTGCGTGGCTTCGTCGATTTCAACCGTGCTGGTAAGCCCAAGCAGGTTGGGCACGCTGGGCCCGTGGATATCAACATCAAGAATGCCGACCTTGAATCCCCGGCGCGCCAGAGCTGCGGCTGTGTTGACGGTAACGGAGCTTTTGCCCACGCCGCCCTTGCCGCTCATGACGAATATTTTGTGGCGTATATGGCCCAGGCGCTCGGCTATGGCGCGGTCCTGCTTGGCCATGGGGTCATTGCAGTTCCCGCTGCCGCCCTTGCCGGTCGCACTGGGGCATGACGTTGCAGAAGAACAGGATGAACAGGATGCCATGACATCTCCTTCAATTTTGGCGGGGCCGCACGGCAGCGTGTCTACCAGCCGTGGTCGCCCACCAGATCTACAAAAACTACCGGGCCCAGGTCGTCGCTGCTGACGCGCCCCTGCTCTTTGCGCACGCGCACGAGACGCTGCGTGCGGGGCTTTGACCCTACGGGAATAAGCATGATGCCGCCCTCGTCAAGCTGGTCAACAAGGGGGCGCGGCACTTCAGGCCCGCCGGCTGTAACAATTATGCGGTCAAATGGCGCGGCCTCGGGCATGCCAAGCGTGCCGTCACGCCGTTGCATGTGGATACCCCTAAGTCCCAGTTGCCGCAAGAGGCTTGATGTATTTTGATAAAGCTCGCGCATGCGCTCGACGGTAAACACCGTGCAGCCCATGGTGGCGAGCACGGCGGCCTGATAGCCGGAGCCTGTGCCGACCTCAAGAACCCTCATGCCGCGCTGCACTTCAAGCAGCTGGGTCATCAGGGCTACGATGTAGGGCTGTGATATGGTCTGCCCGTAACCTATGGGCAGGGGGGTGTCTTCGTAGGCCTGAGCGCGCAGCGCTTCTTGCACAAAAAGATGGCGCGGCACCGCAGACATGGCCCCAAGCACCGCAGGATCACTGATGCCCCTGGCCTCGAGCTGTTCACGCACCATTCGACGCCGCAGACGTTTGGGATCCACGGAAGGCAAAGGCTCGCGGGGAGCGCCCCCAGCCGCGGAATATTTACCGTACTGCATACTGCGGAAGTGAAAACAGATTTTTAACGCCAAGTCAATGCGCCCGGCGGCAGTTTTGGCAGATCAAGAGAAGTTCCAGAGTTTCCCTTGAAACTTGCCTTTCTTTATGCAACCCTGCGGGAAGCGAGAACGAGGAGTCGGCAATGCGTAAAAGAAGTCTGTTTTCTTCGGTGCTGGGTATTCTAGTGGTCGCCCTGCTGGTTTTGGGCGGCTATGTTTTTTTTAAAGATCTTGACGGCCCTACTGTCGAAGTAACGCCGAACACCGGCAGGGTTTCGCCTGCAAGCGTGCTCAAGGTGCGCATGAAGGACCCGTCGGGCATCCGCTCCATTTCGGTGGGCGTGCGCAAAAATAATGTTCTCAATGTGATTTTCAGCAAGCATTTTGATCAATATATCGCCGAACGCGAGGTTGAAGTTCCCATGAAGGACGCCAACCTGCGCGAGGGCGCGTTTGAACTGGAAATTCGCGCCACCGACGGCTCGCTTGCCGGTTTTGGCCAGGGCAATACCCGCACGGTGCAGCTGCCCATGCGCCTTGATACGCAACCGCCTCGTATTTCTGTCAAAACCCTGCCCCCCAACGTGCGCCGGGGCGGCACCGCCGTGGTGCGCTACACGGTCGACAAGGACATAACAAGCAGCGGCGTGCTGGTGGCGGGCTATTTGGTGCCCGGCTACCTGCAAAAAGACGGCAGCTATATCTGCTTTTTCCCCTTTCCGTACACCATGACGGCCCGCGATTATAAAAACAGCGTGGAAATTACCGCCACCGACCTTGCGGGCAACGTCACCAAAAGCCACCTGACGGTCATGTCGTTTGAGCGCGTGTTCAAAAGCGACAGCATTGAAGTTTCCGACAACTTTTTGCTGGCTGTGGAAAGCAAACTGCGAGATCTGGCGCCCGACGCAACCAACCCGCTGGAATGTTACCTGTACATCAACAATCAGGTTCGCAGCGGCAACGTGCAGGCCCTGCGCGAGATAGGCCGCGACACCGCCTCGGCCATGCTGTGGAGCGGCGCGTTTGAAAGACTGCCCCGCTCCGCCCCGCGCGCCGGTTTTGGCGACCACCGCTTTTTCAACTATCAGGGCAAGCAGGTGGGCGAGTCGTACCACCTGGGCTTTGACCTCGCCTCTGTACGCAATGCCGAAGTGCCCGCCGCCAACAGCGGCCGCGTGGTGTTTTGCGGCAATCTGGGCATTTACGGCAACATGATTGTCATCGACCATGGTCTGGGGCTGATGTCGCTGTACTCGCACCTCAACGACCAGCTCGTCAAAGTGGGCGACGTGGTGCAAAAGGGCCAGATCATCGCCCACACCGGCAGCACGGGCCTTGCCTTTGGCGACCATCTGCACTTTGGCATTCTTGTGGGCGGGGTGGAAGTAACCCCCCTTGAATGGCTTGACCCCAAGTGGATCCGCGACAACATCACCGGGCGCCTCGACGCATCAATGACCCAGCAATAGCTGGCGGACTGCCGCATGGCGCAGATATAACAGACCATATAACGGCCGATAAAACCGGCCCGCGCAACCAGACAGTTTCTGCAGAAGCTGAACAGTTGCGCGGGCCGGTTTTTTTTTTTGCGCCAAGGGCCTTGAATTTTTATCACGTTCGAGTGTAGTCTGAATTGATGAAAAATTGGCAATAGTACTGTTATTTTTCATGAAGACATCAGGCCCGATTCACATAACCCTGTTTCATGTGAGGACTTGTACGTGTCTCCACCACTATTTTATTTAGGCTTAGACATAGGTTCCACCACAGTCAAACTGGCTTTGCTGCAAGCGGACGGCGCAATTGCCGAAACACGCTACTGCCGGCACGGCACTGCGGTTCGCGCCACGCTGGCAAGCCTGCTTGCAGAGATTTCACAGCTCTACCCCTCCGCCACCGTGCGCTGCGCCATGACCGGCTCGGGAGCTCTTGATCTCAGCAAACAGCTTTCCATCCTTTTTGTGCAGGAGCTGCTCGCCACGGCCCGCGCCATTTCTTTCAGCGCCCCCGACACGTCCGTTGCGGTGGAACTGGGCGGCGAAGACGCCAAGCTGCTCTACCTGGGGCAGGATGTGGAGCTGCGCATGAACGAATCGTGCGCGGGCGGCACCGGGGCGTTTATCGACCAGATGGCCCGCCTCCTGAATACGGATGCAGGAGGCCTCAACGAGCTGGCCTCCCGCCACACCACGCTTTACCCCATTGCCTCGCGTTGCGGGGTTTTTGCCAAGACTGATATCGTTCCGCTGCTCAACGGCGGCGTTTCGCGCGAGGACATAGCCGCATCCATTTTTCAGGCAGTTGTTGAACAAACCATCGGCGGGCTTGCCTGCGGCAGGCCCATTACCGGCAAAGTGGCCTTCTTGGGCGGGCCGCTGCACTTTTTGTCAGAGCTTAAAAACCTTTTTATCAAAAATCTCGACCTGCCCCCCCAGTACATCGCGTATCTGCCGCATGCGCAGTGCACGGCCGCCATTGGCGCGGCCCGTTGCGCCATATCCGCCGATGACACGGCGCAACCGCAAAACCTTGCCGACCTCGCCCGGCTGGCGGGCAGCCTGTCGCACTCTCCCAAGGTATCTACAGACAAAGTTTTGCCCGGCATGTTTGCCGACAGCAGGGAATACGCCCACTTCCGCCAGCGGCACGAGACAGCCAACGCCATGCCCTCGGCCAATATCCAGGAGGCGCGCGGAGCGTTGTTTCTCGGTCTTGATCTCGGCTCCACAACGGTCAAGGCCGTGCTGGTGGACGGGGAGCGGCGCATCCTTGATTTCTGCTACGCGTCCAACGGCGGCAACCCGCTGCAGACCCTGCTGCCGCCTCTGGCGGACATGCTTGACCGCATTCCGGACGGGGCGTGGCTTTCTGCCTCCGGAGCCACCGGCTACGGCGCGCATCTGGCTGAGTCAGCCCTTGGGGTGGACAACGTAATGGTGGAAACCCTGGCCCATTTCAAAGCCGCCACACAGCTCGTGCCAGAGGTCAGCTATGTCATAGACATCGGCGGCCAGGACATGAAGTGCCTCAAGATTGACAACGGCGTGATCAGCGACGTGAGCCTCAACGAGGCCTGCTCTGCCGGGTGCGGGGCTTTTCTTGAAAGTTTTGCCCGGGGCCTTGGCCTGAGCATGCGGGAGTTTGTAAATATTTCGCTTTTTGCGGCGCATCCTGCCGATCTGGGCTCGCGCTGCACCGTATTTATGAATTCGCGCGTGACACAGGCGCAAAAAGACGGCCTGCCAATTGCCGATATTGCCGCCGGCCTTTGCTATTCTGTGGTGCGCAACGCTCTGGACAAGGTGCTGCGCATCAAAAATCCTCAGGAACTGGGCGAACATGTGGTTGTACAGGGCGGGGCTTTTCTTAATGACGCCCTGCTCTGCGCCATGGAGCGCACCCTTGGGCGGCATGTGCACCGCCCGGCGGCCTCCGGCCTGATGGGAGCGTACGGCGCAGCGCTTGAAGCCATGGAAAGGTCAGAGTGCACGGGCACCCGCTCGGGCATCACCGCCTCCCTCATCAGGGGGCTGGCCATGCGCACGCGCAGCTTTCGCTGCCGCGACTGCGGCAACAACTGCCTGCTGACCGAAACCCGCTTTTCGCACGGCTCGCGGCACATTGCGGGCAACAGGTGCGACAGGTTCAGCGAGGCCAGACGCGGCGCAAGCGTTACCGCCGCCAACCTCGTTACCTGGAAAAACCAGCGGCTCTTCCGCTATGAGCCGCTGCCTCTCGAATCCGCCCCGCGCGGCAGGCTGGGCATCCCCAGGGTGCTGAACGTCTACGCCCACTATCCCTTCTGGTTTACCCTGTTTACCTCGCTGGGGTTCAGGGTCGAGGTGTCGCCGCCCACCAGCCGCGCGTTGTTTGCCGCAGGGCTGTCCTCCGTCCCCTCGCAAAGCGTATGCTACCCTGCCAAACTGGCGCACGGCCATGTGCTGGCCCTGCTTGAAAGCGGCATCAAAAGCATATTCTTTCCCTGCATTCCACGCGAGGCGCAGGAATTTGCCGAGATGTGCGATTCGTTTTCCTGCCCGGTTGCCTGCGGCTACCCGCAGGTGATCCGCGAGAACCTGCCGGAAATCAAGGATGCCGGGGCCGTCCTGCACGCGCCCTTTGTCAACCTGACGCACACGGCATCGCTCGTGAGCAACCTTTGCCGCGAATTTAACCTGCCGAGGGGCGAGGTTCGCTCCGCTGTGCGGGCAGCCCGCCACGAGCAGGCCCATTACCAGCGCGAGCTGCGCGCCGAGGCCGAGCATATCTATGCGGAAACCCTGCGCAACAAGGGCGTCATGGTGGTGCTTGCGGGTCGTCCCTACCATGCCGACCCCCAGGTGCACCACGGTTTGCCCGATTTTATCGCCTCACTTGGGGCTGCGGTTGTCAGCGAGGACGCCCTGCCCCGCAACTGGGTGACGCACCGCATGAGCTTTGCGCTACGGGCGCGCAACCAGTGGACATACGCGGCACGGCTGTACCGGGCCGGTCTGTGGGCCTGCGAAGCCGATCACGGTCAGGCGCGCGTGGAACTTGTGCAGCTCACCTCGTTTGGCTGCGGCATTGACGCCATCACGGCCGACCAGATGCGCGAGCTTATGCGGGCTCACGGCAAACTGTACACGCTCATCAAGATGGACGAGGGCAACGCGCTGGCCTCTGCGCGCATCCGCATCAGGTCTCTTTTGGCGGTAAGCCACGCCGACAGGAGCCGCAGCGCCAAGGAGGCGCATTCGCTGGCCGCGCCGGTGTTCAGCAAACGCGATGCGGGCACGCACACCATTTTGGTGCCGCAGATGGCTCCTCTGCACTTTCCGCTTATGACAGCGGCCATTGCGGGCAGCGACCATACCGTGCGGCTGTTGCCTACCGTCAGCGCCGAGGCTGTGAGTCTTGGGCAGGCCTACGTCAACAACGATGCCTGCTACCCTGCCATTGTGGCCATCGGGCAGCTGCTGCTTGCCCTGCGCAATGACGGGCTTGACCCGCGCCGTACCGCCCTGCTGCTTTCGCAAACCTGCGGTCCCTGCCGGGCGAGCAATTATCCCGCACTGCTGCGCAAAGCCCTGCAGGAATACGGTTACGACCCCATCCCAGTGCTGACGCTCAATGCTTCGGGCGCTGACAGCCAGCCGGGGTTGCGGCCAAACCGGGCAATGCTCTGGCGCATGCTGCTCGGCATGCTGGCGGGAGACATGCTGCAAAGGCTCTCGCTGTTCACAGGCACGTACGAGTGCCGCAAAGGCCAGACAGAAGACCGCCTGCAGCACTGGCTGCAGCTGCTTACCCCGGCTATCCGCAAGGGGGACGAATCCGCCCTGCGGCAGATGCTGCCGCGCCTTGTGTACGACTTTGCCACCATACGCACAGACCTGACCCCAAGGCCCCGCGTTGCGGTAGTTGGCGAAATTCTGCTTACCTACCACGCGGACGCCAACAACCATATTGTTGAGCAGATCAGACAGGAGGGCGGCGAGCCGCTGCTGCCCGACTTTGCCAACTTTATGCTCTACTGCCTGCGCGATGCGGTGTACGACTGGCGCTTTCAGGGCGGCAGCGCCTGGGCGGCCCTTGGCAACAGCATTGTCATGCGCCGCATAGAGGGCATGCGGCGCTATATGCGCGGCGCGCTCAACACCTCGCCCCTGAGCGCCCACGTCATGCCGGTGGCGCACATAGACGACCTGGCCCGGCTGGGACAAAGCGTCATGTCGCTGGGCAACAGCGCTGGCGAGGGCTGGCTGCTGCCAGCGGAAATGCTGGAGTTTCTCGAACACGGAACCAGCAACATACTCTGCCTGCAGCCCTTTGGCTGCCTGCCAAACCATGTGGTGGGGCGCGGAGCCTTCAAGTCCGTGCGCCGTCAGCGGTCAGAGGCCAACATCATGGCGCTTGATTATGACCCCGGCAGCAGCGAAGCCAACCAGCTCAACCGCATACGCCTGTTTATGGCCATCGCCAGAGAAAAGGAAAAGGAAAGGGAAGAAGCCGCCCGCCACGCCCGCCATACGTATGCCGGAGATGCGGCGGCAGGCCTGGGACACTGGCAGTAACAAAAAAAACGGCCAATCAAAACCGCCTGTCCGCAGGGGGTTTTGATTGGCCGCACAAATCTTGCACATCATGCCCAGTCAACATGCCTGAAGCACAAGTGAACAGAGCGGCTGCTCCTTAAACAAAAAGCTATTCTTCGCGCGGGGGCAGTTCGCGACCGCCTTCTTCAAGACGCTGCAAAAATTTGTCCCGGCATTCGTAGCTGCAAAAACGGTAGACATTCTCGCCATCGCGCACGGAGATAGAACTGTCAACAGCCACGTATGCGCCGCATTCCGGGTCCTTGACCATTTCGCCAGCAGCAACCTTGCGCTCCATTTCCGCAGTGCTTTCCTGCTTGTTTTCCTTCTTTTTCTTGTTCAAATCATTGGCAAAAAGGCGATATAGGGCGTAGCCCGCCAAAATCAGAATAAGCCACTTTACCATCTGTAATGCTCCTTAATCCCGTGGCACGGGTCGCATGCGGCTGGGTTGCAGCCCTTTCAGGCATCTGTAAAAACCGTGAAAGACAATATCATAGAGGGCAACACGCGTCACTGAAAAATTCTGTCCCCTTCCACGCGGTAATCAATCCGCTTCAGCCAGCTGCTGACAGGCAAACCGCCAACAACGAGCTGTGGAGCCACATCCAGCAGCGGGCGCAGGGCAAATGCCCTGCCCGTCAAACGAGGGTGCGGCACAAGGCAGTGCGGGTCGTCACTGTGCTCCTGCCCAAATACCAGCAGATCAGCATCTATCACGCGCGGGCCGTAGCGCAACGCGGGGTCTGCGCTGCGCACCCGGCCAAGCCGGGCCTCCAGGCCAAGCAGCGCATCAACCAGGCTGCAGGGCCGCCAGCCTGGGCCGACAAAAAGTTCAACCACCTGATTAAGAAACCAGGGCTGATCGGCATATCCCTGAGGTGCGGTGCGGTAGACGGGCGAGGTTGCCCCCACGCGTATATCAGGCAGGCAGGCAAGCTCTGCCAGGGCCTTAGCAAGCATTTCCGCCGCTGCATCGCAGTTTGACCCAAGGCTCACATAAGCCCGTATCGCTGGTTGTTCGGCCATTACCAATCCTTGCGTCCGCGTCTCTATTTCCTATCTCATGAGTATATCTATTTTGCCGCAAAGTATAAAGCCCACAAATGAGCCTTGGCCGATTGCAATACATATTGGCCGCTTCCATGGCAAAAGACTTGCCCCGCCCTGCCAAGGCGGCTAGCATGGCGGCATGGCACAACCACGCACCAAAGCCGTTGCACTGGCAACCCTTTTGCCCCTGTGGCAGGATTTTTTACTGGCGCAGCGAGGGCTGTCGCCCAATACCGTCGAGGCCTACGGTCAGGATCTGGAAAGCTTTTTTCTTTACCGGCAGGAGCTTGCAGGAGGGGCAAGCCCCGAAACGCTGGCCGACCCGGATGAGCAGGAAATTTTTTTGTATCTCGCATGGCTGCGGGCGCGGCAAAATACGGGTCGTACCCTTGCACGCAGGCTCTCGGCGCTGAGGGCTTTTTTTGCCTTTGCCGTTGACGAAGGCAGGCTGAAGAAAAATCCGGCTGAACTGCTGGAAAACCCCAAGCTGCCCCAACACCTGCCCGAAGTGCTGACCAAGGATGAAATGGACTCGCTGCTGTCCCAGCCCGACCTGCGCGACAAGTGCGGCAAACGCGACCGCTGCATGCTTGAGCTGTTGTACGCCGCAGGGCTGCGCGTGTCCGAGCTGTGCTCCCTGTGCGTTCCCGACCTTGACCTGCAACGCGGCCTCGTACGTGTTTTTGGCAAGGGCTCAAAAGAACGGCTTGTACCGCTGCACGACCTCATGCAACAGATGCTGGCCGAGTATCTCGCCCACTGCAGGCCCGATTTTACGCCCACAGGCAACCAGCTGTTTGCCAACAGGTCGGGGCGCGGCCTCACGCGACAGTACATATGGAAGATGGTAAAAAAATACGCGCTTGAGGCGGGCATTCGCCGGGCCATTTCGCCGCATACCTTCAGGCATTCGTTCGCCACGCATCTGCTTGAAGGCGGCGCTGATCTGCGCGCAGTGCAGATGCTTCTGGGGCATGCCGACATCAGCGCTACAGAAATTTATACCCATGTGCAGGCCGAGCGCCTGCGGGGCATACACCACCAATTCCATCCCCGGAGCCGCCTGTGATTCCAGCGCCGGATACCTTGCCCGAGACGGCATCGGCTGCGTCTGTCAGCCCGGCTTATGCCGGGCGCACCATGCCCGATCAGCCGGGTGCGCCTGCCTGCGCACAGGACGCAGCCAGACCGGACGGGAGCGGCCCTCAGGGCGTCACCCTCATCACCTGCCACGCCAATGCCGATTTTGACGCCTTTGCGGCCATGCTGGCGGCCCGCTTTTTGTACGAGCCGCACGTGCTGCTGTTTCCCGGCACGCAGGAGCGCGGGCTGCAAAAACTTGTTGCCGGGCTGGATTGCAAAGCCTTGGGCATTACGGAAACCGCAGCGATCCCCTGGCAGACAATCAACCGTCTGGTGGTGGTCGATACCCGCCAGCGCGGGCGCATAAGCCACGTATCGCAGCTGCTCGACCGCCCGGACGTAGCCGTCGAGCTGTGGGACCACCACCCGGACACCGCTGACGACATCACCACCCCGCACACGCATCTGGCGCACATCGGCTCGGTCACCAGCCTGATTGTGCAGGCCATCGCCGACCGGGGTCTCAGCCTGACAGCCGACGACGCCACCCTGCTTGGGCTTGGCATTTACAGCGACACCGGCTCATTCACCTATTCTTCCACCACGCAGGCGGACTTTCAGTCGGCCGCATGGCTGCTCGGCCAGGGCATGGATCTGAACCGCGTCGATGCGCTGGCGGCCCACGAGCTGACGAGCCTGCACATCCAGGCGCTCAACAGCCTGCTCGAATCCACCCAGACGTACAGCATCAACAATGTGCAGGTGGCGATTTCGGAAGCGGCCATGGAGCACTACCTAGGCGATTTCGCCTATCTGGCCCACCGGCTCATGGAGATGGAAAAGTTCTCTGTGCTCTTTGCCATCGGCCTCATGGACGACCGTATTCAGGTGGTGGCCCGCAGCCGCGACGAGGCCATCAACGTGGGCGACATATGCGCGGCCCTCGGCGGCGGCGGGCACGCTTACGCGGCCTCGGCCTCGGTGCGCAGCATGACGGTGCACGAAGTGCGCGACGTCATCCTGCGGCACCTTTATGCCCAGGCCTACCCCGACAAAACAGCGCGCGAGTATATGTCGTCCCCAGCCGTGGGGGTAGAGTCTGCAGCCAGTATTCACGATGCCGACGAGCTCATGCTGCATTTCGGCCTCAAGGCCGTGCCGGTATTTGAACCGGGAACCCGCGTGTGCGTCGGCCTGCTTGACGCCCTGACGGCCTCGCGGGCCAGCGCGCACGGGCTGGGCGCGTACACGGTCGAAGACTACATGACGCGCCGCATCATCACCCTGCCGCCCGACGCGACGCTCAAGGACCTTACCACCACCATCGTGGGGGGCCGTCAGCGGCTCGTGCCCATTGTGGACAGCAGCAAGGTCGTGGGCGTGGTGACGCGCACCGACCTTATCAACGTCTTTGCGCAAGAGCCGGGGCATATGCCCGAACCGCGAACCACCGGCAGCAAAGAGCGCAACCTCGGCAAGCTCATCAACGACAGGCTGCCCCGCGCCAGCCGGGAGCTGCTGCATCTTGCGGGCAGGCTTGGCAGGGAGCTCGGGCTGCCGGTGTACACGGTTGGCGGTTTTGTTCGCGATCTTTTGCTGCAGCGCCCCAATCAGGACATCGATCTTGTGGTCGAGGGCAACGGCATCGCCCTGGCCCGGGCGCTGGCAAGGGAACTCAACGGCCGCGTGCGCGAGCATCAGAAGTTCCTCACCTCCGTGGTCATCTACAAGGACGAAAACGGCGAGCAGGCGCGCATAGACGTAGCCACGGCCCGGCTGGAATATTACGAATACCCGGCGGCCCTGCCCACAGTTGAGCTTTCGTCCATCAAGATGGACCTGTTCCGCCGCGATTTTTCCATCAACGCGCTGGCTGTGCGCCTTGACTGCGAGCCGTTTGGCCAGATGGTGGATTTTTTTGGCGGCCAGCGCGACGTGAAGGAACGCGTCATACGGGTTCTGCACACCCTGAGCTTTGTGGAAGACCCCACCCGCTGCCTGCGGGCCGTGCGCTTTGAACAGCGCTACAACTTCCACATCGGGGCAGGCACGGAAAAGCTCATAAAAAATGCGCTCAAGCTCAAACTTATGGACAAGCTCTCGGGCGCAAGGCTGTTCCACGAATTTCAGCACATCTGCGACGAGAACGACCCCACGGCCTGCATAACCCGGCTCGACCAGCTGGGCGTGTTTGAGGCCATATCGCCCCTGCTGGCGCTCAACCCCACAAAAAAGTCGCTTTTGCTGCGTCTGCAGGAAACGCTCACATGGTACAGGCTGCTGTATTTCGAGCAGGCCGCGCAGCCGTGGCTGGCCTACTTTCTGGCCCTCAACTACAACCTTAGCTATGCCGATACGGCCAACCACTATCAGCGCATGGGCCTGCCGGAACCGCAACGGGCAGATGTTTTCAGGCAGCGCGAGCACATGCGGGCTGTACGCGGCAAGCTGGAATCGTGGCAAAAAGACCACGAGACCGGCAGGGCAAAAATAAGCGCCCTGTGCGCCCTGCTGCGGCCCCTGTCGCTGGAATTTCTGCTCTGTCTCATGGCCGACACCACCAATGCGGCGCTGCAAAAAAACATTTCGCGCTACATCACCCTGTGGCGCAGACAAAAGGCCGACGTGGGCGGCGAAGACCTGCTCGCCATGGGGCTGCAGCCCGGCCCGGCCTTTGGACGCATACTTGAGGCCGTGCTGACCGCCAAGCTCGACGGGCTGGCCGCCACCACCGAGCAACAGCTAGAGCTTGCGCGCACTCTGGCGCGCCAGGCTGACGAAAATTCCGACACAGAAAAAGAAGAACAAGCCACTAGGAATTCTTCACTTGCCCAGCGTTTATAAGAGGTGTATAAAAACAACTATGAAACAACTTTGGGCTCCATGGCGCATTGAGTACATTCTTGGCCCAAAACCGGATTCATGCGTATTCTGCCTGCCCGATCATACGGCAGACGATGAACAGAGACTGGTTTTGCACAGGGGCCAGAACGCCTTTGTCATCATGAACAAGTTCCCGTACAATAACGGGCACATCATGGTTTGTCCCTACAGGCATGTGATGCTGCTTGCAGACCTGAAGCCGGAGGAAACCCATGAAATCATGGATCTTCTTCAACTTTGTACTGTAATCTTAAAGCAACACTTTAACTGTGAAGGCATCAACATAGGGCTCAACCAGGGGCAGGCTGCTGGCGCGGGTATACGCGAGCATCTGCACTTTCACCTGGTTCCGCGCTGGACGGGCGACTCGTCATTTATGGCAGTATTTGATGAAGTGCGCACCATGCCCGAACACCTAAGCCGCACCTACGCGGCCCTGAAACCGTATTTCACGAATGGCGCGGCTGTCGGCAAGCAAGGCCGCGCCGCTTCCACGCCGGGGCAGGAAGGTAGCGGCACGTAGCGTGCCGCAATGACCCTATGGCGGGGATTGTCTTTTTCGCTGGTGGCGACAAAGACCGGCTGGAGAGCGCGATGCTGTGCCCTCTTGGGCGATGCGGCATTCTCAAAGAGCCCGTGAAGTTTTTTTGAGATAGCTTTATTTAGCCTGAGGAGTATGTCTATGCGGTATATCAAGGTATTGTTGCTCGCGGTCGTCTTTTTTATTGCGCTCGTGTTCTTTTTTCAGAACCAGGGCGCTCTTTCCCAGAGCATGGTTCTCACGCTCAATCTGTTCTTTATTCCCGCCATGTCCTCCATTGCTTTGCCCTTCTATTTTCTCGTCATCGCGGCCTTCGCCTGTGGCGCGCTGATGACGCTGGGCTTTTTGGTGTGGGATAAGGTCAACCTGACTGCCCGCCTGATGAAGCAAAAATGGCAGATCGGCAGCCTAGAGCGCGAGCTCGAAAAGACCAAGAAAAAGCTTGGCGCAGACACTGCACGCGCGCAGTTTTTGAGCAAAAACGGCAAACCTGAGACCCCGCCTGCGGTTGCGGCCACCGCCACAACCGCTGCCGCTGCCGAAGATACCCTGGCGCCCGACCCGGACAACAAGCAGCAGTAGACTTATTGCAAACCGCTTTGTGGCGCTGTTCGGCTTAACGTCTGGGCAGCGCCACGATTTTTTTATGGCAGCGTTTGCGCGCCGCCTTCACCGTCACCCCACGAATCACTATGTCTGAAGCCCCCGCAAAACTGACCCCCATGTTTGAGCAGTACATGCGCATCAAGGCCGAGCACCCTGATGCCTTGCTGCTGTATCGCATGGGTGATTTTTATGAACTGTTTCTTGAAGACGCCAAGGTAGCGGCCCGCGAACTTCAGATCGCGCTTACAAGCCGCAGCAGGGATGCGGAAAACCCCATCCCCATGTGCGGCGTGCCGTGGCACGCGGTCGAGGGCTACGTGGCCCAGCTCATCGACAAGGGTTATCACGTGGCCATCTGCGACCAGACAGAAGACCCCAAGGCGGCCAAGGGGCTGGTCAAACGCGCCGTTACCCGCGTTATCACGCCGGGTACGGTACTGGAAGACGCCAACCTGGCCAGCAAAAGCCACAATTATCTGGCCGCGCTTTGCCTCGCTGCGGCAGGCGGCGCCGGCGGGCTCGCCTGGGCGGACATTTCCACCGGCCAGTGGTCCGGGGTGGAGTTCAAACGCGAGGCCGAGCTGTGGCAATGGGCCCAAAAGCTGGCTCCCCGCGAGCTTCTCGTACCTGAAGGCACAGAACCGCCCCCACGCTGCATCCTGGAGGGCATACGCCTTGTACGCATGCCTGCGGGCCAGTTTGAGCTTAAACGCGCCACAGAGCGCGTTGTGACGGCTCAAGGAGTGCGCGAGGCCGGAGCACTGGGGCTTGAGGGCAAGCCGGAACTCACGCGCGCCTGCGGGGCGCTGCTTGCCTATCTGGGGCAAACCCAGATGCGCAACCCCGACCACCTCATGCCTTTTGCCCCGCTTGATCTTGGCCGCCGACTGATCATCGACGACGTGACAGAGCGCAACCTCGAGATATTTGCCCGCCTTAATGGACGCAAAGGCAAGGGAACCCTGCGCCATGCCCTGGACGACACCATGACGCCCATGGGCGGCAGGCTGCTTGAAGACATGCTGCGTCACCCCTGGCGCGAGCTTGGCCCAATCACGCGCATTCAGGACGCGGTGGCGTTTTTTTATGCGGACGACGCCCGCCGCGACGCCCTGCGCGAGGCGCTTAAAAACGTCTATGACCTCGAGCGCCTCTCTACCCGCATCAGCCTGAACCAGGGCGCGCCCCGCGACTTTATCGCCCTGCGCAACAGTCTGGCTGCCCTGCCGGACGTTCATGCCGCCCTGTGCACGGCAAATGCCGCTGCCAGCATGCCCAAAAGCGTCGCCGACGTGGTCAAGTCGTGGGACAGCATGGAAGACAGCGCGGCCCTATTGCAAAGCGCCCTTGTGGACAGCCCGCCCGCCGTCATCACCGAGGGAGGGCTGTTTAAAAACGGCTACAATGCCGAGCTTGACCGTCTGCTTGATCTGGCGGAGCACGGCGAGCAAAAACTGCAAAACATGCTGGCCGACGAGCAGGCCAAGACAGGCATCAGCAAACTCAAACTGGGCTTCAACCGCGTATTTGGCTACTATTACGAGCTTACCCGCGCCGCCCACAGCGGCCCAGCGCCCTTCCATTTTATCCGCAGGCAAAGCCTTGCCAACGCCGAGCGCTTCACCACCGTCGAGCTTAAGGAGCTTGAGGAGGAGCTGCTCTCCGCCTCCGACAAGCGCAAAAGCCTTGAATATTCGCTATTTCAGGAGCTGCGCAACCATATGGCCAGCCAGCGTGAACGTATCATCCACGCGGCGGATATGGTGGCCCAGCTTGATTACTGGCAGAGCCTCGCGCAGGTTGGCCGCAACAACAACTGGTGCAGGCCCGAGCTGGACCAGGAGGCCGACCTCGACATCCGCGAGGGGAGGCATCCTGTGGTCGAGGCCATGCTTGGCCGGGCCAACTTTGTTCCCAACGATTTCAGGCTGGATGCCGGGCGTCGTCTGTGTCTGCTCACCGGCCCCAACATGGCGGGCAAATCAACCGTACTGCGTCAGGTGGCCATCATCTGCCTGCTGGCGCAGATGGGGTCCATGGTTCCGGCCACCGCAGCCCGCCTCGGGCTGGTAGACCGTCTGTTTTCGCGCGTGGGCGCGTCAGACAACCTCGCCCAGGGCCAGAGCACATTTATGGTGGAGATGATGGAAACGGCCCGCATTTTGCGTCAGGCTACCCGCAGAAGCCTTGTCATTCTTGACGAAATTGGCCGCGGCACAAGCACCTACGACGGCGTGGCGCTGGCCTGGGCCGTGGTGGAAGACCTGGCAAAACGGGCTGGCGGCGAACTGCGCACGCTGTTTGCCACCCACTACCACGAGCTTACCGCGCTGGAAGGCCGCATCGCGGGCGTATTTACCATGAACATCGCCATACGCGAGTACAACAACGACATTCTCTTTTTGCACAAGTTGGTTCCCGGCCCCTCAGACCGCAGTTACGGCGTGGAGGTGGCCCGCCTTGCGGGCGTGCCCGGTCCGGTGGTGCAGCGTGCCAGAGCCATACTGCAGGGGCTGGAGCGTGGCCGCGAAAACGCCCGTAAAACCGTGGTGTCGGCGGTTGCCCTACCCGGTCTGAACCTGCCGGAACCCGCAAAAAAGGAACCGGACCTGCCGGAGATTGCCGCCGCCCCGCCCCGCACGGAGCATCCCCTTGTGCTGCTGCTGCGTGAGCTTAACCCTGACGAGCTCAGCCCCATGGATGCCCTGCGGCAGCTTGTGGAATGGAAAAAACTGTGGGGCGACGACCCCGATGCCGCAAACGAGGCAACGGCCACCTCACAACGGGACGAAAACAGCCATGAGTAACGCCAATCCCTGGTCTGTCATCCAGCTTGTGGCGGAACGCCGCATCGAGGAGGCCCTGTCGCAAGGGGCCTTTGACAATCTGCCCGGCGCTGGCAAACCTCTGGAGATTGAAGACCTGAGCCATGTGCCGGAAGACATGCGCATGGCTTATAAAATACTGCGCAATGCGGGCTGCCTGCCGCCGGAGCTTGAGGAACGCAAAGAGATTAACAGGCTTGTCGACCTGCTGGAGCACTGCGAGGACGAGCAGGAACGCTTGCGGCAAATGCAAAGAGTGCGCTTTATGGTTACGCAGGCCAAAATACGCTTTCAGCGGCCCCTGCACATCGAGCAGGACGACCCGTATTATGACCGTCTTCTGGACAGGCTCACTGCCATGTCAGGCAAACCGGGCAAGGCTGGCTGACCGCGAGCCCAGCTCGTCCGCCCCATATCGCGTAGAATGGCCGGGAAATCCCGGCCATTTTTGACTTCATGACCTCGCGCTGGCAAGGCGGCTCACCCCTGTTTTGTTGCTGAGACGCCCCACAGCGTAAGGGAATATATTGTGCGGCGCTCCAGAAAGGTTCCCCTTGCCAAGTGCCCCCTGCCAGACATCCCGAGGCTGACCCGCTCTAGTACAGGTCAGAATCCGCAGGCATCCTTTCCCAGTAAATACGGCCTTTTTTGCGGTATTTGCGCAGCAGCACGTATACGCTGCCGGGGCCGCCGTCATGCGGCTGCGCAGTGCAAAAGGCCAGCACAACCCGCTTGAAGGGATCCTGCGTCAGCCAACTTTGCAGCTTTTCGCGCAGAATACCCACGCCGTCCGGCGAATTGCGGCCACGCCCAGGCACTACCAGCACCGTGCGCAACCCCTTGTACCAGCTGCCCTTGAAAAAGCCCCGCAGAGCCTCAAAAGCCTGCAGCGCATTGAGGCCGTGCAGGTCAAGGTGCGCCTCCGGGCTGAGGCCCCCGGACCGCAGTTTGTTAAGAATCATCTGGTCAAGCCCGACGACATGCCCCTCAAGATATTCGTCCGAAAACGTCAGGGCAAACTCAAGCTTGCCGTCCATAAAGTCCTGCAGGCTCATCTCGCCCTGAGGGGGAGGCGTGCCAGCTTCCGGGGCCGGGGCCACGTCGCGCCCTTTACCGGAGAGGGGGCTTACCGTGCCCATGGCTGTCAAAAAGGCGGCGGCCTCGTCGTCAGTCTCCTGCTGGGCGGCAGCGGCAAAATCCCCAGACATGGCATCTGCCGGCTGAGTCTGTTTGCCCTGCGCCTTGGGCTGCCCCTTGGCCTGCGGCATGTTCTTGGGCATAGCCTGGGCAGAATTGGCACGCCCGGCGGTTTTTTTTGCCTTGCCCTTGCCGCGCTCGTCTGCCAGAGCGTCGGCCATGCTGGTCAATGCGCCGCGCTCATCAAGCGAAAAGCCCTGCGCCCCGCCCTGTGAGGATTTTGTTGAATTTTTTGCAGGGGTCACACTGCTGACGGCGTTCAAAAACAGGTCGCAGTCTTCATCCGAAAGCTCCGCGTGCTGGACGTTGGCCGCCCCGGCAACAACACGCTTGCCGCGCCCCTGGTGGGCAGGTTTGGGATGCCTGTCGCCCGGTTTCTGCTTTTCCGGAAACTGCTTGGCATTGAGCGTGCGAAAGGGATTTGCGCCAAAGGCATCAGCATCAGACATGACAGGCTCCACCCATGGGTTGCGCTAATAAAAAAAAGCCGCAGCACATGCCGCGGCTTTGACAGTAAACGTATGCTGCGGTTATTGGGCCGCAGGAGCCGGGGCGGTTTGCCCGGCAGGGGCTGCCGGAGCCGCTGGGGCCGCCGCAGGTGCGGGTGCTGCTTCAGCGCCGGGCTTTATGGCCGGGGCTGCGGGCCGGGGAGCGGCAGGTTCTTCAATCTTGACGTCAAGAATTGTAGACTGATTAGCGGGGCGCGAGCTGGTCACAAGGGTGTAGCTGATGGAGGTGATGATAAAAATCACAGCCATCAGCGCGGTCAGCTTGGCAAGTATGCCGCCTGCGCCGCCACTGCCGAACACAGAGCTGTTGCCGCCGCCAAAAATTACGCCCATGCCTTCCTTGCCTGCCTGAAGCAGCACAAGAATCACCAGCAACACGCACACAATAATATGCAGCGTAAGAATGAGAGTCTGCACGAATTCCTCCTCGCCGTCCGGCCACTGCCCGATGGCGCGCCCGAAGTGGGGTTAGGCCCCGATAATTTGTAAGAAGCTTTGTGCTTCTAAAGACGCTCCACCTACCAGAAGGCCGTCCACATTGTCAAGGGCCATAAGCCCGGCGGCATTGTTCGGCTTGACGCTGCCGCCATAAAGAATAGGCAGCCGGGACGCGGTTTCACCCACCAGTTTGCCCAGCAGGGCCCGCGTTACGGCGTGGGCGTCCAGCACTTCCTTCGGTCCGGCAACCTTGCCAGTGCCGATGGCCCACACGGGTTCATACCCTACGGCCAGCTTGCCCACAAGGGCAGCGCCGCCAAGGCTGGCAGGCATGGCCGCAAAAACTGCAGCAAGCTGCCGTTCAAGCACGGCGTTGAGCTTGCCTGCTTCACGTTGTTCAAGGGTTTCGCCGATGCACAGCAGCACGTTAAGGCCGTGTTCAAGGGCAAAAATGGTTTTGCGCGCCACAAGGGCGTCATCTTCGCCCATGATGTGCCGCCGCTCCGAGTGCCCGGTCAGCACCCAGGCCGCGCCGGCATCGCGCAGCATGGCGGGCGAAGTTTCGCCGGTAAAGGCGCCTTCTTCCGCCGGATAGCAGTTTTGTCCGCCAACAGTAAGGCCCGCATGGCCCTTAAAGGCGTCGGCCGCGCAACTGATGGCCGTAAAGGGAGCAAAAACTACAACCTCCTGCCCCGCAGGCATCTGACCAAGGCCCTTGGCCAGTTCTTGAGCGCTCTGGCTTGCCTGAGAGCGGGTTTTATACATCTTCCAGTTGGCGGCAAATATCTTTTGCATGGATTCCTCAGCGATCAGATGGAACAAAGATAGATAAGCGCGTCTTCACCAGTATCGGTATAATACTTTTTGCGCACTCCCTCACGCTTGAAGCCGCAGCTTTCATACAGACAAATGGCTGGCTTGTTGCCCACCCGCACTTCAAGCAAGATTTTATTAATAGCCATTTTACGGGCAAGGCGCAAGACCAGGCCCAGTATGCGCCTTCCGTAACCGCGCCGCCGCTCTTGCGGCAACACCGCCAGATTGAGTATTTCCAGTTCATCCAGCGTATGGTAAACAGATATATAGCCAATCAGCGCTTCATGCCTGAACAGCCCAAGCGCGGCAAAGGCCTTTTGCCCAAACGCCGCAGCGCACTGCTCCTGGGACCAGGGCAAGGGAAAACACTGGCGCTCAATTTCGTACATGGCGGCGGCGTGCTGCGGCCCAAGCATCTGAAGACGTTCGCCCTGCTCTGTGGAAGCTCTCATGGAAATCAGCCTCTATCCTTCATCAAGCGCCACTCCAGATCTGCTGGAGGTTGTGGACAAAAACAACGTGCCTCTGTGCGTCATGCGCAGCGAAGACGTTCTGCGCCAGGCCCTGCACCACAGGGCCGTGGGCCTGCTTGTGCGCGACCGGCAAGGGCGCGCCCTGCTTACCCACAGGCCAGGGCTCGGCTGGGGCATGTCGTCCTTTGGGCGGCTGCCAGCCGGGCAATCGACTGAACTCCGGGCCCTGCAGCTCTTAAACGACGACTGGGGGCACGATGGCAGGGTCTTGCCGCTGGGGGTCTGCCCGCCGGGGCCGGAGAGCTCCAACGCATTTGTGGCGCTATATGAGGGGCGCGTGCCTGCGTTGCTGGCAGCCGCAGCCGTTCGCGACCCGGATCGTCACATGCTGGTGGACTACGATGAGCTGCGCGGCATTGGCATCCATTTTGGCGAGCTGCTGTCGCCCTTTTTGCGCGTGGCGGTTCAGGCCGGTCTGGTACGCCCGCGCTGAGCGCCATGCACCCGCTACGCCGCGCCAGATGTCGCGCCAGATGTCACGTCAGTGGGGCCAAGCAGGGCAACGGATTCTTCATGCACCAGGCCGTTGGAGGCCAGCAGCACATCGCCAAAATGCAGGGGATCGCCGCGCATATTGGTAACCTTGCCCCCGGCCTCTTCAACCAGCAGCATCCCGGCGGCAAAATCCCAGGGTTTCAGGCCTTCCTCATAAAACATGTCCACCCTGCCGCAGGCCACATAGGCCAGATCCACTGCCGCCGCGCCCATGCGGCGCAGGCCCTGGCTCTTGGGCAGCACAAGGGCAAGCCGCGCAAGAACCCTGTCGAGACGCCCCGTAAAATCGTACGGAAAGCCCGTAGCTACCAGCGAGTCCCCAAGGGTTTGGGCCTTGCTCACGGCCAGCGGCACGTCGTTGACAAAAGCCCCCTGCCCCCGCCGCGCGCTGAAGCACTCGTGCATCATGGGGATGTTGACCACGCCAAGCTCGGCGCGGCCATTGTGCCACAAGGCCACAGAGGTCGCTACCTGCGGGATGCGGTGAACAAAATTGGTTGTGCCGTCCACAGGGTCAATAATCCAGCACAGACCATCCGGCTCGCGCTCGCTCTGGCTGCTTTCCTCAGCCATAAAGGCTGCGCCCGGCACAAGCCCGGCCAGTTTTTCTTTCAAAAACGCCTCGACTGCCAGATCGGTCTGCGTAACCAGATCAATGCGCCCCTTGTGCATCACGTTGCTGGGTCTCGCCCAGTGCTCGCGCACAATGTTGCCGCTTTGCAGCACAATTTCCATGCACTCTTGCAAAACTTTTTGAGATGAAAACATGGGTCTTCCTTCATGCCTCACGGACATGCCGTAACGCAGTGATGCCGCAGGGCTGGTTGCCCCGCTGCAATTGCTGATAATAATGAGATGCCCGAAAGCGGTCTGTGTCGCCCGACCCTTTGCACATGAGCAAAAGCGAGCGCCGAAACAGCTTTGAGGACATATTTTCAAAGATAAAATGCGCCCAGGCTACTGGTGTGTTGCGGCAAGGCAGACAGGCGTATTGAAGAAGAAAGCCCCCGGTCAGCGGCCATTGCTGGCGTGCAACCGGCGTAAAAGAAGGCTGTCGCCGCAGCCAGACGGCCAGGCAACACCACAGCAGCAGTCGCTAGTTGATAAAAACAGAGTGGTACAGCTGGCGGTCAAGCATGGCCCTCGCCGTACCCCGCAGCACGGTCGTAAGGGGATCCTTGTCCACAAAAACCTTAAGGCGCGTCTCCTGGGCGATAAACTGGTCAAGCCCCTTGAGCAGCGAGCCGCCGCCCGCCATGAGCATGCCGTTGCGGTAAATATCGGCCGCTAGCTCGGGCGGTGTTTTTTCCAGCGCGCGCATCACGGCGCCCAGTATGGCCAGCACAGGCTCCCGCAGGGCCTCGCGCACGTGACCCTCGGTAACTTTTACCACGCGGGGCGCGCCCCGCACCAAGTCCTTGCCTGAGACCTCAAGCACCGGGGCGTTGGGCATGGGCATGGCCGAACCAAGAATTTTTTTGACGTTTTCCGCTGTATTGTCGCCAACTTCCATCCGAAAAACATCGCGCATATAGCGCTGCACGGCCATGTTCATGGCGTCGCCAGCCACACGCACAGACTGCGCGTTGGCAATGCCCGCCAAGGTGATAACGGCCACCTCGCTTGTACCGCCGCCAATATCGAGCACGAGGTTGCCCAGCGGCTCGTGAATGGGCAAATCGGCCCCTATGGCCGCCGCCATTGGCTCCTCGACCATTGCCACGTCCGCCGCGCCAGCCATGATGGCAGAGTCGATGACGGCGCGTTTTTCCACCTGCGTAATGCCGGTGGGGATGCAGATGACCATGGAGGGCTTGACCAGACGCATGCCCGTAATGGCCTTGCGCACAAAGTAGGCGATCATTTCGCGGGTGATATCGAAGTCGGCGATGACGCCGTCCTTCATGGGGCGCACCGCCCTGATGCGCTGGGGCGTGCGACCAAGGTAATCCTTGGCCGCAGCTCCTACGGCGAGAACAGAATTTTTGTGCGTGTCAATGGCAACCACAGACGGCTCGTTGATCACAATGCCATGCGCCCGCGTGTAGAGCAGGGTGTTGGCAGTGCCAAGATCCATGGCAATGTCTTTGGACAAAAATCTGAAAAGACGCCGTAGCAGCATACTTAGTATTCTTTTGTTGGCGGCATGGGCGCGGTGTCGGGATCGTAAGCCTGAGGACCGTCGCTGTGTACCCGCGCTCTGGGCAACATGGTCCTAAGCCGCATTTTAAGATACAGATTTTCCAAAAACAAAGCCAGATGATCCACAGACTGCCGCACAAAACTGCGCAGCGATTCGTCTATCTGCCGGGGGGTGGTGTGGGCAAGGCACAGCACGCCGCGCGTGCTTTTGTTGACCATAACCGGCATGCAGATGGCCGCCTGAAAGTCGGGCATGTCGGGCAGCTTGCCAAACAGCACGGCTGCGGGCGCGCCTTCGATACCCTCGGCGATCACCGGCTGGTCGTTGCGAAACACCCAACCCGTAATGCCGCTGCCCATGGGCAGGATAAGCGGATCCTCGCCTGTCAGCAACAGGCGGGCCGATTCGCTCTCCACGCAATAGGTCTCGCCCGGCTCGTCCACCGAGGCAAAAGCGCAGTAGTCAAAGCCCGTGGCCTCGACCATGATGCGCAGATAGTTTTGCAAAAACTGCGGCCAGCGCTTGTAGCGAAAGCGCAGGTCCTGAATGACGGACAGCTCGGCAAAATAACGCGGTATATCCCCCGCAAGCTCCTGCCGACCGGCCGAACCCTGCTGGCGCGAGATAAGCTCGGCAAACATCTGCAAAATTTTGTGGTCTTTGTCCGAAAAGGAATACTGCCGCTTGCTGTCCACGCACAGCGCGCCGCCCGTGGGCACAGGGCAGCCCATAAAGGCCTTGATATTGGCCTCTTCGCCGCTGCTGTAATAACCAAGGTTGCTCTGGCGCTGGTCAAAATTGGGCACCAGCAGAGGCTGCCGGTTGCGGATAATCCAGCCGACTAGCCCCTTGCCGGGCAGCACCGAAGCATTGGACGCGATTTTTTCGCCAAGGCTGAACGCAGAGGAGAGGTGGTGCGCCTCGCCTTCTTCATCCGGCAAAAAAAGAACCACGGAATAGGCGTCAAACACGCTGCAAACGATGCTCAAAATATGCTTTTCAACAGAGTTGGCGGTCATGGGCACATGGGGTTGATGGTGAGGCCGCCACCTGCGCGACGGCTCTTGGGTAACGCATTTCTTGTAGCAAAGGGCCTGCGCCGCCGCAACTTCTTTTGCAGCGTCTTCGGCTCATAACCCGGCCCATATCACCCGGACGGACGGGCCGCCGCAGGCGCTAAACCCGCTACTGCCGCTGCTGCCGCCGATTTTGCGGATACCTGCCGCATTCCTACTGGAAAAAAATCTGAAAAGCGGGTACTAAATAACAAATTACAGTAAGGAATGAACTGATGATCAAATGGCAAGAGGTATTCAGCAAGGACGGCCTGCCCTGGCAGGAAGCTACGCAGTTGTCCTCTTCCATCGCCCTGAGCGAGCTTAACGACCTCAAACGCCTGCTTGACGCGGTGCATATCCGCCTGTGCCTGGTCAAACCGTATCAGGAAAACAAAAACTATCCGCTTGTCGAGGCGCGCGAGCTGCTGCCCTCTTTTGACAACGACATGTTTGAATACAAGGAGCTGCCCGGCTTTGCCATGGTGGCCTTTGCCCGTCAGCTTGATTATTTTTCGGAAATTTTTCAGTTTGACCGCCTGCACCCCGTTATAACTGAAGGCGACGGGGCCTGCTGCCCGCTTGAAAACCAGGTCATGGTGCAAAACCTGCAAACCCTGGCCTCGCGGCTGCCGCGCGTGCACCAGGACATTTTTCGCCAGCAGTTTCGCTCCATAGACACCGTGCTGCTTGAGACCTACCCCGCCCTCATGCCCTACCTGCTCAGCATGGACAGGGCCCATGTGCTGGCCTGGGGCGCGGACAGACAGTTTCACCTGTCTGGCATTTTTGCCTCCTTTCCCTCCGACATCGACAGCGAGCTCAAGCGTTTTGGCATTCGCATAGGCAAGTTTGTCTACGGCGACAGCGATATTTACGAACGCAACCGCATGTTTGTGTACCAGTACCTCATGGAGCTTTACGGCTTCCCCATTGTTTCCGAGCGGCGCACCTCAAGCGCGCTCTTTGCCCGCAAGCTGCACAAGATGGGCGAGCGCTTTTTGCTGCGGGTGCTCGGCCAGACCGACAGAACCCTCACCACCTACATGGCCAATGGTGAAAACACGCGCTACCCCCTGCTGGAAAAGGTGGCGCTTGTGGCGGTGGATGCCGATCAGGACGAAGTGCTGAGCATCATTGACCGCGACGGCTTTTTTCTGGACAAGCCGCGCCGGGTGGTTATTTTGCGCATCAAGTACCGCCAGCACACGTTTGACCCCAGCAACGTGCGGCAGGACCGCGCCCTTTCGGTGGTGGCCCAGGAGGTCTTGCACCCAATTACGGGCAAGGCGCTCACAGGGCTTAACATCATCAAGGATACGTCCAACATGTTTCTGCGCCTCAACGACATTGTGCGCGGCGAATATACGGGACGCATCATCTACAAGCGCACAGAGGTGGTGGAAAACACCGGCACCCACGAAAAACGCCTCAAGTTTCTCTACAGCTGGCTGACCAAGCACCAGCGCCGCATGATCAGCTACAGCGACGAATTTTTTTCCAATGTGAGCAAGGTGCTGAGCAACTACCTGTTCTCGCCCGACAACGACGAGGCCTTTGAAAACCTGCGCGAACTCTATCAGGAGGTCTGCACGCGCTTCAGCTACATCCAGCAGGCCCGACGCGTGCGCATCCTCGAAGACCTGTGCCTGCGCACCTTCAAAGGCGCGCGCATCACCTATCAGCAGATGTTCCGCGAGGCCCTTAACCTGCTCAACGAGCTCAAATTTGAAATCGTCAGTTTTTTTCCCGGTCTGGTTGACGCCGTCATCGACTGTGTGGAAAGAATCCTGCGCGACAGCTACCTGCAGCGCAAGTACATCGAGCCGCCGGAAGACACGCTTACCACGGCCGGGCAGGAAATTCGCAAAAACTACAGGCGTCTTGTTTCATTGCAGGACGGGTTCAAGGCTGTGCGCAAGGCGCGCAGCGGCAAGGAAAACACAGGCACATGAGCGGACCGTTTTTTTATCTGGCCCCGGAACAGTGGGGAGATACAGCTAGTCTTGAAGGACAGGAAGCCCGCCACCTGGGGCAGGTTTTGCGGGCGGCGCCCGGCACGGAGATAGGGCTGCTGGACGGCAGGGGCCGGTCAGGAATCTTTGTGGTGCGCAAGGTCTGCAAAAAGCATGTGGAGCTTGAGCGCGTTTCTGAAACCAGCACCCCAGCTCCCCATTCACGGGCCGTTGTGGCCCTGGCCTACAGCAAGGCCGTACGGCGCGGGTTTTTTATGGAAAAAGCCGTCGAGCTTGGCGCGCACGGCATCTGGCTGTGGCAGGGCGACCACAGTCAGGGCAAGCTCTCCGCTGCTGCGCAAGAAGCCTGCCTCGGTCAGATGATCGCCGGCGCCAAGCAGAGCGGCAACCCCTGGTTGCCCGAGGTCTGCGCCCTTTCGGGCGGGGTTGATCAGCTCATCGAAGCCTCGCGCAAGGCCGACCACCGCATTTTGCCCTGGGAGCTGCAGGACGGCGTGCACATGCTCACCCCCCAGATGGCAGGGCAACCCGGCCTTACCGTCTATGTGATCGGCCCGGAAGGCGGTTTTTCACAGCGGGAGCTCACAGCCCTGCAAAAAGCGGCATTTGACCCAGTGAGCCTTGGAGCACGCGTACTGCGCTGCGAAACGGCGGCAACGCTCTGCCTTGGCCTGCACTGGTGGGGCTCGCAACTTGCGGGCAAGGCCGACGCCGCCACGGAGATCAAACAGTGACCGTAAACAGGCCCCTACCGGAGCGCATGCGCCCCGACGATCTGGCCCTTTTTCTTGGGCAGACCCACCTTGGCGACCGCTTGCGGTCGATCATGAAGTCGGGCCGTCTGCCAAGCCTGCTTTTTTTTGGCCCGCCCGGCTGCGGCAAGTCCACCCTTGCCCTGCTGCTGGCAAAATCCACCGGCAGACCGTATCTGCGCCTGAGCGCGCCCGAGGCTGGGCTGCAGCACCTGCGCCGCTCGCTTACCGGCGTGGAAATTCTGGTTCTGGACGAGCTGCACCGTTTTTCAAAGGCGCAGCAGGACTTTTTTTTGCCGCTGGTGGAGTCGGGCGACCTGACCCTGCTGGCCACCACTACGGAAAACCCGTCTTTTAGCGTTACGCGCCAGCTGCTCTCGCGCCTGCACGTGCTCCGGCTGCGCCCCCTGGGCCGCCCCGAGCTTATGGAGCTTGCGCGGCGCGGCGCGGGCGACCTGCAGATGCAGATGCCCGACGACGTGGCCGACCTGCTGGCAGGCGTATCGCACGGCGACGCCCGCACCCTGCTGAACCTTGTGGAGTACGTTGCGGCCCTGCCCGAAGACGTGCGCGACCTGGAGCACATCAAGGCCGCCCTGCCCGAGGTGCTCATTCGCCACGACAAGGACGGCGACAACCACTACGAGCTGGCCTCGGCGCTCATCAAGTCCATACGGGGCAGCGACGTTGACGCGGCGCTTTACTATCTTGCCTGTCTGCTTGAAGGGGGCGAAGACCCGCGTTTTGTCTGCCGCAGGTTGATACTCTCCGCCTCGGAGGATATCGGCCTGGCCGATCCAGACGCGCTGGGGCTGGCGGTAGCCTGCCAGCAGGCCGTCGAGTTTGTGGGCATGCCCGAGGGCTTCATTCCACTGGCCGAAACTGTTACCTATCTGGCCATGGCCAAAAAAAGCAATGCCTCCTACGCCGCCTACCTTAATGCGGCGCGTGAGGTTAAGCTCAACGGAGCGCGGCCTGTGCCGCTGCACCTGCGCAACCCCTCTACCCAGCTGCAAAAGGAATGGGGCTACGGCAAGGAATACAAATATCCCCACAACTACCCGGAATCATGGATAGAGCAATCATACCTGCCGCCCGAGCTGGAGGGCAGAAGGTTTTATCAGCCGCGCGAAAACGGCGAAGAACCCCGGCTCAGCCAGTGGTGGCGCAAATTGCACAAAATCAAAAAAACGGATGAATAGGCATGAACCCCTTTGTTGACGGCGCATTTGAAGCCAAGTTTCTTACAGGCGACACATACAGCAGCCAACATGCCAGTGCGGGCTTTTTCAGCCGCATGATGCCATCGCTCAGCTTTTACAGCCGCCTGTTTCTCGGGCCGGTACGCTGGCTGTGCGCGCGTGCGTCCAAGGGTCTTTGCGACGACGCCGCGTGGGTGTACGCCAGCGTATGGGTTGCCGACCTTGTTGAGCGCATGGGCTGCCCCATCGAAATTGAGGGCATGAGCGCCATTGAAGCCGCCGACGGCCCCTGCCTGTTTGTGGCCAACCACATGAGCACGCTTGAAACCTTTATGCTGCCGGGCCTGATACGCCCCCGCCGCCCCGTTACCTTTGTGGTCAAACGCAGCCTTACCACCATGCCGTTTTTTGGCCCGGTGATGTGCTCGCGCGACCCCGTCGTAGTTGGACGCACCAACCCTCGCGAAGACCTCGCCGCAGTGCTTGAGGGCGGCCTCGAACGCCTTAAGAAGGGTATTTCCATTATTGTGTTTCCGCAGCACACGCGCTCGCGCGAGTTTAACCCGCAGATGTTCAATTCCATCGGGGTCAAGCTGGCAAAAAAGGCTGGGGTGCCCATTGTGCCGCTGGCGCTTAAAACCGACGCCTGGGGTCAGGGCAAAAAAATTAAGGAGCTGGGCCCGGTAACGCCCGGCATGGCCATCCGCTACACCTTTGCCGACCCTATCAGCGTGAACGGTCAGGGACGCGAGGAACAGGCCGCCATATGCAGGCACATTGAAAGCTGCCTTGGCAAATGGCAGCAACTGGACGGCAACAACGGATAGCGCACGCTAACGGATGTCATATGGGGCGGGCTGCGGCTCGCCTTTTTTATCTGCCGTATCTTATGCCTGCTGCAGCGTGCTGGCGGCCTTTGCCGCCGCATCCACATACCGCTCAAAATCCTGCACGGCAAGCGGCTTGCTGAACAGATACCCCTGAAACAGCGTGCAGCCCATGCGCAACAACGCGTTTTGCTGCGCTGAGTTTTCAACGCACTCTGCCACCGCGCTAAAACCAAGACTTTGCGAAAGGGCAATAATGGTTGCGGCGATGGCGGCGTCGTTGGAATCGGTGAGCAGATCGCGGATAAACGAGCCATCAATCTTGAGCTGCTCCAGCGGCAGCATCTTGAGATAGGTCATGGACGAATACCCTTTGCCGAAGTCGTCCAGTGAAAACCGTATGCCCAGATTGCCCAGCTCGACCATGGTGGAGATTATTTCCTGCATGTTGAGCGCCAGCTGACTTTCGGTAATTTCCAGTTTCAGCAGGCTTGGGTCAATGCCCGACTGCCGCACCGCCGCAGTCACATCCCTGACAAAGCCGCTTTCACGGAACTGCCTGACGCTCACGTTGACCGCCACAGAAAGCCCGGCAAATTCCGGCAGATCAGCCCATATGGCAAGCTGGGCGCAGGCCTGGCGCAGCACCCAGTTGCCTATGCGCACGATCATGCCGTTTTCTTCCGCCAGGGGGATAAACTCGGCGGGGCTCATCAGCCCCCGCACAGGGTGTTGCCAACGTATCAGCGCCTCCGCGCCTATAACCCGATTGTCGGCATTAATCTGCGGCTGATAATGGAGCACAAACTGCTCAAGCCCTATGGCGTCCTCAAGCTCCCGTTCCAGAGCTATGCGCTCCAAAACAACCCGTTGCACGTGCGGATCAAAAAAACGCACGGTGTTTCTGCCGGCATCCTTGGCCTGATACATGGCAAGGTCGGCCTGCTTGAGCAGCTCGTCGGGCGTGATGGCGTCTACGCCAAACAGGGTGACGCCTATACTGGCCGTACAGTTGCAGGTTATGCCCTCAATAATGATGGGGTCTCTCACCGCGCTCAGTATCTTGCGGCTGGCAAGCCCCGCCCTTTCTACCGCCTTGTCGCGCCGGCTCGAAATCGCCTGCAGCAACAGCACAAATTCGTCGCCGCCAAACCGGGCCACGGTATCCTCTGGCTGCACAAGCGTAAGCAGGCGTTTGCCCACCTGCTTGAGCAGGCTGTCGCCATGATCGTGCCCAAGCGTATCATTGATGGTCTTGAAGCTGTCGAGGTCGATGAACAGCAGCGCGCTGTACTGGTGATTTTGCAGGCCTGCCGCAACAGCCAGCCGTATGCGGTCCGCCAGCAGGGGGCGATTGGCTAGACCGGTCAGCTGGTCATAGAAAGCCAGCTCGTTGATTATGGCTTCGTTGCGCTGGCGCTCTTCCTCCCAGGCAAAATTATCAAGCGCAAAGCTTACGTTGGTGGCCATTTCGGCCAGCAGCTCGCGCGCCTCTGGGTCAAAAGCGCCCACCTCTGTCGAGTAGAGCGTCATGTTGCCCAGCACTTCTCCACGCTGCCGCAAGGGCAGCGCCCCGACAGAAAGAAAGCCGGTCTTCTGGATCAGCTGCCACCAGGGGACAAGACGCGGATCTGCAGTGGAATTGTCAGACCAGATGGCCTCGTTATCGCGTATGGCGCAGCCTGTTGGGCCAGCCCCAAAGGGATCTGACTCGTGCATGGACACCCGCAGTCGTTGCAGATCGACGGCATCAAGGCCGAAAGAGGCCACCGGGCGCACGTTGCCGGTTGATTTTTCAACAAGCCCTATCCACGCGCCCTTCAAGCCGCCAGCCTCAACTGCTGCACGGCATATTTCAGAAAACAGCGCTTCGCGCGCCTTGCAGCGCACAATGGCCTGGTTGCACCGGCTGAGTGCTGCGTACATTTGCGAAACCCGGCTGGCTCTCTCCTGCGCAAACCGGCTTTCGCTCACGTCTGTGCACAAAATAGCCACCTTTCCCGCTTCCGGGCGGTAGGCCACGATGTCTATCCAAAGGTTGTTGCCTTCAAGAAAAAAGTCAAAATGTCGCGGTTCACCGGTTTCAACGGTCGCTATGAGAGGGTTCACCCACAGCCCGGCCTTGGATGTTTTGTTGGCAATGCGGAACAGAAGTGTTTTTTCCAAAACGTCTTCGGGCGTCACCTTAAAAATTTTGCAATAGGCATTGTTGATTTCAACATACTTGAAGTCGCTGATTGCGCCCGAAGGCGAAAAAACCGGCTCAAACAGGGCCAGACCTGCCTGCATGTTGTCAAAAAGCCCTTTGTAACGTTTTTCGTTTTTTTCTATGGCGTTGACGTGCCGGGTGTAGGCCAGACCGCTCCAGAGAGAGATAACAAGGCATACCAACCCCAAAATGCCTATTGAAAACAGGTTTTGTCGCCACTTGCCCAGTATGTCCTGCTCGTACACGCCTATGGAGAGATACAGCGGCCACTGGCTGAGCTTGCGAAAAAAGGCGATCCTGTTTTTATTGTTAAAGTCAACGCGGTTGTGATGGTAAATGGTAGGGGCCGCATCCTGCATTATGAGCTTGCGCAGCGGGGCGGAAGGTTTGGCGTCCAGAACAAACAGCCCCTCGGGGTGCTGGGTGATCAACCCGGGCTTTTTATCCCACAGCGTTGCCATGGCGGTGGGGCCGACGATTTCGGCAGCCTGCATGACAGAAGAAAACATGTTGATGGAAACAGCGCAGGCCACAATACCGCCAAACGAACCGTCAGGCTGCGCATACGGCATGGACAGCACCACAATGGGGTGTGGCCACGAATGACCGTAAAAAGGCCTGGAGATAACAAGCCCGGTCGTGAGGCTGTCTCGCATGTGGCGAAAATGCTCGTCGTTGGCGACGGATATTTCGCCGGTCAGAGCACGGGGCGAGGCATAAATGACATTGCCCTTGTTGTTGGCAATCACATAACCAAGCGTTTCCGGCACCCTTTCGTCCAGGCTTAGACCAAGACTGTCAAAGCTTTCCCAGGTTGCATTGCCGGTTCTGGTCAGACGCTCCACCTCGTCGATGGTGGAGAGCAGCGCAAAGTGAATTTTTTCAAACCGCCACGAAAGTATTTGATCCATGGAACTGGAAACATTTTCGAGTGTTGCGGCGATTTTTTCAAAATCACGCTGTCTGCTCACCGTAAGGGCAAACACAATAATGCCCAGCACAAGCAGGTCAATTATGGCAATAATCCACAACGGCCTGTATGTGCGCAGCCAGACTGGATAATTTGTTGAAGTTTGCGAACGAATGTGTGGATGGGCCTCTGGCATATGAACCCCGCACAACGGATTTCGTGTAATGCAGCACATGCAGACCAGCAGGAGCACATGGCCCCGACAAAAGCCATGCTAAACCATAGGAAATTTGCTTAAGGCCCTTAAAATAGCTGTTAGTTGAAGGCCATCTATAAAAAAATCTATCTCAAAATATCATTTCAGGCAAGCACAGGAACAATAAACTCTGGCATCAACCACGGCAAGTCTGC